>DAGF01000046.1 GCA_002495645.1 Euryarchaeota archaeon UBA549
TACCCTTTGCTCGGGCACGCAGCACATCATTCAGGAGATGATTGGCAGGTGCTTGACCGGCGGGGCAATCCCCAGGTCTTCGGGGAAGAACATCGTCGGTTCGGGGATGGGAATGGGCGTGATTTCGGTTCCAACCAAAGCGACTCGGCTGGGGCGAGAATCGGAGAGGACTTCTCGGTTGGTGAGGGGTGCAATTTTGCGAGAGAATTCCATGATGTCGTCGTGACTGGGCATGTTTTCCATCGCGAGGTTTTCTCGGCTGTGGCCGACGAAGACGTAGCCCTTGTTCTCGATGAAATCAGGGTCAGCACGGTTATCCAGTGCAGCGAATTCCTTGATGTGAGCATCGGACATGTTGACGCCTTTCATCAGTGTGTGACGACAGACGATTCGGGTGTCGAGGGAGGGCAAGAGGTCGATGGTCTTCTCAAATTGGTCCCACGCACCGCTGTTCCACTTTGGCCGACAGACCTCGTCAAACACCTGCTTGTTGGGCGCGTCCACCGAGACGTAGAGTTGGGTGGGCAGCGTGTCCAACTTCTCGAGGACCTTGGGCAGGGTGCCGTTGGTCACCAGCATCGTGGTCATGCCGTGCTTGTGGCACAGGTCCATGTATTCAGAAAGTCGGGTGTAGAGTGTCGGCTCCCCGTTGAGTGAGATCGCCACGTGCTTCGGGTTCTGAGCGTCCAGCCACTTCTCGCGAGGCACCTTGGGGTTGCCCCCGAAGCCCGAGAGCAAGCGGCGCTGGGCGCGAACCGATTCGTACAACAGGTCGAGGGGGTCCTGGTCGGTCAATTCCAGTGTGTCCATGTGCGGTTCACGCCAGCAGTAGGTGCACGCCAAGTTGCACTGGTCAACCACAGGCGACATTTGCATGCAGTTGTGGCTGGCGACGCCGTAGAACTTGCCTTTGTAGCACTGGCGGTCGCGCAACAGGGATTCTTTGGTCCAGTGGCATGTTTTGACACCACCGTGTTCGCCAACAATGTGGTAGCGTTGCTTTTGCAGTTTGGCTTTCAGCTGCGGGTCCATTCCTGCCATGCGGCTCACTCCTGGAGCCACGGTCCTCGGTTGGCGGGGCCGGCTGGGGGTGGCTCGGATGGTTTGGGGGCGGCTTCCCGATGCTATCAAAGACTCGCTTCGTCTGAAGATTTTTATTGGAATCAAAAGTGGTCAATTTTCGGTTTTTTTTGACGCTTTTGATAGATGCCTCGGATGCGACACGTAACACCGCCATGAAGTCGGCGGTTACAAAGGTTCCTAAGTATCATCAAACTCCATCAATGTGGGGGGAGTTCAGTGAGCGAAGCGCTGATTGATTTGGCTTGGCTGGTTGAGGCGTACGCCCAACGTGCCGAGCACAAAGGCGAGACCACCTCCGACCTCGTGGCACTGGCGGCGCTCAAGTTCACATCGGACAACATCGATGTTGCCAAAAAAATCACCACTGAGGGGATGTCGGAACACGACCGAGCGGCGTACATTCGTGCCTTGAGCGAACAATGCTCTGCCGAGATTTTTGAATTCTCAACCTGCAATCGGGTTCTCTATGTTGGCTTCGGTATTGACGCTCAAACCCTGTCTTCTCACATCTCGGCATCCAACGGTACTGAGCAAATTGCGTTTGACCTGTTCGAAGAAACGGATGCATGGCGACAACTGGTCAAGATTTGCAGTGGCCTTGACTCCTTCATGATGGGGGAACTCCAGGTCATGTCGCAGTTTAGAAAATCCATCAATTTCCACAAGGAACAAGAACTCATCAGCCACTATAATTCGGGGTTCTTTGAACACATCATCGCCGCCAATCGCTCTATTCGCAAGCAACTCGGTTTCACCAGCACCACCGTTTCCATGTTGACGTTGGCCACCACCGCCCTCGATGCATTGCTTGAGGAGAACGGCCCCATGAACGCCGCTGTATTGGGATTTGGCGAGATGGGCATCAAAGCCGTTGAAGCGCTCATTGAGGCTCAACAAACGGACGTTCTCGTGGTCTCTCGCAATCCGTCACAGTCGGCCGAACGAGCCCCAGAACTGGCTCAAAAGTGCACGATGATTTCCTACGAGGAATGGAACAAAGGACAACACCAACCCGACCTTATCATCTCCACCATCCGCAACGCATCGCCTACATATAACGATCAGCGTCCACTTCCCGTTCAAACACCCGCCACCGTCATGGACTTCTCGTGGCCTCCCTCCTTCGAGGCGTCCGGCGTTTCCAGTCAACAAGTGCTCATGGGCATGGACCACTGGATCAAGGTCTCACGGAACTTGGGCAAAGAATGGGATTATGATTCTACGATTGGCAAGAGCGAATCGATGATCAACACCATTCAGGCGCGCTACAGCGATGCCCTTGAGAATAAAGCCCAAGGCAAGTTCAGGGCCCACGTCTATCAAACCATGGAGGGGCTTGCAAAAACATGGGAAACCTCCCCACTTGCCACCGACGGGGATGTTCCGCAACTCGGTGCCTTTTCACGAGAAATTGCCACCTGGATTTGCCATCAACCGTCCCCGTTCCACCTTTCGGCGCTGTCGACCTTCGTCGTCAACACGGAGCGAACACTGAGTTCAGCCATGCTTGCCCATGTTGACCGCGAGGTCAAACGGTCCGTGTTGGCCATGAGTAAGCCGAACTCGGTTTTCGGAGGGGCTTCATGACCATCAGAATAGGGACACGAGCCTCAAATCTCGCTCTGTGGCAGGCCACTGCCGTTCGCAATGCCCTTGCAGAGCAAGGCATTGATGCCGAACTTGTGCCTTTATCCTCAACGGGCGACCGCAGCCTCGGAGGGCAACTCTCTGCATCTGTGGGCCAGTTTATTCACGCAATTGACGACCGATTGTTGACCGGTGAGGTTGACATCGCCGTGCACTCGGGCAAGGATGTCCCGGTGGATGTTGATGAGCGCATTCAAAACTTGGCCTATTTGGAACGCGGCGGCACTGCTGACCTCGTTATCATGCGAACAACGCCTGGCGTCCCCTCCCTCGAGACGGTGTTGGGTGACCCTTCGGCCACGCCCTTGGCTACCCTCTTGCAATGTTTCCCAGACGGTGCCACCTTCGGGACGGTCTCAGGGCGGCGTCAATCCTTCTTGCTGAGTCAGCGGCCCGACCTCATTCCTTTGGCCGTCAGGGGCCATGTTGAAACTCGAATCGGTCGATTACTTGAGGGCCGAGTGGATGCCATTATATTGGCAGAAATTGGCATTTCCAGGCTCAACAGTGTCGGGGCATTGGATGATGTTAAGGACCAACTTTCCGCCTTTCGAATCGACCCTGCTGATTGGCCAACCGCACCCGGGCAGGGCGCGATTGCTGTCCACTGCTCGGATGCTCGCTTTGAGGAATTTCAATCCCTTCGCTCGGTGCTGAATCACGAACAAACCGAACACGATGTGGACGCTGAACGTCACCTCTTGAAACAGGTCGGGGGAGGGTGTTTATTCCCGGCGGGTATCGGTGTATCGGGGGATGATGTTCATGTCCAAGTTGCACCCGAAAACTGGCGGGCCATTTTTTGTCAAGGCACCCCCTACGCCATGTTCCAGTACGCCGGTGAGCGTCAGGGTCTCAAGATCGCTCTCCCAGTCCAACCGCTTGAGCAACCGAGGATGCAAGGAACGGGTCCTCGATATTTGTCGACGTTGAATTCAGACAGAATTTCTCGTGTGCTTGCCAGTCAAGGCATTGAAATGGAAAACATCCCCGTGGTCGACCTCGTACCGATGCTCGATAACTGGCCGTCGGCCTTCCTTCAGGACCAAAGCAAACGGGACTGGCCCTATTTGGTGCTCACTTCTCCCTTTGCGGCTAAATGCGCCGTCAAAGCTGCTCAATCCAATCCCGATATCGGCCGAATACCTTGGTTGGCCATCGGTGAAGGCACCGCCAGAGCCTGCTTCCGCCTTGGGGTCACGGTCGCCGTTTGTGCAAAAGCAAGAAACGCTCGAGAATTGGCGGCATACATCATCGAAACCTTTCCGCAGAACACGACCTTCTACCTGCCGAGGTCCGATTTGGCTGCTCGCGATTTGGAAGAGAAACTCCGAGGTGCCGACTTTGAGGTTGAGTCCTGGATAGGGTATGAAAACAGGCCAAAGGACCTGGATGCCGTTGAGGTTGACCCTCTGGATGTGTTGGTTCTTTCTTCGGCTTCATCAGCCCGTTCTTGGGCGAAAAACGGGCTCAAGGTACCTCACGAAATTCTTTGTATGGGAGAAAACGCCCGAACAACCATCGCCTCTTTGGACCACTTTGACGATGCCCACGTCTCGGTGTTAAGCGGCCCAACGTCAGAATCGCTGGTGGAATGGTGGAAAGAACACAGAGGGAACTGAGATGAACATCAGGCCACGCATCAACCGTTGGACGGCAGCACGCCGAGATCTTCTCTTCGGCGACAGCGTGTTAACCTCTCTTGTTCAACCGCATTTCGTCGTGCATGGCGTAGGCGTGGATGAACCCATACGAGGCATGCCCGGTATCCATCAGCAGTCGGTTGATGTTCTTCTCAAGACCGTTGAGGAGGATGCTTCTCACGGTGTTCGGGCCGTGATGCTGTTTGGCGTGGTTGACGCCGAGCACAAGGACGAACACGCCACCCACGCCCATGAAGCCTCTTCGCACCTCCACCAAGCGGTGTTGAAACTCAAGGCGGCCCATGGCGAGGACCTTGTGGTCATGACGGATGTTTGCCTCTGCACGGCCACCGACCACGGTCATTGCGGATTGGTCCATGAAGGTGAAATCGTCAACGATGCCTCGGTTGAGGTGTTGGTGAACATCGCCCTCTCCCATGCAGAAGCCGGAGCGGATTACGTTTGCGCCTCCGATATGATGGACGGTCGCGTATCCGCTATTCGCACCGCGTTCGAGGGTGCCGGCTACACCAACACCGGCTTGATGTCCTATTCGGTCAAGTACGCATCGTCGTTCTACGGACCGTTCCGCCACGCTGCGCATTCAAGTCCTGAATTTGGCGACCGTGCCACCCACCAAATGGACGTTCGTTCAGGGTATGCAGAAGCCGTTTTGGAAGCCACCATGGATGAAGCCGAAGGTGCTGACATCATCATGGTCAAACCGGGCCTTCCCTACCTCGATGTGCTACGCAAAGTGGCCGATACCGTGGCTCGGCCGGTCGCCGTCTACAATGTCAGCGGAGAGTACGCCATGATCATGAACGCCACCGACGACGAAGCCAGCCGGCAACGTATGGTGGTTGAAGTCTTGACAGCGTTCAAAAGAGCGGGGGCCGACGTCGTGGTTACCTACCATGCGAGAGATGCGGCACGAAACGGTTGGGTCCAATGAGGTGAGTCTTTGAATCGTTCCAAATCAGATGCGCTTCACCACGAGGCCCTTTCTCATTTGGTTGGCGGTGTAAACTCGCCTGTTAGGGCGTTCAAATCGGTTCACGGCAATCCCATTTACTTCGAGAAAGCTTCCGGTGCCCACGTAACTGACGTTGATGGCAATGTGCTGGTCGATTTTGTTCAGTCATGGGGGCCGTTGATTCACGGGCATTCGCATCCCAAAATCATTGAAGCCGTCCATGAAAAAATGCTCAACGGGACCTCGTTTGGTGCACCTCACCTCGGTGAGATCGAGTTGGCCAAACGGGTGAAACAACGTTTCGGTCACATGGATAAGGTTCGATTCGTCTCGTCCGGAACGGAGGCCGTAATGAGCGCTGTTCGGTTGGCCAGAGGCTACACTGGTCGGGACATGCTGGTGAAGTTTGAGGGCTGCTACCACGGCCATGTTGACGCCTTAATGGTGTCCTCCGGAAGTGGGTTGGCCACCTTCGGCATTGCGAGCAGCCCTGGGATTCCTCAAGACACGGTGGCGACCACCCTCATCTGTCCTCTGGATGACTTAGAAGCCGTTGAATACCTCTTCCAGGAGCATGGAGATGAGATTGCAGCCGTTGTGATTGAACCGCTTCCCGCCAACAACGGCCTCTTGGTACAGCGACCTGAATTCCTCAAGGGTTTGCGAGCCCTCTGTGACGCCCATGGTGCCCTGCTGATCTTCGATGAGGTCATCAGCGGTTTCCGCTTCAAAGAGGGGAGTTACGGCGACCTCTGTGGCGTGGTCCCCGATCTGACGGCCTTGGGGAAAGTCATCGGGGGTGGTTTGCCCGTCGGGGCATACGGTGCCCGACACGAAATCATGGAGCAACTCTCTCCCCTCGGGCCCGTCTATCAGGCCGGAACCCTGTCCGGTAATCCACTTGCTATGGCTGCTGGTGCGACGACGCTTGATCTGTTGGACAGCGGGGCCTACGACCACATGGAGGCGTTGGGCGCGCTGCTTGAAGAGAAGATGGAATCGGTGTTGGAAAAACACGGTCATCCCATGCGCATGGTTCGAATGGAGAGCCTGTTCTGGTTCTCCCCCGGAAACGGACAACCCGCTGTTCGAGCCGATCAAATCGCCAAAGACGCTGCTGGGCTTTACGCCGATGTGCATCGAGCTTTACTTGACCGAGGCTACATGCTTGCCCCATCAGCCTACGAAATCGGGTTTTTATCCACCTCGCACGACACCTCCCACATCCTCGGCTTGGTTGCAGCCATGGACGATGCGCTTTCGGAAATGGAGTTGGCATCATGAACGGCAAGGAGCGTATCGTCGCTGCACTGAACCGCCAACCCGTCGACCGCACCCCTGTTTGGTTCATGCGCCAGGCGGGAAGACACCTCCCGGAATATCGAAAACTCGCCGCTGAGCACTCGTTTTGGGAACGCTGTCAGGACCTTGACCTGTGCACCAACATCACCATGCAACCCATCCAACGCTACGGTTCAATCGACGCCGCCATCGTGTTCAGCGACATCCTCACGCCTCTTCCTGCGCTTGGCTATGAGGTGGAATATGGAGGCGGAATTCGCATTGACCCCTTCACGTTTGACGATGTTGATGACTGGACGGCCTTCTCTGCAAGGAAGCATGCACCTTGGGCCGCCGATGCCCTCAAGGCCATCGGCGAGGAACGCCAAGACATTGCTCGTTTGGGCTTCGCAGGTTGCCCGTGGACGACATCGTTGTACTTGCTCGCCGGCGGGACAGGAGACAAAGAATTCCACAACACCAGAGCGACCGTTTTCTCAAACCCAGAGGCATCTGAACGCGTGCTGATGAGGATGGCTGATGCTGTTGGTCATCTGCTTGCCGACCAGGTTAACCACGGCGGCGCTGACGCCGTTCAGTTGTTCGACACATGGGCCGGGCTTTTGTCGGTCGAGGACTACCAACGCCTTGCCTTGCCTGCTACGAAACGAGCTATTGAGGTGTTTAGAGAACAAGCCAATCAGCGTGTCCCTCTGATTCATTACGCCAAAGGCAGCGGGCATCTCCACCATGTCATCCGAACGCTTGATATCGACGCTGTGTCGTTGGACTGGCGTGATGACCTGCGGGCGAACCGTACGGCGTTTGGAGACCGTTTTGCCTTTCAAGGAAACCTTGACCCCTCTCGAATGCACGGGAGTCCAGAGGCGGCGACTCTAGCGGCACAGCGCGTGTTGGACGAAGCGGGCGATGCACCGGGGCATGTGTTCAATCTCGGCCATGGTTTTGCTCCGGGCGCTCAAATCGATTGTGTCGAAGCGGTGCTGCGTTTGATCACGGGTGAATCCGCATGAGACAGACCATGGTCGACATGGTGTATCGGCTTCAAGACACCATTTGTGACGCCATTGGAGCGCTTGACGCCTCCTCTTATCGCGAAGACGAATGGACTCGCGAAGAAGGTGGAGGTGGGCGAAGCCGTGTGTTCTCCGAAGGAAACGTGTTCGAGAAAGCAGGGGTCAATGTGAGCGTCGTCCACGGAACACTGAGTCCCGAAGCGGCCGCAAAGATGGGCGGTGGGCACGACCTCGTTGGCGAGGACCTGGATTTCTTTGCAACTGGGCTCAGTCTCGTTCTTCACCCGCATAACCCGATGGCGCCAACGGTCCACGCAAATTACCGTTATTTTGAGCGGGGCGAGGGTGTGGTTGAGGGAAGCTGGTGGTTCGGTGGTGGCGCAGATTTGACCCCTTCTTACCTGTTTGAAGAGGACGCTGTGCATTTCCATCAGGTCCACAAAAATGTCTGCGATCGTCATGAGGTCGCTGACTACGACGCGTACAAAACCTGGTGCGATGATTACTTTCACATCAAGCATCGAGGGGAACGTCGTGGTGTAGGTGGCGTGTTCTTTGATGACTTGAGGTCTCAAAGCAAAGAGGTGTGTTTTGCCTTCGTTGAGGATTGCGCCTCCCATTTCCTTGAGGCCTACATGCCGATTCTTGAACGCCGCAGAACCATGGCCTTCACGGCCCAACAGAAAGAGTGGCAGCAACTTCGAAGAGGTCGTTATGTTGAGTTTAACTTGGTCTACGATCGGGGTACGAAATTCGGTTTGACCACGAACGGACGAATTGAGAGCATTTTGATGTCCCTCCCTCTTACCTCCCGGTGGGAGTACTGTCATGAGGTGAAGCCGGGTTCTGAAGAGGAGGCGATGATGAACGTGCTCCGCCAACCCGTCGATTGGCTCAACAGGTGATGGCGTGACGTCGCTGAAAGATTGGATTCGATACGGCGATGAACTGCGCCGGCCGTTGTGTGTGGCTAGCGACCTTGACAACTCGAGCGCTGTTTGCGTTGTAGGCGCAGGCCTTTCTGGATTGACCGTCGCCTACCGAATCGCCACAAAACGCCCGGACATCCATGTTGAAATTGTGGAGAAGAGCGAGCGTTGCGGGGGCGTCATCGAGACCTGGACTCAAGACGGATGGATCTGCGATGTCGCTGTCAACGCCACACGAGCGCACCCTGCTTTCTGGAGATTGGTGAACGATTTGGACCTCGGCCAGCTTTTTTCTGCCTCAAATCCCAAGGCCAAGGCGCGCTGGATTTCAACCAAGGGTCGTCGCCGAAAACTCTCCCCTTTGCTCATCTTCAAAGGGGGTCCACTCAAGGTGTGGCGAGCCCTGAAAGGCGCCCGCCAAGGCACCCTTTCTGTGGCTGAAGCCATGCCGTTGGCACCGGTCAACGACGCCATGACCCTTGGCATCGTGAACGACCGCTCCGCCCATGTGGATGCTGATTTTTTAATGCCCTCTCTGACGCGTTTCGGAACCGAACCTCCTGTGAAATGGAAGAGGGTGAAGAACATGATGAACGGGACCTATCCGCTCTTCACTCCCAAGTCGGGTTCGACGGCCTCCTTTGAAGGTGGAATGCAGACGCTGATTGACGGCCTTGTTCACCGCCTTGAGTCCCTTGACAATGTCTCCTTCACCATGAACGCCCCTCCCGACACGCCCGAAGAGGTGGCAGAAGCACGAAATATGCCCCTCTCCTCAGTGATTTGGTGCGCTCCGCTTCGTCGCACGGCAAGTGAATTCACCGAACTCAACGTCTACGCTGTGGGCTACACCGAGGCGCAGGTCTCATCGGTCAAGGTAGGGTATGGGACCTTGATTCCCGATGAAACTTGCCCGGTGAGCGGTATTTTGCACGAAAGCGATGTTCACGGGAGTCCTCGAGCGCCAGCAGGCCATCGGCTGTTTCGCGTCATGGCACCGTCCGTCCGTTCTTCATCGCACGAGGAGGTTGAGGCTTCTTTGCGACATTTGCTGAGCGAGTCAACGCCGGTGGTGTTTGAGCACATCGGTGTTCGACGCATCCCTTCTTACCCCCCGGGTTACATGGCGTCTCTAATGTCTGAAGACCAATCGTTCACACGAGCGGGGTGGTTCTTCAGTGGTGTCTCAGTAACTCACGTGGTTGCCGAAGCTGAGCGTATCGCTGACCGCTTCTAAGCCACAGCCTGCTGGAATTCTTTTGCGATGAGTTGTTCAAGCCCCTGAATCCATTGCTCATCATCGTTCAAGCAGTTGATAACCTTCAGCTCAGTGCCACCGTGTTCCATGAATTCCTCACGAATACCGATATCCAGTTCTTCGAGTGTTTCCAGTCCGTCGGCGAGAAAGGCCGGTGCCACGATAGCCAGTTTTTTGACCCCCTTTTTGACCAATGCTTCAACCATTTGGGTTGTTGAGGGCTCCAACCATTTGACGGGCCCCACTCGGCTCTGGTAACTGAGTGACCAACGGTCTGAGGGCAGTCCAAGCCGTTCAACAACGGCCATGGTGGTCTTGTAGCAGTGATGGCCGTAACACAGGCTGTTTCCTTCGCAAGAAATGGTGCAGCAGTCGTCAACGGTTTGGCAGTGCGATTTGGATGTGTCAATGCGCTTTACATGCGATATGGGGAGGCCGTGATAGGAGAACAGCAAGTGGGTGTCTTCTGACAGGTGAGGGCGGATGGACTCGGTGAGCGGAGCGATGAATTCCTCCGCCGTTTCAAAATGATTCATCTCCAATAGGTTGGGTTCCCACTTCATTTTGCTAAGTTGATGGTGAGCATGTTTCAACGACGATTCTGTTGTGGCTTGGGCATAATGGGGGAACATGGGAAGCAAAAGAAGGTCGGTCACGCCGCGGGATTTGAGGTTCTCAAGACCGCTCCGAATGCTCGGATTTCCGTATCGCATGGCGAATTCAACGTCGATGTCCTGATTCAGGTCCTGCAGGTTTTCGGCCACGCGTTTGGAATACACCCTGAGCGGGGACCCTTCCTCCATCCAGATTTTCTGGTAAAGCGGGGCGATCTTTCGTGGGCGTGTTCGAAGGATGATGCCTCGAACGAGCAGGTGGCGAAGGGGAGCAGGAATGTCGATGACATCTGGGTCAAGAAGGAACTCTCGCAAGTAGGTACGCACCGAGCCAACGGTGGGTTCGTCGGGTGTCCCAACGTTCATCAGAAGAACACCCTTCCTCCCCATGGCTGAAACTCGGATAGGTTGCTCTTAACGATTTGTTCAAGCATTTCCCCATACAAGACCCGCACGCGAAACCGTCTGTTTGAGTCGCTGAATAAGTGTTCTTAAAAACACTTGATTTATTTTTAACATCCTCGTGTTGGCTTTTTTACCGGTGATTCATATAGGTCCGGCACCACATGTAACATGAAAGAAGCAAACCTTTCAGGCGATGGATATGGACAAAGAATTGGAGACCTACACCGAGCAAGCTGTTTCGAACTTCACCCACCGAAGCGGGGTGTTTGGCCGTGGCCTCTGGCACCGGTGGATGACCGCCGTGGCCTTCTACCGTGCTGGTGTTGACCGCCGTGGTGCGCTTCAATCAAGGAGGACGATTTGAATGGATGCATATTTGGAAAGCTACGTGGATGAAACGATGAACGCCCAGGTCACCCGCAACGGGATCTTTGCCCGTCGCTCCCTGGGATCTCGACTCCGCAGTTGGCTTGGCATGAACTGAAGCCACCCTTTACAAGTCACAAGCGTGTAAAACGCAGTGATGAGCGAACGCTGGACGTGGGTTCCCCACCTGTGGGGTTTGTTCACACCGGCCTTCACCTTGTTGTGCCTGGTCCTTGGTGGGCCTTGGATGGTTGCACCGCTGCTCGTCTTTTTGGGATTCTACCCTCTGCTCGAAGTGGTCTTGGGTCAATCCAGCACCACACGGCCGCTTCAAGAAGGACGGGCCCACGACATCATCGTTCACCTCCACGCCATCGCCGTGCCGATTCTTCTCGCTGTTCTGCTGTGGCGCATCTCCCTCGACGGGTTGACGTTTTTCACGGGCCTGGGGATGGCTTCAGCCGGCCTGAGCAACGGTGCTTCGGGTATTGTAGCAGCCCACGAGTTGGGCCATCGTCGCCCTCGCTCCAAGAGTTGGTGGACGGCTCGCCTGACCCTGTTTTCGGTGCTCTATCTTCACTTCACCACGGAGCACAACCACACGCACCACCGGCACTGGGCCCGAGATGTTGATCCAACCTCTTCTCCATGGGGGCGCAGCGTTTACGTTCATGTTCTGCAAACGATTCCGCGTCAGGTCAAAGGGGCTTACCGCGCTCGTCCCGTCGACACCCGCCGAGCCTTGACGGTGGAAGCCCTGTTCCTCGGTAGCCTTGCCTACGCCGGTCTTCCCTACCTTGCCGCCTACCTCGGTCAGGCAGCCGTGGCGATTTACCTGCTTGAATTCGTCAACTATCTCCAGCATCACGGGCTTCGCCGTGGCGATGATGAGCGAGCCAACGCCACTCACGCCTGGGAGAGTCGCCATCGCCTTTCACGCTGGACGTTGATGGAATTGCCCCTCCACCCCTCGCACCACCTCAAGGCGAGCACGCCTTACCAGCGCCTCGATGTTCACGATGAATCGCCCCAGTTGCCGCTCGGCTACTACGGGATGTTTTGGGTCGCCTTGGTGCCACCGCTGTTTGGCCGTTTGCTCAAAAAGCAAGCCAAGGCCGCTGGTCTGCAAGCTTGATTGACCATGATGCGGTCTATTCGGTGTTGCCCTTTTCGTTGATGTTGCCCCAGAAGGAGCCAGCATCTTCGGCCACCGTTTCCTCAACAGGGGCGTCATCCGGGAAGTCGGGGAGCAGGTCTTCCTGTTGTTGACCCACGATGTCGTCCATTGAAGGGAAGGCTGAGGAATCGTACGCACCGATGTTCGCAACGGGTCGTTGTTCCGGGGCCGGTAAGTAGCTCGAGCCGTCATCATCACTCCAACTCGGACCTGCTGGGGCTTCGCCTTTGAGGGCCATGATGAGGATGTTTCCTCCCATGAACATGACAAATCCTCCCGCCATGATGAACGGAATCGGGAAGCAAATCAACAACAAATCAAGTCCGCCGCTGTTGCCAACTTCTGTCCAAATCGTGGCTGGGAGAATGATGAAGGGGAGGCCGAAGGTCATCAGGAAGATGCCCATGAACACGCCCCCTACCCGTTGTGATGGAGCGACGGGGATGGTTCGGTCCGTCTCTTCTTTCTCGACAAGGGCGGCCACCATGACGACAGCCGTATCACGGTCGTAGCCAAGCCGAACCAACTTCTCGACTTCGGCATCAAGGGTTGGACTGGGGGCCACGCTTGACCATGAGGGGGATTTTTCTTGATAGTTTCCCCGACCACTTCCATATCCGTTAGGTGAATGAGAGCCCATCAAACCCACCATCAACGCTTTGCTGAACAGGACCACTGGGTGGGTTGTCCAAACATCAGTTGATATACCATATTCCGGGCAGTATGATACGAAAGGTGCTGAGATGTTATCAGTTCAAGGACTCACAAAAGCCTTCGGTTCTGGCTCCAACAAACTTCAGGTCCTCAAAGGCGTGGACATGAACATCCAGCAGGGCGAAATGGTCGCTTTGATGGGCCCGTCTGGGTCCGGTAAATCCACGTTGCTCAACATCATCGGTGGCTTGCTCGCTGGGGATGATGGTAGCATCACGCTGGGCAAGCGAACCTACGGGCTCAAAGGGCCCTCCAGCGTCGTCGATGTGCGCCGAGAACTTGTGGGATGGATTTTCCAAGACTTTCACCTGCTCGACAACCTAACCGCGATTGACAACGTCGCAATGGCGCTGGAACTCTCCGGCATGCCTTCGTCCGAAGCGGTCTCGGCTGCGCAGACGGCGCTGACCAAAGTCGGTCTTGGCGACCGCATGCACTTCATTCCCGACCAGCTTTCGGGCGGCCAGCAACAGCGCGTGGCCATCGCTCGTGCCATCGCCGGCAACCGTCCCGTTCTCCTCGCCGACGAACCAACGGGCAACCTTGACATCGCCAGCGGCAAAGAGGTCATGGCGCTGTTTAAGGAACTCTGCCACGACGAAGAGAACCCGATTTCCATCCTCATGGTGACTCACGACCCTGATTTGGCTTCCAACGCCGACCGCATGTTGCTGCTCAACGATGGTCGTACCGAGGCCTCCGACATCCGCTCGGCCTGGGGCCTTGACGACGAAGACGATACCGCTGCAGAAGCAGCGGAAACCGAGTCCGAAGAAGGAGGCGAGGAAGAATGAGTGAACGTCAAGACGGTTTGACCGACGCTGACTTCTCAGTGGCTCGCTCTCGTTTGAATCGAATCAAGCACCGTGTGGTGGAACTGCCCAGCCGTTTGCGCCTTGCCGGTCAGGGTGCGTGGCGCGGTAAAGAGCGCGGCTTGGCGGTCATCGCCGGTGTGTTCCTCGCTTCGCTGGTGATCACGACCGTGCTTGCGTACGGTGTTGGTTTGTCCCAACTCTTCTTCGAAGAATCGCTCAAGTCCGAGCCCTTTGACGCGAAAATTGAGTACGCCCGAACGCCGGTGGAGAACGCCAGTGGCTGGTCCAACAACACCTCGACGATGGTTGAAGTGTGCGATGAACTGATGGATGAATTCTCCCAGTTCAACGATTGCACCCTCGTCCTCGGCCGTCAAGGCATTCACAGTGCGGGTCTGTTCAACATCGAGTTCGTCGTGGCGCAACCCCTTGAAATGCGGGCCATCGCCGACGATGAGAACCCGTACTGGAGTAACGTGACCTTCGACTACCCCGAAGCCGCCGAAGCAGGTCCTCCCATCTCCGACCAACGAGCCATTCGGTTCTACGGGCCCGAAGCCTTTGACGGTGAACTGGCCAAGCGCTACAGCGAGAACATCATCGCCGGTGCCGGTGAGTGGCCGAGCCCGGAAAACATGAGCGCGAAGAACGGCATCATCTTGCCGTCCACGATTGCCAGTGAGGCCCAAGCCAACGTCGGTGACGTGCTTGAATCGCTCACCTTTGCCTACGTCGTCGACGAATCCACCATCCTGGAAGGAACGGTCACCGAAGACAACTGTGCGGGTGAAATCACGCCGGAAAACAACGAGATGATGTACTGCCGCATGTGGATGACGGTGGAAAACTTGACCGTGATGGGCATCTACGAGCCTTGGCCCTTTGGAAACCCCACCCTACCGTTCAACCCCATCTTCTCCACGTGGGAGGTGCTGAGCGAAGAGCAGCGCGCCATCCTGATGGACAACGACCACATGTACCTCGGGGCGACCATCGACCGGGGCCAATTGCCGACGACTTCCACCGCTGACGCTGCCGATTGGCTGGAGGCGCTGGGCACGGATGTTCAGGACGGCACCTACACCGACGAAGAGGTGGAACTCTACTACACCGACATCATCAGCGGGACCATTCTTTTCCTCAACATCTTCCTCGGGTTGATTCAGATTTTCGATTACATCATCATGATTCCCATCGTGTTCCTTTCGGTTTCCGTGCTGATTTACGGTCTCGTGCTCTCGCTTGAACAACGTCGCCGTGAAGTCAGCATCCATCGCGTCATCGGGGCCGACGGGCAAAGCCTGCAGGGCATGGTCCTGCTCGAGCTCTTCGTCATGTCGTCCGTGGCGTGGCTTGCTGGCTACCTGCTCGCCATGTTCGCTGTCCCCATCGTCCTCTCGGCGGTGGGCTTCATGGAATTCCGCACCGGGGATTTCGACGTCAACCCCACGCTCTCGGTCGGCTCCACCATCTTCACCGCGGTGACCACGCTGGGTCTTGCCTTGCTCTTTGGTCGTAGCCGTGCTCGTCAGTTCATCGAACTCGAAATTGAGGAAGGTGTGCGAAAGACAACCCAAGCCGCTGAACCCAAGCGCTGGCTCCACTGGCTGGCGTTTCTCTTTGGCATGCTCGCCGTTGGCGATACGTGGCTTGAGGCCAACGGCAGCGAAGACGGCCTTGTGTCCAACTTCTTCTTTGAGGGTCTCATCAACATCTTCGGACCCTTTGCGTTGTGGATTGGTGGTGCCCTTCTGCTCGGTCGTATCGGCGCCCGAGGCCCTCAAATCATGCAGGTCATCTTTGGGCGCACGCCCCTGCTCAAGGACGTGAAGCGCGGCCTCAAGGGCTCGGGCTCGGCCGAATCCGTGAACCGCCTGGCCGTCATCATGCTCTTGACGCTCTCCATCGTCACGCTCGCGGCCGTTCAAGGCTACACGGGCACGCTCGTCGACGAGAAAACGGTCGATGCCACCGTCGGTTCGGACCTCAAAATCACCGTTGAACAGCCGATGAACGAAACGGCGCTTCTGGCGATGGTAGGCGAATTCACGAGCGCCAGCGTTTCGCCCGTGGCGACCAGTGTGCCCGAAATCGGTCTGGCGGACAACAACGGGGGCGACACGCTCCAAACCTATGTGTTGTTTGACGGCAACGGCGACGTCCTGCGTTGGAGCGAACAAGCGCTGCCCGGTGAAGACGTTGACGCCACGCTCGCAGCCTACGCTGCTGGCGGGTTCAGCGCCGGCGAGGATTCAGCGTATTCCCTTGACCTGGCAGGTTCGGGACGAGGTGGGGACGAGAAGCGTCTCGACGATGTCTTGCTGAAACCCGGCGATGAGAAATCGGAAACCATCACCTTTGTGTGGGAAAAGACCGAATTTGATTTCACCTCCGGCGGCTCGAACGAAACAGACCCCTTCGCTCTGTTCGATGCCTACTCCCTCTTGATGGACAGCGATTGGTCCCGTCTCAACTTGACCGGTCAAGACCTCAGTGGACGGGACATCAGTCGAGTGGACCTTTCCTATGGCAACTTCTCGGGCACCAACTTCGCACAGAGCAACCTCAGTGAATCCATCCTCGTGGACACCGATTTGTCCTACGCCGACTTCCGAGGCGCGAACCTTCAGAACACCGTGCTCGTGAACATCATGGGCGGCTCGCTGGAGGGCACGGACTTCACCGATGCCAATCTTGAGGGTGCCTTTGGATTCTTTGACCTCTCAGAAGCCATTCTGACCAACGCTACCTGCCCGGACGGTTCGTCTGCCGACGAGACATTCTGTGGTTCAGGACCGTCGCAACTCCCTCCGCCCTTGGCCGAGCCGCTCTTCTTGAGCGACACCAGCGTACGCATCATCGTCACGCCCTACACCACCGACCTCTACTACATGGGCACCCACGAATACATTCCGGGCGTGAACACGGCAACCGCTTCCTCAGCCTTGATCATCGGCGAGAACGCCTGGCGCAGCCTCGTGACCGACGATTTCGCTGACAATTACAACTCAACGACCTGGATTGTCGATGTCAGCGGTGTTGAGGACGAAGAACTCGAAGCCTTGGGCTCGAAGATTTCCGCAGATTCCCGCGTGTCAAGCGTGGAAGACTGGGCGAGCACCCACAAGGATGTCGAGCGCAACGGTGGGCTGATTTTCGGAACGCCCGGTCTGCTCTCGTTGCAGTTCGTCGTCGCCAGCGTTGCGGCGGTCGCCTCCAGCTTCGTCTTCCTCTCGCTCGTGCTCAGTCAGCGACAAAAGGAATTGGCGGTGCTACAGGCCATCGGTGCCTCACCCAACCAAATCATCCGGCTCGTGCTGTTTGAGATTCTCTCCATCGTGATGGTCTCGATGGCGCTCGGTATCGTGCTGGGTGTGGGTCTTGCGCTGTCGTTCAACGGCTTCTTTGACGTCTTTGGCTTCATCTTCCAAATCTTCGGTGGCTCCACCACCACCATCCAACGGACACTCGTCTATCCGTGGTCCCAGATTATTCTGGTCTCACTGGCGGTGTTCGCTGCGGTGGTCGTGGCGTTGCTGGTGACCACACGACGGGCACTGAAGGCGGACTTGGCCAGCGTGCTGAAGGGGGAGTGAAGATGAGCGATACAATTCTGCATGCTGACGGCCTCTACCACGTTTACGAATCCAAAGCCGA
>DAGF01000008.1 GCA_002495645.1 Euryarchaeota archaeon UBA549
CGAATCCTCCATCGCCCGCCATTCCCTTTGGGTTCGCACCTGCAGTTTTTTGGAGTATCAGAATTGGAAATGTTGTTCGTTCTCTTCGGCAAACCACGGTGCATTGCCTTTGATGACCTTCAGCGCCGCTTGTTGTTCATCACCCACCATGGAGGTGAGAGCATACTCCATGAGCTCGTTCCACAGCGGTCTTGCTTCATTTTCTCCAATCCAATAATCGGTGAGCTGTGCTAGCCGATTCAGAGCACGTGTGTAGAAGAAAACAGAGCGCTCCTCTCTGGAGAGGTCAGCCTTGGTTGATGCCACCAGTTCTGCGAAGAGGTTGAATTTACGGCCGAGTCCTGCCTGGTCCGAGTATCGAATGGCAAGATCCCACATGTCTCGCATCCAATCAGCATACCCTTCATCTCCTGTTCGTGCGAGAATGGCAACTCGTGCCTCGAGCAAAGAGATGACATCAAACGGGTTGACGCCGAATTTGTTTGATGCCTGTTGGACCTCCCATTGAGCCGACGAGAGCCTGTACAATTCACTGCTCAAGGCGAGCAGTTCCTCTACGCTCAAATTCGCCTCGTCCAGATAGTGTTCGTATTCGTCATGTTTGACGTGATTGGCTATCATTTGCATCATTTTACTGGTCGGATTGTTGTTCATTGTTTTCCCTTCTTCTCTTTCCTTGCCGATTTATATGTCGTTGAGATGGTCTTGGTTCTCATTCTCAATCATCTCCGTTGCGATAGCGGTTACCGTAAGCCCACATCGTGCGCCAAACATCGAGACAAGTATCGTGGTACTCGAAGTCATCAATGCTGGCCTTGAAGTTGTCATACACCATCGTTTGGATATACTCAACGATGGCCTCGTGGACCACAGTTCGGTTGAGAACCACCCTGTACGGATAGTCGGCGTTCCGCATGTATGTTATCTCAACCTCTGGAAACATCTCGCAAATGTGATCAGGGTTCCGAGCGCGTACGAGCAAGGAATCAGGAAGTGTACGATGGGCGACAATGGACAAAAAGCCACCGGAAACAAAGAGCCACATTCAGGCCACCCCCTGTTGCGAAGCAAGAACGAATTCTTTGGATGAGATGGAATGGAAATGGGCACCCTTGCCCTCACTCAACTCAATCCATTGGAGCGTTTCAGAAACTCGATCAAGCCACTGATTTCTCAATTTCTTCGGAAGGTTCGGCCACCAGATAAATCCCTCACGACCCTCATGATACGTTCGAAGAATATTGCATAGACGACGTAAGACATGCCGCTTTGCATTCTGAAGAGAGTGGCATCCGCCTGCTGTAAAGCCTGCTTCTGCAACACGCTCTTCATTTCCAATCATAATGCTCCCTCGTGCGACAAAACCACCCATTCAGGCCACCTCCATTCCGGAGGAACGTGCCTCTTTGGTTGGTGTCTCGATTTCGCGGTTCAATTTCTTCCATCCAGCGTAAAGTGGGGCCACAACCGTGTACGGTTCAACCTCAAGAATCCCGCCTGCAAACGATATGGTTTGGGCGACTGAAGCCAAACAATGCATGGCAACGGGGTCGTCATACACATGGATGCATCGAAGGCGGTTCGGCCCAGAATTCTGAAGCATGAACCCCATGTTGAACCATTCCAAGGTGCCAAGTCGATCAACAGACATGAATTCTTTGAAGAATTCAATGCGATCCATCTCTGCAGCCTGTTGTATTGATGCCTCGGTCAATGCTGGCAAATCGGTCAGCTTCAGCATCAGCGGTGTGTGGCTCGCATCGGTTTTTTGTTTGGGCTCGGTTTCGTCGTTGTTTTTCTCTACGTTCTTGTTTTTGTTTTGTTCTTTTGTGTTCATTTTTCTTCCTCCTTCAGCATTCGTATTTGTGGTCGGGGCCTGATGTACGACCGCGCATTTGTTGTGTTGGTTCGAAAAAATATCTGTATGGTTTGATTCCAAGTGGTTGGCGATTCCAAATCTCATCGTCAAATTCTGGGATTCTTGAATTTGAGGAGAGTTTCATCAACTCTTCATGAGGGTTGTAGCCATGCACCAGCGTGGTCGCGGCCATACCAATCAGAATTGGGCGATATCCGTCATAATCAGGTAGGTATTTTACGACAATGGGCTCTTCAAAAGGAGAGTTCTCAGCATGATAGATGTCGTAGGAAAACCATTCATCCTCCATGGAATACGCAAGGGTGTAGGGAACAAACTTCCCCATGGATACGCCGTGAGAAAGTGAATCAAGGTGGTTCACGGTGAGCCAGGGCGTCACCTCGAGACTGATGAGCGTCATGACAACGCCATCTGCAAACAAATTGGGTGGTTTGTCATCAAAATAGTACTGTGAACCAGCGTAATGAAGTTGCATCTCTCGCTGTTGATGGTCAATAAGTTCCTGCAAGGGCGGTGGCAGAAATGTCACGGTGTTCTCCAGGAGTTGGTCGCAGTCTCTCCCATAGAGGTAGACCTGCTTACGACCATCGGATTCTGGTGTCTTCAGATGGGGGATGAACGCCTGTGCCATTCCCCAGTTTACTCGTTCCTCAAATTCTCTCTTTTCTCGGTTGTTATCGCTCATGTTTCTCAATAGGTAACGCCGGGTAAGTCACAGGCGTTTGGTCAACTCTTTTTTTCACTCCAAAAATCTACTATAATAGAAAATAGTGAGGGGTCCGTGAAGGACCTACGTAAGAGTAAGGGGAGGATTGCTTACGGCGGTAAGGAACAATTCCAACTTCCGTGGTTGCATGCCGGCCTCGCCAAAGAACTCAAGTCAAATTCCTCACAATTGAGTAAAACAATTGAGCATTATCATTTCTCAACGTCAAAAATCCCAAACAATAAATTCGCCTCATTCAAAAAAGGTTTCAAAAAAGGGCTTGGGTCTCGACTAAGGTTGCTCTATTATCATCTTGTGGTCAAAAATAACTGGAATCTCCTCGCTGCTGTTTTTCGTATGAGTAAAATCCCATTTCCCGAAACTGATGCGAAAACTCCGTTCAAAAAAATTAGACGGAAAGAGGTTTTTTTCTTGCAATATCAACCTGAAAAAACTGATTTTAAAACCACAAAAGTCAATCTCGATTTGAGACCTTGGACAGCAGCATCTCACAGTCGATATTCTCGAGGAATACCTGAAGAATTAAACGAGCGATTTTTGAAAGCCTGCAAGGCAAATGATGAAGATGGACAGGGGCAAGAAACAGAGCGAAGAGACCAAGAAAAGCTGGAATCGGAAATTGATATCTCACTTGGAGACACGGAATTGAATGACCTGGTGATTCAGTACCTAAGGGAGCAGGACAAAAAGACAATCGATTGGAAGAAGGAATGGGACGATTTTTTTTATCCTCATTTCGTGGATGGAAATTTCAACCGTAAAGAGAGTTTGGAAAAACAACACCGTCTTCCAACGGTAGCGGCCACGATTGAACGAAAAAACGCATGCTGGGGGCCTTTTCGACAATTTCATGCGGATTGTGCTGCGCATTTCTCAGGAAAATTTCGTTTAAACCATTACACGTGGGATAGCGATACGGATTTTTTAGTTCCAAGAAAAGATCCTGGGTCATTGTTTGGTTTGCTCGGAATCAAAAATTATGATCAATATGTGTGCACGGTGCTGAACAATGCATGGATTTTTTTCTCGGAAGAGTGTGCAGACCTGCACCACACACAGGTGGTCAATCGGGGACCCATCAAGGGGTTGGGAGGTCACGGAAACGGCTACCATCGTCTGGGTGCGGCTTACATCATCGCTCGTTGGGAGGATGACGAAAAGTTGCAACGACTAAGAGAGGATTTTCCCGACCTTTTGTGTATCAGACCGTTCAAGACAACAGAGGATGCGAAGGCGTTTCTCTCTCAATGGGAGAGTAATTACATCGTACCTGAAGACGAAGTTGTAAGATGGGAAAAAGCAGACCCTGATGAAGATGACCCTGGCCTTGACCCCACACCTGGTAAAAAAATGGAGTACAAGTCAATCAAGGAAACATGGGAATTCATCCACCGAGACAAAAATCCAGAGCGGGCAAATGCTCTCTGGAGGAAGGTCGTGAAGAAAAATCATTCTTTACAGCACAAATACTTCTCAAAAACTGAATGCGATATGGCCAAGTCCTACATCCTGAAATGGCTTCATCGCCCAAGAAGTTAGCCATTCAATAGCAGGAAAGCATGGGGTCCCACGGACATCCCAACCGGCGTTTATTATCCGCCGAAGCCTACTCTTACATGAGAACACCATGAGAGGAAAAGGTTCCCAGAAAAAGGCCCGCTTAGAGCGGTTGAAGAACGAAATCGTCGACTATGTTGCTACGGCACCTGGCGCATCAGCTGCAGACATTGTGGCCTTCTTGTCCAACGAACGCAAGATGCGCAACCACGGCTTGACCACACGCAAAGTCGGCTTGTTCATTCCCCTTCACCTGTCGGACTTGATCAACTTCAGACTCGATTCATCCACCGGTAAGCGAATCTACCATCTCGCCGCTTGAGGCATCATCACATTCATGCCCAAAGGCCGTTTGGCTTGAGGCATGGACTGGGGCGAACTCGCCGATGCAACCGTGTTGTTTCCCTCGTTTTCGGGTGAGGAAGACGGTGCAACCCCCACATTGCCAAGCGACGGTCCGGTCTGGTCTGTCCTCGACCCCGCCAACCCCTCCGGTTTGAAGGCCCAGATGGCTCAACTCAGCGGCGATGTTGCTTGCACGAACCCAGGTTTCTTTGTGCGCGGTGAAGGTGTCATCGTGGACGCCACCGCCACCGTGGAGGCTGGCGCCTACCTGATTGGTCCCTGCTACATCGGGCCAAGAGCGACGGTCCGAAGCGGTGCGTATGTGCGGGAATATTCGTGGATTTGTGCTGATGCTGTGGTCGGTCATGCAACCGAGACCAAGCATGCCGTTCTTCTCCCGGGTGCCAAAGCACCCCACTTCAATTACGTCGGTGATTCCATCCTCGGCAAAGGTGCCAACCTCGGTGCCGGCACCAAACTCAGCAATCTTCGCAACGACGGAGGCGAAGTGCACCTCCGCCACGGCCAGCAGCGAATCCCAAGCGGGCTTCGAAAGTTTGGTGCTGTTCTGGGCGAAGGGGTCGCAACGGGGTGCAACAGCGTCATGAATCCAGGAGTTGTGCTTGGGTGCAACAGCGTTGTATGGCCCAATGTCACCGTAACCGGCGTGCACGAGGCGGACAGTCTCCACCGATGAGGGTTGTACATGACGTCCTTTTTCGGCACCGATGGTATTCGCGGCCAAACATCACTCGAAGACATTGACGAGACGACGGCCATCGACCGTCTTGAACAGGATCGGATGTTGACGCCGGCCTTCATGCGACTGGTCGGCGAAGCCCTCTCCTACACACAACCGGCGCTGCCCGGTGAAGGCAACACGGTCGTCATTGGATGGGACCAGCGCCCACACAACGCCGCCTTGGTCGCTTCCTTGACCCTCGGACTTCGGCTGACGGGAAGCCACGTGATTCACATTGATGCGTGCGCCACACCCACCCTCCATCACGCCGTGCTCGCATTGAACGCCAGGATGGGGTGCATGATCACCGCCAGTCACAACCCGGTCAGCGATTCGGGCATCAAGGTCTTCGATGCCTACGGCTACAAATCCACGCGGACTTACGAGGCCGAGGTCAGCCAAACGATACGGCAACTGGCGGAAGAAGACCGAGAAGTGGATGTGGTTGACCGAGAACGCTTGATGGTCCCCGACGAAGTTCACGCCGGCTGGGGACTTACGGCCCATCCCGACTGGATGAAGCAGCGATGGGAGGCGTTCGTCTCACTCTTCGGCCCGTGGGACGGTCAAGCAACTTCACGGGTGGCGCCCACGTTGTACGTGGACGGAGCCAACGGCTTTGCCGCCGCATGGCTCGTACCGTTCCTGACCGCACAAGGCGTGAACTGCCACCGCGTGGATTCGCCCGAAGGCGTGCTCAACCACCAATGCGGTGCCGGTGACTTCTCACCGACCCAAACATGGACGTTTGAGGAAGCGGCGGCCTCTGACCACGCACTCATCAGCTCGCTTCCGCGAGAGGAAGCGGGGCAGTTGGTCGGCGTGGCGCTGGACGGGGACGGCGACCGATGCCTCTTCGTGGAATCCACGCCCGACGGCTTCGCCATCGTTGACGGCGACGCCATGGCGGCCATGCTCCTTGGAGCAGGGAGGCACCACGCATGGCGATTTGCGGCCAGCATCGAATCGGATGTTGCGCTGCTCGGCCATGTCCAATCCTTGAACGACGGAAACACCTGTTGCGAAACGGCCGTTGGCGACCGCTGGCTCTCGTTTTCACTTCGCCCTGCCTCGGGCGGATGGCTTGAACAGAGCACGATGCCAGCGGTGTGCGGCATCGAAGATTCCGGCCACGTCGTTCTTCCGGCGCCCCATCCTCACCTTGACGCAACTTGGAGTCTGGTGGGCGACGGTGCCGCTACATTGTGTGCAGTACTCTTAGCGGCCTCTGCTGCTGACGGAGATTCCTTTGAGCGAGGATGGAAGCAGCGGAATTCCATCAAGGAAAGCCATCGGGAACGCTGGCACGCCGATGCTGACGTGTTTGCGAAGACCGAGCAAACGTTGCTCAGCGCCCTGCAGAACCTAGGTTTTGAAGCCCAGCGACGGCGTATTGAGGGGGAAGACCACCTCTTGCTCGTTCATGGAACCTCGGAGGTTGGTGTGGCCTCTTTCGGCATACGAAACAGCGGCACCCAGGCCAAAACCAGTCTTTCTGTACGCCTTTCTCGCAACGTGCCAAACGAGGCGTTCATCAACTTACTCTCGGATGTTCAAGCGAGCTTGACCGCAGTCTTGACTGACGATTAATCGTCGAGCAGGGCGTCTTCGTTGGCCTGTGTGAGGGTCGTCACGGCAAAGAGCAAAATGGCGGAAGCGACGAGCATCATCAGCGCATAGACAGCGGTGGTGCCGGCCACCAATGCGACCGCCGCCACCATCCACGCCACGACGAGGTCGCCTGCACCGACGATGCGCCACGACTTTCGGCGGGTCATGATGCCGCTCAGCCACGCCGCCGCTGAAACGATCAGGGCAGCCAACGAGAGCATCACCAGGGATTGGGACATGACCGCTGCAGAGAGCATCATCGCATGCGTGGCCCACAGCGCCGATGAGAGCCACAAGCCACGGCCCCGCATCACCACAACAACCGTCCAAACCAGACTGCCCACGCCGACGACGGTCGTGATGGACACCGGCGTCAACGGCGGCGAGAGAGGCGACAGCGCCCACGCGGTCCATGATTGCATCATGAAGGGGACGGAGAGAACCACGGCGAGGGCGACAGCGGGTTGTTGCCACCCAAGGCTGCGGCGCAGCCCGAAAAGCAGCGCCATCAAACTCGCAGCACCCAGCGAAAGGACCGTGGTTCCAAGCACCCACAAACTGCGGCCAAAGGCGGTTCGATGGTCATCCAGGCCTCTTCGAAGGCGTTCGCCTTCCACCCAATCAAAGAGGAACACCATGCCCAGCAAAGCAAGTTCAACACCGAACAGCGGTCCACCCCACGAGGTCAGCGAGGATGCGAAGGGGTCGGTGGCGAAGGGGATGGGCACCTGACCGCCCAAGAGCAGGGAGAGAATTTTGTCGACCACCAACATGCCCAACAGCGCTTCAAGGGCGCTCGGAATTCGCAAGCCCAAATCGTTACGGCCCATCAGGCCCATGCCGGCAAGGAGTGCGAGCGTTGCGGTCAAGACGGCCACATGGACTGCATCATCGGACAGCACGCCGGTGGTCATGCGGCCGGCGAGGTGAACCAAAACCATCCCCGCCATGGCGACCATGATGGGCAGTTCAACACCAGCGACGTCCGGCAGTCGCAAGCCGATGCTGTTGGCTCGTATTCGGGTCAGCCCGACCAGAATGATGGCGAAGCCGGCGCTGAACACCAAGGCGTGAAGGGCGTAGGGCGTGGCGTAGGCAAACCAGGTGGAGCCCAGAAACGCCACGGCCAAGAAGAGCAGAAGCACCACAGGGCGGTAGTGAATATCGCCGACCAAGAGGTCGTCCTCCCCGCTGACATCGGCACGCTTGGCGCGCTTTTTCTGCCGTTGCGACAGCGCCAACAATTCGGCGTCGAGTTGCTTTAGCGCTACCGTCGTGGTTCCGTCCGCCGTGCTCGAAACCAAGGACTGCATCCGAGCCCGCTTTTGGGCGAAGGATGCCTGCCGTTCCTCTTTGGCGGCCACGGCTTTCAGACCCGACCGGACATCGCCTTGGAACGCAAGGTAGGCGCCAACAAGCACGAACATGACCAAGGCCGTGGTTTGAACCGATGGCATCTCAACCGTTTGGCCGGCCAAGGCCATGCTGATGAGCAGAGCGATGGCGGCCGTCGTCGGTGGAAGAAGGGCATCCACCGCTCGCAAACGCTGCATGTACAACACAAGGGAGACCACTCCCATGGTCAAGAGGATGTGCATGTTCATCTCAGCGGACATCAAGGTGTCTTGGCCCGTCAAGAGCGTCGTTCGCTGCGGCCCAAGGGCGACGACGAGGAAGAGCGCCGTCATCATACCCAGATGGAGGGTGAGCAAACGGCCCGGTAGTGAGCGATGCGTGGCGTCATGGTCGCCCCCTTCGGCCTCTTCGTTGGCCCGGTCAAGCGCGCCCAACACCAGCATCACGCTTCCCGCCGTCAGTGCGGTCGCCCATCCTGCTTCCATGCCGTATTGCCACGTGAGGGCCAACGCCCCGATGGACCAAGCGACGACCAAACTTTGAGGTCGACCATGATGGTGTCCAGACCACATCAAAAACGCGTGAGCAAGGAGCAGGGAGCCCATTCCTGCGAGCACCCCCGGCGCCGTCATGCCGTCAGGACGGGTGGTTGCGACAAAGGCCACGCAAGCGAAGATAAAGCCGAGGTTCCACAGGTTCAACAATTCCGAATCTCGAAGCCGCGAGCTCATTTCCGAAAACCCGGAAAACCCACCTGCCAAGTTCAGACTGGCCTCGCCCATTCGCAGGTTCACGACGACTTGTTGGCCGACCAACGCCAGCATCCAAATCCCCAAGTCGGCCTCGTTGAGCACGATGGGGACAAGATCGGCGTTCACCAATCGTTGTTCGAAATCGGTGGCGAAGACCAGCAACCACGCATAGGGTGCAAGGACCGCCACACCGGCCATGCTGGGCGAGGCACGCAACACGGCGACAAAACCCAATCCCAACCAAACGGCGCCTTGGGAAACGAGCAGCAATCTCGCATTGTCGCTGCCGTCATCGGCGGGAATAAGCAGCGTGAGCAGCACGACGATGACCAAGGCCCCCATCCACAGGACATGGTCCGAAACGTTGGCCTGATGGGTCAGCAAGACGCCAACACACAAGGCGGCGGTGGCCGAAGCAAAGACCGAATATTCACCCAAATCAAACGGGAAGGTCAGGTCCACAACACCCGAATTGAGCAGGGCCAGCGCTGCGATGAGGAACGGCATCGGTGCGAGCACAAAGGGCATCAATCGGGTCCATTCAACGCCGCGCACCACCAGATAGGACGAGGTGAAGGCCAAGGTGAGCAGCATCAATTGGGCCAGCGCATACCCCGTTTCTGTTCGGTGCGCTGCAATGGCCATCAAGGCGCCCACCATCCCCAGCGAAACGGAGACGGCCCACAAGCCGGGTTTGCCCAAACCGATGGCGTCAACCGCTTGACTGAGCCAGTTTTCATGGTGGACGAAGGCGGCGGCCATGGATGCATTGGCGGCGGTCACCACGCTGAGCAGGAGGAAGAGCGTCAGGTCGTTTTCAATGGGAAGCAGGGTCAGTGAGAGAACGGTCCAATCGTTTGACAGCGCGTGAACGCCCACCCAAAGGTAGGACATCGAGATACCAAGACTCGCAAGGTTGCCTGAGGAGCGCAGCAGAGCCAAACCGTGCATCAAGGCCATGGCCAACACGATGAGTACGGCGATGCCAAGCTCCCCGTAAACGGCTCCTGCGGAACTGCCGATGGCGAACAGGACGAGGGCGGACTGAGCCGCAATGGCGTCTTCGTCGTGGCGAAAGGCGAGACCAACGTTCACGCCAACCAAGCCCAACATCAAGACGCCCAAGACTTGGCTTTCGGGTAACCCGAAGTCTGCTAACCAGCCCCAACGCCACGCGTCCAAGGCCAAGCCGTACAGCAGTTTCATGGAAATAATGACCCATGTAATTCCCAAGAGATGCATGGCGTCTCGCTGAATCCATCGCTCCCCGAGGTAGAGGCCGAAACCGGCCATCAAAAGTAAGCCAAGACCACCGATGACGGGCGGCAACACCGTGCCCACCAAGGCACCGATCGCGGTCCAAACCACGACCATGGCCACCGCCAATCCTTTCCCGATGGTTTGCTCGGCGTGAACGGCCAACTGCGTGGTCGAGTCTGGAACGGTTTCCTGCGAGGCCTCCATGGTGAACAAATCTCGAACTTCACCGACGGCCGCATCGCTGCTGTCCGTTTCTGGCTCGTCGGAAGGCGGGGATTCAACGGGAGTTTCCTCTTTTGGTTCGGGTGCTGCTCCGACCATAAACGAGTCCAGATTGAGGCCCTGAGGGCGCTTGAATTTCTGTTCTCGAAGGACATCATCGTCGTCTGAGGAGGCGTTTGTGGGCTTGTCAGCGCGCTCCTCCATGATCCGGTCCTCGCCTCTTTGGCCTTGAACTTGACCGATTTGCGCCCCCGTCCGCGTCGGTTTTCGTCGCAGGAGGGTGTTGTCCGAACCCCTCGGGCATCTTGCGGTTGAGCCAAAAGGGACAAAGAGGGGCGGCGGAAACGGCTGACATGGGCGGCGTGTTTGGTACCCCTTCCGGGGACCTCGGGCATCACGGAATTTCACCGAGTGGGAGCGTCTACTGGAACCTCCCCGCAGACGAATTGGTTGCGCTTGCTGTTGAACGCGGCGAAGGCGTTCTCAGCGCCCACGGCGCCCTTGTGACCGAAACAGGAGAGCGAACCGGTCGCTCACCCAATGACAAGTTCATCGTCGATGAACCATCCGTTTCAAGCGACATCAACTGGGGCGATGTCAACGTCTCCACCGACCTTGACACCTTCACCCGCATGCGAGCCAAGGTCGTTGATTTCTTGTCCGGGCAGGATGCGCTGTTCGTCCAAGACCTCTACTGCGGCGCAGACTTTTCCGAAGCCCTGCCCATCCGTGTGGTCAACCACAACGCTTGGCACAACACCTTCGCCCGCAACATGTTCATTCGACCCGGCTCCGAACAACTGGCCAAGCACGAGCCGGAATTCACCGTTCTTCACGCACCGCACTTTGAGGCCGACGCCGAGAGCGACGGTCTGAACTCCCAGTGCTTTGTCATCGTCAACTACGCAGCCAAAGAAGTCATCATTGGCGGCACCCGCTACGCAGGCGAAATCAAGAAGTCCATTTTCTCCGTGATGAACCTCATTCTGCCCAAGAAGGGCATCCTCCCCATGCACTGTTCGGCCAACACCACCGGTGAGAACACGGCGATTTTCTTCGGTCTCTCCGGCACGGGGAAGACCACGCTTTCCGCCGACCCGAAGCGCGCCCTCATCGGCGACGACGAGCACGGTTGGGGTGCCAACGGTGTATTCAACTTCGAAGGCGGTTGCTACGCCAAGCTCATCGACCTCTCTGAGGAAGACGAGCCGGCCATCTTCGCCACCACCCGCAAGCACGGTACGGTGCTCGAAAACATCGTCCTGGACAGCGAGGGTGTGCCCGACTTCCACGACACGTCGAAGACGCAGAACACACGAGGTTCCTACCCGATTGAATTCATTGACAACCGAACGGCTGACTCCAAGGGCGGCCACCCGCAAAACGTCATCTTCCTGACCTGCGACGCCTTCGGTGTTCTTCCACCCATTTCCCGTCTGACACCTTCACAAGCGGCTTACCACTTCATCTCCGGCTACACCGCCAAGGTCGCCGGTACCGAAGTCGGCGTGAAAGAACCCCAAGCGACCTTCTCGGCCTGCTTTGGTGAGCCGTTCATGCCCATGCATCCTGGCGTCTACGCCGACCTGCTTTCAGATAAGATGGACCAGCACGGCTCAACGGCCTGGCTCATCAACACCGGTTGGTCCGGTGGTGCCTACGGTGAAGGCAGTCGAATGAAGATCAAGTACACCCGAGCCATGCTCAACGCTGCGCTTGACGGCGATTTGGACGGCGTGGAATTCGTGACCGACCAGCGCTTTGGCTTTGAGATCCCCACCTCCTGTCCGGGCGTGCCCGCCGATGTTCTCCAGCCCAAGACCACCTGGTCCAACGGCGAGGCCTACGACGCCACCGCTGACAAGTTGGCTTCGATGTTCAACGAGAATTTCAAGCGCTACGAAGACGGGGTTTCCGCTGAAGTCAACGCTGCGGCGCCTGCTCCGTTGGCGTGAGACCGTCCAAGAGACGACGAAGCACCGGGATGTTCTCTCGCTCGCTATCATCGAGGGCCAGTTCTGCTTGAACCATACAGGTGCTGAGCGCTTCGTACCGGTCATCTTCTCCCGCCATCATCGCACATTCCATCGCCTCATCAAAGAGTTCAATCGCCAATTCAGGCCGGTCGATGGCCAACAAGGCCTTGCCGACCCGTTCGAGCATGCTGGAGCCCTCAGCCGGGTCTGCCATGAGGTGCGAGGAGGCTTTGCTCACCCACGCCGTGGCTGCTGAAGCGTCCCCGGTCAGGGATGAGGCAATGGCGGCCAACACCATGGAAGGGACGGCGTCAGCCTCGTTGGTCGTCGGCTGATTGGCTGCGGTGGTGAAGAGTTTCAGCGCACGCGAGTCGTCCTCGCTCTGAAGGGCCAACATCCCCAACCTGCGCATCGCTTTGCATTCCGACCCAACGTCATCCACCAGCGTCGCCAAGTGAAGGGCGCGGGCGAGGTGGCGTCGGGCTTTTTCCTGATGACCGGCCATACGCGCCATCAAACCAAGAGCGGATTCGGTGCGAAGAAGGCTGCCGGCCATGGCGCGATGGGCGATTTCTGCTTGTTCTTCACCCAACGGAGCCAAGCCCATGCCGACCTCTTCCATCACGTTGGTGAGCAGCGAAGAGGTCGTTTCCATCGCCTCTTGAAGACGCTCGTCCGCCTCCATTCGAAGCGTTGAGAGGTGCTGGTCCAACATTGAGACCGGCGCAACAATCTCCTTGAGTTCGCCAAGGGCTTCCAGCCGTTTGGGTTTGACCTTGTAGCCCCGAATGACTCGGGTCAAGTCGGCGATTTGACGACGTTCCACTCGGTCAGCATCCTGCTCATCGTCGTGGCCCAGGTCGTGGCTGGAGGAGAGCAATGAATCCACCATCCAGGTCAATTTACGCTGAACATCGTATTCACTTCGCCGGCTGATGGCGTACTTCATCTCGGCCGCACGCACCTGCCGCGAGAGGCTTCGGAACCTGGCGTCTCGGCTCGCATCGGGTGCATCGGCCACCAATCGTTGCAGGAAGGTTGACGGGGGGCACGTATCGAAACGAAGATCGGTTCGCTCCGCCGTCGTGGTCATCTTGAAATCGTCCGAAACGAGCACGACGTCGCTGCTTTCTGCGCCCAAGCTGTCGGCGAGCACCATCAAGGACAAATCCACGTCTTGCGGCGCAGCAGATTCACCAATCCGTTGGGCCAAGGCCCGCACATCGTCTTCGTCAACAGGAACAGAATGAAGCATCGCATCAAGGGCTTTGAGGAGGTTTGGCCGGCCTTCACAGCGGCGCAACGCCACGGTCGCCACCTCTTTTTCCACACCCGGCGTGATGAGCAGTTGGCGTCCGCGAAGGACCGCTTTCAAATCCTCAACAAAACCGTCCTCGGCCTTTTGGCCGAGGTGTATAAAACAGTTTGAATCAACGACCCAAACAGCACCCATGCCCGTTGTGGAGGGCGGTCAAATCATCATGTTTGCGCCGCTTCCTCATGAGCGGTCATCGCGCCGAGGTTGGCGTCGATTGGAGCGATGAGAACGGTTTGAAGAACGACGATTCGAGGCGTTTGAACGGCCCTGTTGCTTACCACGGCGTTGGTTCGGTTGGGGCGGCCTGCCCCCTGAAGGGCGGTTGGGTTGGTCGCTGCGCTGCCCTCGTTGTGAGCGATTGTTGGGCTTTCGGCCCTGTCCAGAGGATTTGTTCGAGCGTTGTTGTTGCTCCCTGCGCTTCTGCCCACCACGGTTGTAGCGACGCATGTCGCGCCCTCTGCCCGTCCCTCGTCGTGATGGCCCCCCCACGGGTGAGCCTTTGACGCGGCCCGGTTTTTGCCCGGGTTTGGGGCGGGCTTTCTCAAAGTGGTAGGGCTGGTCTTCCAGCACCTCGATGTCGTGGCCGAGCAGGCGTTGAATGCCGACCAAGTAGCCCGATTCGGACTCGTCACAAAACGCGTAGGCAAGGCCCTCACGGCCAGCGCGCGCCGTTCTTCCAATGCGATGGATGTAGACTTCTGGCTCGTTGGGCAAGTCGAAATTGAACACGTGGGTGATGTCTTCGACATCGATGCCGCGACTGGCGATGTCGGTTGCGACCAGAACGAAGACTTCGCCGTTCCTGAAGCGTTCAAGAGCCCGTGTTCGTGCCGTTTGGCTCTTGTCGCCGTGGATGGAGTCGGCGGGAATGCCCACCTTTTCCAACTGCTTTGCCAGCCGGTTAGCGCCGTGCTTGGTGCGCGTAAACACAATGCCGCACGAGACCATTTGGCCTTCCAGCAAGTCGATGAGCAGTTCGCGTTTGTCCTGTTTGCGGACGAAGGAAACGTACTGCTCAATGCGGTCGGTCGTGGGCGCTTCAGGACTGATGTCAACGCTGACCGGTTGGTACAACATGTCGTTGGCAAGGCTCCCAATGGCCTTGGGCATGGTCGCACTGAACATCAAGTTTTGACGTCGTTCGGGCATGAGACGAAGAATGCGGTCGACGTCTTTGCTGAACCCCATGTCGAGCATGCGGTCGGCTTCATCAAGCACGAAATGTTGCACTTCACTCAAATCAACATGCCCTTGTTGGTGCAGGTCGAGTAAACGGCCCGGTGTTGCCACGAGCACGTCCACCCCTCGGCGAAGGGCTTTGACTTGGGGCGATTGCCCAACACCGCCGAAGATGACGGTGGAATACAATGGGAGGTGGCGCCCATACACACGAAGACGGTCGCCGATTTGGGCTGCCAGCTCCCGGGTTGGCGTGAGCATCAAGGCACGGATGGGGCGGCCGTTGGCGGGTTTCTCTGCGGCCAGGTGATGGAGAATTGGGAGGGCAAAGGCTGCGGTTTTCCCCGTTCCTGTTTGGGCGATGCCAAGCACATCCCGGCCGTCCATCAAGGCGGGAATGGTTTCCGCTTGCACCGGGGTTGGTGTGCGGTAGCCTTCGGCGTGAAGGGCCTCGAGTATTCGCTCGTCAAGGTGGAGTTCGGTGAAGGTTGACATCTCGTTGCCTCAAGGACGAACACCCCGGGACCAATGCCTTCGGACCAACCGTTCCGGTTCGTCGTCCAACCCATTCCCTATGAAGACCGAGGGTGGAAACGGTGACCGCGACACTGTTCATGTGCGATGAAGCAATCCTTCGCCCTCGGGTTTGATGGGCTGGTTGACGATGCATCACCATGGAGCGACCCTTGCATGTGGTGACCGGGGCGTTTGGGTACTCGGGCCGGTGGATTGCGCATCATTTGCTGGACCAGGACGTTCGTGTTCGTACCTTGACCAACGCAGTGGGGCGGGACAATCCGTTTGGCGACCGAGTCGAGGTTCACGGGTTGGATTTCGACGATAAGGAGCGGTTGGTGGATTCTCTTCGGGGGGCCGAGGTTCTCTACAACACCTATTGGGTTCGCTACAATAAGCGACAGCAACAATTTGCCCACAACACGGCCGTGGAAAACACTCGCCGATTGTACGAAGCGGCCAAAGAAGCGGGCGTGAAGCGCATCGTACAATTTTCGGTGGCCAACCCGACCAAAGCGCCGAATTGGACGTATTTCGAAGGAAAAGTGCAGGTTGAAAACATGCTGAAAGCCTCTGGATTGTCCTATTCCATTTTGAGGCCGACCGTGTTGTTTGGAGGGGAGCGGAACGTGCTCATCAACAACATCGCGTGGATGCTGAGGCGGTTTCCAGTCTTCGGCGTGTTTGGATTTGGAAACTATCCGATTCAACCCGTTCACGTGGAAGATGTCGCTGAAATCGCCATTCAGCAGGGCCGGATTGCAGAGAATACGGTGGTGGATGTAACGGGGCCTGAGACCTTTCGCTACAAGGATTACATCGGCATGATGGCGAAATCGATGGGACTCAAACGGCTGATTTTGCCGATGCCGCCGCTCGGTGCGTGGCTCTTTGGCCGGGTTCTGGGCGTTTTCTTGCGAGATGATGTCATCACTCGCGCTGAGATCAAGGGGTTGCGTCAAGGGCTGATGGCGTCGGATGCGCCTCCCAACGGTACGCGCTTGTTCTCAACATGGATTGCAAAGCACGGTGCTTCCTTCGGAAAGCGTTACCAGAACGACCTCAAAGAACGGCGCTACAAAAAACCGTAATCAAAGACCCAAGGCATCGGGTTGAGCCCGGGTTGAGAAGCGTTCGACGTTGCCGTCGCCATCGATGAGGAACTTCTCAAAATTCCAGCGCACATCACCTGCTTCGCCCCCGGACACGGCGCTTTGACACAGTCGCTCAAACAAAGGAAGGCGGTCCGAGCCGTTGACGTCAATTTTCGCCATCAACGGGAAGGAGACGTTGTATTTGGATGAGGTGAACTCGCATATTTCGTCGTGTGTTCCGGGCTCCTGGGCCCCGAATTGGTTGCAGGGGAAGCCGACCACGGTCAGGTCATCGTGCTTCTCGTGGAGTTCTTGCAGACCTGCATATTGGGGTGTGGCGCCGCAGGCGCTGGCGACGTTGACCACCAACCAACGCTCGCCACCAAGGTTGCGCAGGGTCGTTGTTTCGCCGTTCATGGTCTGGAAAGGTTCGTCGAGCAAGTGGGTCATATCTGTTCGTTTTCACGGCCCATTATGAACATGTGCTTCGCCGCAAGACAGGCAAATCCTCTTCAAGTGCCGCTCTGTGGTTGAACCATGCAAGTCCTCATGGAAACGACCTCTGGCAACATAACCATCGAATTGTTCACCGACACCATGCCCATCACGGCCGGTAATTTCCTTGATTTGGTGCAACAAGGCTACTACGACGGTTTGCATTTCCACCGGGTGATCAAGGGCTTCATGCTCCAAGGAGGATGCCCCTACTCAGCCGACCCAAATTCTCCACGAGCAGGCACTGGTGGCCCAAAGAGCGGTGGAAAATACACCACCAGCGACGGTCAAACCATTGTGCGAAACCGCGGTGGAAACATCCCCGATGAACACCCTGAGAACGCTCAATTCACCAACAAGGTCGGCACCTTGTCCATGGCCAACACCGGCCGACCGGACAGCGGTGGTTCACAATTTTTCATCAACACCAAGCACAACGATTTCCTTGACTGGTGGGACACAAGGTCGCCATCCGCGCATCCCGTTTTCGGTCAAGTCATCGAGGGTATGGACGTCGTGAGGACCATTGAAAACATTCGAACAAACCACAGCGACCGTCCCAAAACGCCACAGCAAATCATCCGCTGCACCGTTCTTGAGTGAGGTGAGCGCGTGGTCGTCCTCGCCGTGCACGGTGGTGCAGGTGGCGACGGCCCATGGCGCGGCATGACCGATGCTGACCCCCAACGCGTGGCCTGCATGGAAGCGCTGCTCAACGACCTCGGTGAGCGCCTGCAAGCCGGCACCTTGGACGCTCTGGAAGCGGTCACCCTCGCTGTTGAAGCGATGGAAAACGAACCGCTGTTTAACGCAGGCCTCGGCTCGGTGTTGGACGAAAACGGCCACGTTGGCATGGATGCAAGCATCATGCGGGGCGAAGACCAAGCCGCAGGCTCGGTCATCGGCCTGACCACCACGCGCCACCCCGTACGAGCTGCACAGCAATTGCTCAAACAGGGCTGGCCGGTCATGTTGGCTGGTCGACCGGGCGATGAATTCGCCAAGAAGCACGAGGTTGAACAAATGGATTCGTCGTGGTTTGAAACCGATTTGCGCAGAGCCCAATGGCAGAAATGGAAATCGCAGCGATTGCGACCCGGCGCCACCGACGAGGAGGATGCGCTGCTCGACCACGACGGGGAAGAAGATGGATGGGGCACGGTTGGCGCCGTCGCTCTGGACGTGCACGGCCGTGTCGCTGCAGCAACGTCCACGGGTGGCATGACGGGCAAGCCCGTCGGACGCGTCGGCGACACGCCCGTCATCGGTGCTGGGACATGGGCGGACCCAAACATCGCCGTTTCATGCACCGGCGTGGGTGAAGCATTCATCCGAACCGTGGCGGCTCACTCGGTCGCCGTTCACCACCGCAATGTCGGGTTGGAAGAAGCAGCACGCATGGTGCTTGAGGAAGTTGAACCGTTGGGTGGGCGCGGAGGGCTCATTGCTGTCAACGTGGACGGTGAGGTGGTCATGCCGTTTCAGACCATGCTGATGTACCGCGGCCTGTACGCCGATGGCGTCTGCAAGGTAGGGATTGGACCGGACTTTGTTCAATCATAAACGCCCCTAAGTTCATGACCTGTTGAGCATGGCAAGCGGTCATGCCTGTTGATGCGGAAGAAGCGTTGCGCCGAGCAACACTCATCCGCAGCGACCCTTCCCTGCGCGGCGTTACACGGCGCAACATTGCTACCGAAGAAGGTGAAGTGGAGTGGGAATACCTCGCTCCCGACGGCGACCCCATCGAAGAGGAAGACCGCATTCAACGCTGGAACAGCATGGGCTTACCTCCCGCGTGGGAGGACGTCTGGATTTGCCCGAATCCACGCGGCCACATTCAAGCGACGGGTCGAGACGTGAAAGGGCGGCTGCAGTACCGTTACCACCCCGACTGGACGGAGATCACGACGGAGATGAAGTACGACGACGTGGCGTATTTTGCTTCGCAATTGCCGCGCCTGCGTCGACAGGTGGCTCGCGATATTGACGGGGGCGACATGAGCCTTGACACCGTGGCAGCCCTCGTGGTCCGGTTGATGGATTTGTACAACATTCGGGTCGGTTCCGATGAATACGCCCGCGCCAACGAATCCTACGGGTTGACGACCCTCAAATCCATGCACGTCAAGCACATCAAAGGTGAAGAAGCCGAAGGCCGCCACGATGTGGTGTTCTCCTTCACCGGGAAATCTGGCAAGGATTGGGACATCACCATTGAGGACGACCACCTGGTGGATTTGATTTTGAAAACGAACCGATTGGGCGCCAAAGACGCTGACCTCTTCATGTACATCTCCGAGGCCGGAAACGAAGTGGACCTCAAAGCCGAACACATCAACCAGTACATTCGCGCCTCAAGCGGCATGGGCTTCACCGCCAAAAATTTCCGAACCTGGGCTGCTACTTCACGCTGCGCAGAACGGTTGGCCTTCCTCGCTGTACCGCAAGATGAGTCGGCGATGAAGGCGTGGAAGCGACGAGTGCCCTCGGTGGAATCCATTGACAAAATGTGGACCGGGGGCGATTGGGAGCCGCCCGCAACGGAAACAGCGCGAAACAAGGTCATGCTCGCCGTCATCGATACCGTGGCCTCGGATTTGGGCAACACCCGAGCCGTCTGCCGTTCATCCTACATCCATCCGTGGTTCCTCGATGCATGGACCGAAGGGCGGCTGGCCGAGGCGTGGGCTGAGTACGCTGAGATGCGCGCGATGGGGAACATGACGCCCGGGGAAAGCACGACCTTGCGGATTTTGAAGGCCGTTGTCAGAGGCTGAACATCGCTGGTTTCACTGTCGGGCTCATATTTATTAAATGCCGACTGTGGCTTTTCTTCATGGCTAAACATCGTGCCGGCGACCGCCGCATCATCAGCATCAGCATCCCTGAACAACTCGCCAAAAAACTCGACCGAAAAGTGGGCAAAGGCCGCAAAGGCGGACGTTCGGCAACCATTGCAAAATTGATTGAGCAAGGGCTGAATCAACCCAGTTCTGCCCCCGCACCAGCACCTGCAAACGCCACGCAACCTCAGGCACCGAAGGGGGATGTGCGTGTTGAATCCGACACCATGGGTGAATTGGAAGTGCCGGGCGACCGGTATTTTGGCTGCCAAACGGCTCGTTCACTGCTCAATTTTGACATCGGTCACGACACCATGCCAACGGGCGTGATTCGAGCCTTTGGTGTGCTCAAGCAAGCGGCGGCGAAAACCAACGTTGCGCTCAAGCAATTGGACCCGGAGGTTGGAGATTTGATCATCGCCGCTTCTCAAGAAGTCCTCGAAGGCCGCCTCAACGACCACTTTCCCTTGCGCGTGTGGCAGACTGGTAGCGGCACACAATCCAACATGAACACAAACGAAGTCATCGCTAACCGCGCCATTGAACTCGCCGGTGGCGTCCTCGGGTCAAAATCCCCCGTCCACCCCAACGACCACGTTAACCGGGCTCAATCCTCCAACGACACCTTTCCCACCGCCATGCACATCGCTGCCGCCGAGGCGTTTACCCACCGGTTACTGCCCAGTGTCCGAGCCCTTCGAAGTGCACTCCACGCCAAAGCGGTTGAGTGGGAATCCATCGTGAAAATCGGCCGAACCCACCTCATGGACGCGGTTCCACTGACCCTTGGGCAGGAAGCGTCCGGTTGGGTAGCCCAACTGGACGCCGACCTGCGTCGCCTCGACTTTGCCCTTGACGACCTGTTTGAACTGGCCTTGGGCGGCACCGCCGTGGGAACGGGACTCAACGCTCACCCCCTCTTCGCGCAAATGGTCGCCGACGAAATTGCCAACATCACGGGCTTGACCTTCTGTTCAGCTGAGAATAAATTCGCTCAACTGGCCGCCCACGACGCCATCGTCGCCGCCTCAGGTGCACTGAACACCCTCGCAGCGTCCTTGATGAAAATCGCCAACGACATCCGGTGGCTGGGCTCTGGCCCACGTTGTGGCCTTGGGGAATTGGCGCTTCCAGCCAATGAGCCCGGCTCGTCCATCATGCCCGGCAAGGTGAATCCAACCCAATCAGAAGCCATGACGATGGTGTGTTGTCAGGTGATGGGGAACCACACCGCCATCACCATCGGTGGCAGCCAAGGAAACTTTGAGTTGAACGTCTTCAAGCCGATGATGATTCACAATTTCCTCCACTCGGTTGACTTGCTGACCGATGCATGCCGCACCTTCCGCACCCGTTGTGTTGAGGGTTTGGTGGCGGTGGAAGACAACATTCAGTCCCACCTGGAAAATTCCTTGATGCTGGTGACGGCGCTCAACAACCACATCGGGTACGACAAGGCGGCGAAGATCGCCAAGAATGCTCACGAAAAGGGCACGACGCTTCGAGCCTCAGCGCTGGAACTCGGCTACCTGACCAACGAGGAATTCGATGCGTGGGTTCGCCCTGAAAACATGACGGGGCCGAAACAGCGTTGACCTCACGAGCGTCGAAGCGCACGAAGTTTCGCCTGGAGCGCCGATGTTCGTTCATCGGCTTCCTGTGAAGGTCCAGACGAGTTCAAGCGGCGATGGAACATCTCGCGGTCCCACACCACCACGCTCCCGTCTTCACAGCCGAGCACCATGCGTTCGCTCGTGCCGTGCATGGCGTGAACTTTGGCAAACGAACCGGATGCGAGTTTTCCGCCTTTGTTGGTCGCCCAGACGTTCACGGTACTCGCCATACCGTCATCACGAGCCAACCAGAGAAGGGAAGCCCCGTCGTGGACCATGGCTTCGGTTTGAGCCGAAACGGGTGCGCCCTTGGAGGACCAGCAGCGTTCGCCGTTTTCTGTGCGACCCACCGCCAACCCGTCGTCCGTGGTCGCCACGTAGCCTTTGACCATGCACGTCAAATGTTCAACAGCGCCCTCTTCGGTGGAAAGCACCGCCCCGAGATGGTTTGCGACCGTTCCGTCGGTTTGACCAAACAGGCCTTGTGTCCTTCCTGAGGTTCCGCAGGTGGTGGGTGAAGAAGTGGGGGGTTTTGTGTGTTCAAACGGTGGTTCGGAGGAAACGTCCAGGTGGCCGCAGCGAGGTCGTCCAAGCCCGGCAAGAAGTTGCTCGTCTGCGACGATGAGGGTCCACGGGCGTTCATCCATCCGTTCGACCCACTGGAGTTCGCCCGATGAAGAAAATCGCCATATGGCGGATTCGATGAAATCGTTGTGCTCGATATCGTACACGGAAGAAACGGCCACGAGGTTGCCTTGCCACCACTGCACCTCATCCGCGCTTCCTTCGAGCGCAGCAGACCACTGGATTTCTCCCGAGGAACGAGACAGGACCACGACATGCAAACCGCTGGCGACAGCCACCGAAGTTTCGTTGAGAGCGATGGCGCTGATTCTGTCGTTGGTTGGCGTGGTCCAGCAGTGGTTGCCTTCACTGTCCCAGTGGGTTAATTGTCCGTCCCAACCGCCGGCGAAGACCTCGTTTTCGCTGCTGAGTTGAACCATGGAAACGGGCTGGTCCAAATTCCGGACCATCCACGTCGCCGTCTTCAGGTCCATGCGCTGAGGAGATGATTCACCACCATAAGGAGGTCGCCTCAATGCGCCACCTTTGTTTCCATTGTGGACCGTTTGCAAAAACCGAGCAAAGAAGAAAGGCTACCGAGACCAACACAAAACAGGGATGAGGCACCATGATGACGCGCCATGATATCGACAACGCACAACAGGCTTGGGGAGACGGAATTGTCGCCATCGCAAAGGCGCACAGCGACGGGGGAGACTATGAAGCCGTCGCGCGAAATCATGTCGAAACATTGTACGCCTACGGGATGGGAGACGTCCTGTTCAAGCCAACGCTCGCCGCTGTTGAACAATTTCGCCCAACGTTTGACGAAGCACTGTCCTATTTTGTCGCCTCCAACAACGCCTGTCCCGAGGACAAAGGCTTCGCCATCAAGGGATGGACAAATGTCCGATTTGAAAACGCGGGCGTGATCCTTCGCGAGACGACAGCACTCGCAATGGGGAACTACTTCTTCACAACACCTGAAGGAGATGAAGTCAAGGTGGAATACACCTTTGGATACATGCTTGATGAAATGGGAGCACTGCGAATCAATGTCCACCACTCGTCAATGCCGGCGACCGTTTGAGACGGTCGCCTACACGAGCGGGATTCGCCGCCTTGGAATAGCGAAGGTTAAGATGAACGCCAACAGGCCGAAAATACAGGCCGAATAGTAGTGGCCTACGGTGAAAAAGACCAGTACCGAAGAGGTGCGAAGCAGCACGACGGAACCGGATTTCAAGGCCCAGAGGGTGAAACCAGCTGCGATGAGTGCTACGCCCATGAAGCCGAACCCAATCAACACGTAGCCTGTAGCAGCACCTCCGTCCATGAGAGGATTTTCGACTTGTGTAGGCGTCATGTCGATGGTTCGAATCTCGCATTCAGCGGCGCCCACCTCACAAGGCTGGTCTGCAAATTCAGCGCTTGAGGGGAATTCAAAGTCGATGGTGGTGAAACCGATCGGCTCAATGAGAGCAGGTGGTGAAAGCACCACACTATTGGAAAACACATCCCTGTGATCGTCGCGAGAAACGATAATGTCAACCCGAATCAACCCTGGGTCCAACCGTTCAAACGAAAATCCACCTGCTTCATCGGTCAAATTTTCCTCAGACACCCACATCGATGTGGCTTCATCGCGCCATGAGAGGTAGACCGTCGCGTTCTCAATGGGCTGCCCTGCCTCGTCCGCCACCGTCCCACGGAACGTAGCGGTGTCGTCGGGAGCCATGAGAGCCAACCGGTTGACAAATTCGGCTGGACGAACAAGACCGTCGTTGGGGGAGGCAAAATCCAAACCGTTGAGGAACCCCATCATGCAGGTGAACAGGAGGAAAATAGCCGTGGCCTTGCCCATCGGGTGGAGATTGGGGTCCTCGATGGTAAGCACCGTTTCCGAGGAGGCAAAGAGCATCGGCGTTTCCTCAACCACCTCATCAAGGTAGGTTGGGTCGTCCTCAACGTCCTCCGCCATGCATCTACGGAGACGTGCGCCCTACTTGATGTCAATGCGCCCTTTCCACCGAGCAACCAATTGCGCTTGCTTTGACGTCGTCATCCAGACCTTCAGCGTCATGACACCGTCTTCGGAACGCTGGTCTTCTTCCACCATTCCACCCTCATAGAAGGCCGAGACAATGCGTTCGCTGGCATCAGGAGAAGCATGTGTGGGAGGAAGAACATGGACGGTGATGGGTTGGCCAAACAAACGCTCTCGAATGAACTGTTGAAGCGCATCAATGCCCTCTCCAGTGATGGATGAAACGGCGACGGGGCCTTCGAAACCAAGTTCCTCGATAAGGTTGACAACGGCTTGATGTTGTTGGTCGCTGATCTTGTCAATTTTGGTCAAAACCACATGAGGAGAACGTTGTTCTTCAAGCAGATCGGGTTCAGTTTCCTGGCGTTCGAGCACTTCGCGACGAGTCGTTTCCAATTTTCGTTGAATTTCTGGCAGGGAGTCGGAGGTGTCAAGCAAAATGAGCGTCAAATCGGCATCTATCGCCTCAGCAATAGTTGATTTAAATGCCGCTAGTGTGGCGTTTGGTATATTATCAATAAATCCAATCGTATCGGCCAAAAGAATTCGTGGACTTTTCTCCATGCGCCCAACCGTGGTTTCCAACGTGGAGAACAATTGGTCCTCCACAAGCACCGTTTTTCCCGATAAATGCTGGAAAAGCGATGATTTTCCGGCGTTGGTGTAGCCAACAAAGCCGACCGTCACGGCGCCGCTTCGACGGCGTTGGCGTCGATGTTCTCGCTGCGCGTTGGCATGCTTCTTCTGGCGGCGTCGCAGGTTGGTCAATTCCCTGTTCAAATTCGCCAACACGCCCTGTAAGGCCGTGATACCGCCGCCACCATAACCCGCACGTTCACCGGTGGTCTGCTGATTGGCCAATTCTCTGAGAATGGTCCGGTCGGATTGAAGCTGAGCGATTCGTACCTGGGTGCGGGCTTCAACCGATGATGCGTGAGCGGTGAACAAGGCGAGCAACAAACGTACCCTGTCCCATACCTCCACGCCAAGCGCTTGGCTGACGCCGACGAGTTGGCGGGGGGTGGCGTTGGTGTGGATGATGACCAAGTCCACCCCACTCCATGGATGGCCGGCCAAGGTGCTGTTTCGCTCGTCGGCGATGTCTTCCAAGCGTCCTTTGCCAAAGTAGGTTCGAGGATCGTCTTTGCCACTTTGCACGACCGTCTCGACGATGGTGATGCCCATCGTTTCAGCGAGAGAGCGCAATTCCGTCGTGTTTCCCACACCCCGGACCAACAACAACGCACGGCGGCCTTCGTGGTTTGTTCGAGCCTCGCCCAGAACCACACCGCCGCTTCCGGCGACGACAAACGGGTCTTCGGGCGGCTGAGCCATGCCTTGGGGGGATGGTTAGTCTCATATCAGCCCACCCCAAGGCGTTACCATGAGCGAAGCCCACACCATGACGGTTCGTTGGACCGGTGATGGCGTTCTCGCAGAAGCGATGGCTGCTGCGGCAAGCGAGCAAGGTCATGCTCCCTTCCTATTTCCGGAAGAAGGGGGTACCAAATTGTTTGTTGAAGTGATGGACAGCGACTTACAATCCCTTCGGGACCGAGTTGATGCATTGCTGGTTGCTTTTAGCGCCCTTGAAGAGCAACACAACGGGTGAAGGCATGGCGAAAACCACGCTGTTGATCGACGCCCATTGCGTCATGTGTAACGGGCTGGCTCGTTTTCTCCGAAAGCGCACCTCTGCAAAGGCCGAGTTGAACATCGAAGGGATTCAATCCGAAGAGGGGCAAGCCCTCATCGCCACTTTCCCGGCACGAATACAATCCATGGACACCCTCTACGTCGTTCGAAACGACAAGGTGCATGTTCGCTCGGCGGGCGCCATTCGCCTGCTGCTGTGCATGAAGTGGTACTACGCCATGTGGTTCCCGTTGGCCTGGTTGGTTCCGCTCCCACTCCGAGATTTGGCGTATTGGTGCGTCTCCAAAGTGAGGCACCGGTTTGGTCGAACCGATGGTTAGAGGTCCAAATCCAACACCACCGGTGCGTGGTCAGAGACATCAATGCCACCTTGGCGAACGATGCTGCAATCCACCAAGGCGGCCGCAGCAACCGGGTTCAGCAGGAAGTAATCAATGCGCCAACCTCGGTCTTTCGCTCGGGCTTGTCCACGATTTGACCACCACGAGTAGATTTTCTCGCCCTCACCAACGCACGCCCTGAACGCATCGGTCCAACCGTCGCCCAAGAGGTCGGTGAACCACGAACGTTCGTGGGGCAAAAACCCAGAATTTTTGGCGTTCCCTTTGGGGTTCCAGATATCGTCCTCGGTGTGGGCGATGTTCAAATCGCCGCAGACAACGACGGGGCGCTTGTCGTCCAGATAGGGGCGAATGAATTGTCGCCATTCTTCCATCCAGCCCTCTTTGAACAGTTGACGCTCGTCTTTGTTTGAGCCGCTTGGCAGGTAGGTGTTGATGCAAACCACGCCGTTGATTTCGCAAACCAAAACGCGCCCCTCATGGTCGTTGGCGTCAAGGGTTCCACCCTTTCCTTTTCCAAGCACGGTGTGAGGCCCAACCGTACCGGTTGCGACTCCGGAGTAGCCTTTCTTTTCAGCGGGATGAAGGGTCACCTCCCACGCCGCCGGCCACGACCATCCTTTGGGGAGTTGTTCCTCAAGCGTGCGGGTCTCTTGAAGCATCATGACATCGGCGTTCAGCGTCTCGAAGTAACCGTCGATGCCTTTGCGGATGGCTGCTCGGAGGCCGTTCACGTTCCATGACACAAAACGCATAATGAGCGGTGAACGGCGGCGGTGAATAAGCGTTCAAGGAATGTTTTGCCCGCACAGCTTTCCAGTCGCTGCCGCAGCATCGGCCAGTTCATGCTCGCAATCAACCCACTCCCCCGCCAGCAAGATACCGTGCTCAATGTAGCGGTCATACGCAGGTTTTGTTCCGGTGGTCTGGACGGTGATGCTTGCCTGTTTTCGCTGATGAACGACGTGGTGCTGCCACCCTTTGGCGGTGCGGTCGAGAAATTTGTCAAAGCGAACCCCTCGTTCCTCGGCGGATTCATTTGGGCGCTCGACCATCACGGCCGAGAGAAGAGCGCCATCGAGATTCAACTTGGGCTGAATGTTCGCAACATCGGCGATGTAAGCGCCCTCGCGCACATCGATGATGCCGTGTTTCTGCGAAAGCGGACGTGAAGTGAGCAGGGCATCCAGCGTGCTGGCGCGCACAGGCGTCACGCTCTGAAGGGCATGGGCGTCAATCGGCTTGAGCAGGCGAGCCGCTTGGGAGGCGCCGGTGGCCAACACCACGATATCGCTCTCAAACGTCCGCCCGTCCTCAAGCACAACTCGTCCCTGTTCGACGCCGCTCACTTGACAATTGGCCTCAATGAGGACACCGACTTCGTCCAAAGCAGCCGCCATGCGGCCAACCAAGCCAGCCCAGCCTTCGCCCACAACGGAAAGGCGCTGTTTTTGCAAGGCAGCATAGCGGCCATCAAAACGAAGCACGCCCGAGCCGGCCAGTAGAGCAGCGGCTTGAGCCACTTCAGAAGTTGCTTCTGCCTGACGCAGTTCCCTGCGAAGTTGAGCCGCGAGACGAACGTTGTTTCGGGGGCGCAGCGGCCCGATATTGACGGCGTGAAGGCGGTCCAAACGAGGTGAGGCAAGGACAAGAGGGAGGCGACTGATCTTCTTGATGACCTTCATCAGTGGGCCACGACGATGAAGCAGGTGCAATCCGTATCCAATAGGCGCGCCTTCAACCGTTTGTGAGGTGCCGCGCCCACCGAGGCGGTCCGTTCGGTCCAGCACGACGACATGATGGCCAGCGGTCACGGCGTAAAGGGCGGTGGTCAGGCCGGCAATGCCTGCGCCCACCACCGTTACACGTACCATGGCCTCCGTAGAAGGTGGATATCAAAAGGTCTTGGAGGGGTGCTTTCAAGAGGTCGTCCGCATTCCATCCATCATGCCCGATGCTCCGCTCCTGCCCCACGACCGTGGGCATGAATTGTGGACCATGGAAGATGGGCCGAGTCGAAAATTGATGGCCAGCATCGACCGATGGGTCGGTGCGATGGTCGGTGATGACGGCATTGACATGCCGCTTTCGGGCGGGGGACCCTCCATCGAAGCCACCGTGTTCGCCCGCCAAGACGGGTTGGTGGTTGGGTGCGCCGTCGTGGATTACCTGCTCCAAATCTGGGCGCCTTCGGTTCGCGTTTCGTGGTTCGCAGGCGACGGTAAGCGGGTCTCCTCGGGTGATGAAATCGCCGTCTTTTCCGGTGCCCGTGATGACGTCCTTGCGATTGAGCGAATCGCGTTAAATGCCCTTGGACAGCTCTCTGGAATCGCCACCGAAACCAAGCGCTGGTCGGCCATTGCGCCCAAGCAAATTGCTTGCACGCGAAAAACGGTGTGGGGCCTGCTTGACAAGTGGGCGGTTCACATGGGTGGGGGCCTGACGCATCGGCTGTCCAAGGACGATGCGATGATGATCAAAGAAAACGACCTTGCAAGCATGCATGAAGAGCTTGAAACGCACGTTGAGCGTTTGGTGACCTATTTACAAGGAGTAGATATGTATCCTGAACAAGTTGGTGCCTTCCTCGAAGTGGAAACGAGAACCGACAAAGAAGCCCTGATGGCGGCTATGGTGTGGTCGCAACGGCGGGCGAGCGAAGGGCTTGACCGTCTGGTCATCATGCTCGACAATTTCACGCCCGAACAATGCAAGACCGTCAGTGAACAAATGGAAGACCAAGGCGTGCGTGAGCACGTGGTGCTGGAAGCCAGTGGCGGTATCGTGTTCAAGGACCTCAAATCATGGCACGAGTGCGGCCTGGACGTCGTGTCCACCAGCGTGGTCAACCGAGGGGTGCCACCCCTTGATGTGAGCATGCTCGTCAAAGGCTTGTGAGGCGATAGCATGGACGATTTTGCGGCCGACCCGAGTCATCCTCGTTATGCCTCGCTTCTGATGCGCCACCGCCTCGAAGTGGCTGAAAAGCGCGGCATGTTGGCGGGCAGTGCAATGATCGCCCACGGACGAGGTGAAGCGTTTGATTACCTCTTAGGCGAACGAACGACCCCGAGCGCCGCGGCTGCATCACGGCAAGCCTTGGCCGTCCTCCAAGCTGCGAAGCGTCCCGTGCTCAGCGTGAACGGAAACGTCGCAGCGCTGGCGTGTGATGACATGCTTCGGTTGGCCGATGCCCTGCAGTGCCCGCTCGAAGTGAACATCTTCTATCGTACGCCCGAGCGAATGGAGGCCATCTTGTCCTACATCAACGAACGAAAGGAAGCGCTTGGGCTTGATGTCACCGTTTTGGGCGACGCCCCCGACGCCACCATCCCTGGCCTCAAAGGCCCGAGAGCGGCGTGTCATCGTGAAGGAATTTTGGAAAGTGACGCGATTCTCGTTCCCCTTGAAGACGGCGACCGATGCCAAGCCTTGGTGGCGATGGGAAAGACGGTGGTGGTCATCGACCTTAACCCGCTTTCTCGCTCTGCGCAACAAGCCAGCATCACGATCGTCGATGAGTTGTCAAGAGCCCTCAAGACCATGCTTGAGTTAGCGGAGAAGGAAGACCGCCTACATATTGACGAAACCTATGATCACCATGCTATTTTGCAGGCTGGGCTCGCTGAAATGCTTAGGGCCATGAACGGCCGGTGAACACCATGGCTGCTGTTTGATCTGGTCGTTGAGATTTTCTATTGATGTAATTTTGATATTATATTTTTTTACAAAATACTCCTCAGCTCTATCCCTTCATGGCCCTGCACACTGGTTTTCATTTTTCCACACAATCTGTTTGAAGTGTTAAAGAAAAACAGCCTATTATAACCAATACGTAAATTTCCGAAGGTCATGAACAAGACGCTCGCATTTTTGATTGTAACTCTCCTCGCCGCCTCTGCAGTACCACTTAACGCATCTGCTGATGCGACACAAGACATCCCTGCCAATGCAGTAGCGACCGGCATCCACGATTCGCTTGTCGCTGCCTTAGGGCACGTTGACTTGGTGACCACCCTCCAAGGTCCTGGGCCGTTCACCGTATTTGCACCGACCGACCAAGCCTTTGCTGATGCAGGCATCGATCTCAGCAACTTCAACACCGATGAAGAAAAGGCCACACTCACCGATATCCTCCTTCATCACGTGTTTGCCGGAGAGGTCGCTTCCGCCGATGTCAGCGACGGCATGATGGCTACGATGGTCAACGGGGACGATGTCAAGTTCAGCGTGAGTAGTAGCGGAACGGTCAGCATCGGCGCTGCTGCGGTCACACTGGCCGATGTTCAGGCCTCAAACGGCGTTATCCACGTCATCGACGCCGTGTTGATGCCACCCACAGACATTCCAACCACAGCACAATCCACCGGGATTCACGATTCCTTGGTTTCTGCCGTTATCCAAGCAGACTTGCTTGCCACCCTTTCGGGCGACGGTCCGTTCACGGTCTTTGCACCGACCGACCAAGCTTTCGCAGATGCAGGTATTGACCTCGCTTCGCTGGACACGCCCGAAGGCAAAGCCACACTCTCCGACATCCTTCTCTACCACGTTGTGAGCGCAGAGGTTCCTGCCGCCGACGTCTCGGATTGTATGAAGGCCAACGCTGCAAATGGACAACCTCTGTCCTTCACGGTTGGCGACGGCGTGATGGTGAACGATGCGAACGTCATTTTGGCGGACGTCATTTCCAGCAACGGCCTCATCCATGTCATTGACAAGGTGCTCATGCCATCGAACACACCCAACAACATTCCACGGACTGCTCAATGCACGGG
>DAGF01000059.1 GCA_002495645.1 Euryarchaeota archaeon UBA549
AGGGGCTTACTCCCTACTCCCTCCGCCCTCGGTGAAGTTCATTCATCCAAAACAGCGTCCATGGTTTTCATGACGTTTGCGTCGCCAACGGCAACACCTTCTCCAAAGTCAATCCAAGATGGATGACCTTTGATTTTCGCCCGAGTGACATGTTCGGCCGTAAAGATGGCCGGTAAGAGGAATGCACTCGTGATGAAGGCGAAGATGATGAGCAAACACATCAGCATGAAGAAATTCTCGAGCCCGGGGAAAGCGGCGAGGAATCCTGCAGCAATACCCGACACAGTCGTGATGGTCGTTTCAAAGATGGTTTGCCCCGTCTCCTCAATGGCCGATGCCATGCCGTGAGGTGACTCCCCCTCCTCCCGTATGCGATGCATCACGTGAATGGAATCGTCAACGCCGATGCCGAACACAATGGTTCCAATCATCGCCGTGAAGATGTTGACGTTCACGTCACCGCTTTGCATCAGGAGGGGTTGCCAAAGGATGACCACGGCAACAGGGATCATGGTGTATATGCCAAGTCGTGGGGAACGGAACACGAACATCAGCAGGACGGTCAAAACGATGAGCGTGAGAACCGTTGTCGTGGTTTGCGTATCGTGAATGCCCTCGTTGATGTCCAAGGAGACAGGAAGGCCTCCCGTCAGCAGTGAGGTGCGTGTGTTCAGAAGGGTCGGTCCTTCTGCAAGGATGTCATCGATTTCATCACGAAGTTCACCTGCAACGTTGAGGTTCATGTATGGCTGGGTTACGTAGACGATGGCCTTCGTGTTGTCCTCGTTCATCAACATGGAGCGAACCTCTGCCGAAAGCGTGTCAAAGGCCACGTTGACCATGTCCTTCCTCAACGCTTCTCGCTCGCTCAAGGGCACCAATGTCCACCCAGCGCAGTTGATGTCCGTGATGTCCTCGCTGTCCCAGCACGGGTCGTGGAGCAGGTCCCATAGCGAACCGTCCCCGATGGTGATGCCGCCAGGTCCGGTGATGGTGGCCGGGACGGCTTTGAGGAAGGTGATGATGCTCGTCGTTGATGTTTCGTCCACCTGGTCAATTTGGTTCTCCATGGCGTCCATGGAGTCAAGGACAGGCAAATCCCGAATATTTTCTGTGTTGTTGTTGTTGGGCCGCGAAGATGCGTCATAGATGTAGAGCGATGTTTGGCCGCTGCTGAATTGGCGAGAGTACTCAGCCAGTGAGTTGAGGGATTCGATGCCGTCCGGTGCCTCAGAAGAGCCGGTGATGGGCTTGCTCAATTCATCCATATTCGCTACGCCATAGGCCGTGATTGACCCCGCGAGGAGAATGATGATGAGGAAGCCCTTGATGGGTGCCTGCCCAATGTTTTTCCAAACACCGGGGTTGCTGCGTTTGTTGAACCTCAACATCCAGGCGAGCGTCGGCACCAAAACGATGCTCAATATCAAGGTCGAAGAGATGCCGATGACCAAGGTGATGCCCACGGAGCGTATCGGTGCAATCGGGACGATGAAGGGAGCGATAAGGACTGAAAAACCGACGATGGTGGTCATGGCAGAGAGGAAGACGGCCACGCCGGTTGAACGGGTCATCTCCATCACGCAGGACTTGTAAAATTCCAGATCCCAGAGGTCCGGGACGGCTTGTTCGGGCTCGCCACGTTTTCGCCTGCGCTCGTTTTCATCATGGGCGCGGTCGATTTCTTTTCGTCTAACCTCCTCAATTCTGTTGACCATGTGAAGCGCATAGTCGACACCTAAACCGATGAGGATGGGGAAGGTCGCGACGATCATTGGGGTGAGGGTGATGTCCATGATGACCGATGAGCCAAAGGTGATGGCCAACGCCATGAGGATGGGTGTGCCCGTGATGACCACGACCTTGGCTGACCGATGAAGGGTTGTGATCACCAACACCGTGAACAAAACAGACCACGGAAGAATCATCAGCAAATCTTCGTAAATGGCATCTGAAATGTCTTCCAAGACTTTGGTCAGTCCCGTAACCGTGATGGAATCCGTGTTTCGATACTCGGATGGACGTGCATCAATGATGTCCTGGAAGTGGTTCAGGAGCGCTGAGAAATCCTCCCAATCTCCTGTGACGGAAGGGTTGTGGTGCATGCCGACAATGATGGCTGTCGTGTCCCAAATCCCGTCGCCGTCCATATCGTTGGTGTAATTCCCGTCCCCGTCGCTATCAACAGTGGGGTCCATGTCGTTCGTGTCCTTGATGAGCGAGTCAAAGGCCCCGTTGGACTCTTCGATGATTTGGTCGATACGGTCTTGATTGGGGATGGCATATTCTCCGCCCTCGGGCAAGAGTTCACAATCCAAATCCAAAGGTAAGCGGTTATTCACTCCGTGCACGCAAAGTGAATTATTGAATCGTCCGTCAGCGGAATTAATTTCTTTGATGACCTGTGCCGGTGAAATAATCCACAAGACGCCGTCGTTTCGACCGTGGTCATTTTTATCAAAATCCATTCCTCGGCTGGTGGAGTCGCCTCCTATGTTGCGATCGTCCCCTTCCAACCAACTGATTTCGTTGAGCACCACCTCGTCGGTGATGTTGGTGGTGTCGTTGGGGTTTCTCGCGTTCGGGGTGGTGATGTAAATGACGGCCAAGTCCGTCGACCACTCCGTTCGCACTTCGAGTAAGAGGTCAGTGGATGAGGCGCCATCCGGCAGGAAGATTTCCACGTCACCGTCTATTTGCTCTTGGAAGGCCATCCCCTGCACGGCGAAGACTGAACTGATGACGATGAACAAGGTCAGGATGGTTCCCGGCGAGGCGAGAACCGTGCTGTAGAGGGCGTTCAATCGCTGATTGAAGGTTTCTTTCACAGATGTGGTCGCTCGCTCGAGCACATGGCGCAAGGCTTCCGTGGCCGATGCCTCGCTGTCCATGGTGTGTGGAGGCGGTGGTGGGTCAAGAAGCATTCCGCTTGTTGGGGCGGATGTGTTGGGCTTCAACAAGCGTCAAAGGCCTCGATGAGGTATTTGGTGAGTGGACTGGTCCATGCGAGCTCAGAAATGCCCTCTTCGCCCTCGACTGCATAGGTGCGAATCACATCACGTACCCTGACGTTGCCCTCGGATGACCGGGCAAGAATCATGGCTGCCTTCACCGTCTTACCTGTGCCGTGCGGGTCGTAAACAGTGTCGAGCGCCTCCTCAAGGAACCACTCCGCTTTGCCGCCAGGTTCGCCCTCATAGGTCTTCTTCGGTTTCTTCGCACCAAACAGGCCACCTGATTTTGGTTTGGCAGGGGCTGGGCTGGATTTCTTTGGTGCGGCCTTCTTGGATGCAGCGGCCTTGCCGGTTTTCTTTTTCTCCTCGGCTTTTGGCGCTTCCTCTTTGGGTGCCTTAGCTGCTTCCTCCTTGGCCTTCTCAACCGCCTTTTTGGCATCCGCAAGTTGGTCTTGTAAATCCTGAATCTTATCGCGATAGGATGCAGAGAGGTGCATGAGGGAGCTTCGCATAGCGGCCTCAAGTTGAATGGTGAGAACTTGAGTGGATGTGTCGCTCCATTTCTTCCACTGCAACAGGGTGTTGGCGTGGATGTCCGATCCACATTTTGGACAGAAACTCTTGTTGGGTGGTTGCATAATGGGGACAGTTTGCAACGCATCGTTGGCAGGTAACACGAGGCCCTGAGACACTTTGAGCACTTCAAGCGTGGCTTTGCGGCCCAAATCCATGGCCTCGACAAAGGTCTTGTCTTCTTTCTCAAAGGATCCGGCCTTCTTCAAATCGTTGAGTTTCGAGCCCTCCGTGGCCAAATCGACGGCAGCATCGGCTGCGTCATTGTCCCACGAAGCCGCTTGCAGGGCTGGCGCCATATCATCGGCCATTGGAGCAGGTGCTGTTTCTTCAGCGGGAAGGTCGCCATCATCGGCAGCGGCGGCGATGCCAAGAGCGATGGGGTCTGCACCGTCTTCAACGCGGGCGATCATGTCAAATTTCTCCGCCATGGAGAGGTCATCTCGAAGACGAATGACGTCCTTGAGTTGGTTGAGGTCATGACCCGTGGCGGTGATGGGGCCCTGCACGGTGAGGTCGTGGCCACACGAAAGGCAAAATTTGGCGGTGACTTCAACGCCTGCCTCACAGGTTGGACAGTACACCCCTCCCATGGGCATGGAACAGAGGTTACACCTTTTCAATGGTGTGATAGAAAGCGTTTGGAAACTTCCAACTTTCTGGCCGTTGGAGATCACCTAGACATTGATGGCTGCTTGTGTCAACTCAAGGATGGCCACTCGTTCACAATTGGAGAGAATAGGGGCAAGCCTCGGTCCACGTTCAGTCGCCATAAACAGTGCATAGCAAGCCCTGTAGACATCCCTCATGCCAACCTCGGCCGCCTCACCTGCTGCTTTGAAGGCTGCCGTGATGCCGTCCGTCGTCCAGTCGGCTTCGAGAAGCGTCTGGTTGAGGTGATGCAAGACGAGTCGTTGCTCGTCGGTGAGTGCTTGGATGGCCTCCTTATCCGGTGCCGTGCAGACGTTCACCCGCATGTCCTCTGGAAAGTGTTCAGAAGCAATCCAAGCCCGCATTCGCTTGAGTCGGTCTTGAAGTTGGGGCGTGGGCTCTGTGAGGGGGCTGGAATCCCTCAAACTGGCCCACACATCTCCATCGTTGGGTTTGATTTGTGCCAGGAGGGCCATGTGCCGGAAACTGATGGAGGTTGAGGATGCTGCATTCTCCTGTTCGACCGAGGACAAAGCAAGGGCGGCCTTGGCATCTTCAAGTTGAACCAGTTTGCGCCGGCTCAAGTTTTCCTCGGCCATCTCAGCATCAAAATCCCGAGCCGTGAGTCGCTCATATTCATCGGCAAGGTTCACCAAACCCATTCCAGTATCAAATTCTATAGCCTTGCTTGGCTTTGAGTTGGCGACGAGGAAACGAAGGATTTCCGGTGGAACCAATCGCAAAGCCTCCATCGGACCAACAGTGTTTCCAGACGAGGATGACATCGCACCTTTGCCCTTGAGACTGATCCATTCGTAGGTCAACGGTGCAGGTGGCTCGTGGCCAAAGAGCAGAGCGATTTCTTTTCCTGTGTCGTAAGAGCCGCCGGCGGCGCCGTGGTCTTTACCAAAGGGCTCGCAGGTGATGTGGTTGAACCCCCATTTCGCTGGCCAGTCAAGGCGCCAAGGAAGTTTTCCTTCACCTTTCTCGATGTTGGATGAACCGCTTTCTCCGTGGCTATCGGTCCAATGAACCAGCGGATAATCATAGCCGGTTATCGTCAACCCGTCCAGCGAACCCTTGGAATCGAGTGGCTGCCAGGGGAACCAATCCTCGGCGAGTTCTCTGCCCGATACCCGTTCAATAATTTCACGAATCGCTGCTGGATTGTCGCAGGCAATTTTGGCGGCTTTGCTGAACTTGCCAGCCTGGTAGGCCTCAAGATTGGGCAGGAGCCGAGGCACGACTCCAATTTGTCGCAAGGCCTCAAGGAAGGGCTGAAGGAAGTGGTCGCCATAACTCCAGCCTTCGTTGTTGAAGCGGTCCCAATCCGGTTTCCCTTCATCGTCTGGAGCGGGAATGGAGCCCAGTTGATGGCCGATGAACGCCTCATAACTTTCGTCCAAGAACGGGTAGACCTTCCGCAGAGGGTCTGCGTTGTCCACCACAAAGACCAGTTCGGTGTCCATACCAGCCTTGCGAGCAGCACGAGC
>DAGF01000054.1 GCA_002495645.1 Euryarchaeota archaeon UBA549
ATGACGCTCAACATGCGCGGCGACCACGTCCGTGTCATCGAGCGCGTTGGCGAGTGATGGCCAATCAGCGACCCCTTTGTCGTTCGAATTCCAACTTTGCTTGGGTCAACACCTGTTCCCGAGACTTCTTGTTGTTCTTGGCGTTTCCAAGCGATGCTACCGCCACCCCACCGGCGATCATGATGATGCCAATCCCGAACAGTTCGGGGACAAGAACCCACACCATGAAACCAATGAGAATCAATAACACCGCGAGTAAAACGTGGGATTGGTTGGCCGGAGGTGTCCGAACATTGGCCTCCGCTTTGACCGTATCATAGGCAAGGCGAACTTCTTTCTGGTACGCACTCGTTTGGGCTGAAGCAATCAATGCCAACACGAGACCGATGATGATTCCACCACAACAGGTGTTGAAGGCTTCCTCAAGATCCATCGAACCTTCCAAGCCCGTAAATGCCAGAATCGGTCCTCCGAGCAAAAAGACGACGGCAATGTACGAAAGAGCCCTTCCGGGGTCGGTCTGCCCATCGAGGGTCTCGTATCGCTCGATGGCACTACCGAGTCCATCAGCGGTGCTCGTTACCGATTGTAGAGATGCTGTGTCATCGTTTTGAACAGGCACGCTTTCCTCAACGGGTAGTTTAGCGCTTCCTTGAATGAGAATGGGTTGGGGTGGGCCTTGATGCTCGGCTTCCTCGTCCATACTGACCGTCAGGAAGAAGAAGGTTTAGGCCTTCTTCCGGTTTCAATTCTAAATTGAATGTTTAGAACAATGTTTGTTGAACGGTCACGCTTAAGCGATGATCACCAACAAGAACAGCATGATCACACCGATCACCAACAGAGTATTCAATATTTGATTATTAACGTCGGCTACCGACGACTTTGTTTTTTGATCCCCAAACAGGGCGATAACAAACAGTTCAGGCATGCAACAGATTAACACCGCTCCACATGCCTCTAAGCCTCCAAGGATAATACAAAGTAATGCAGCAGGAATGAAGAAAACCAAATACAGGACGAGCAAATCATTGGTGTCTGATGAAACTGGAATTTCCTTTTTGATTTGGTTTGCAGGAGCAGTCACGGGCTCGGGCTGCTCCTCCAACATGCTCGCCCAGAATGAATGGGTCTCGTCCCCATCGTCAATCCATGGATTGTCAGACCTTGCCTCCAAGGCTGCTGAAGATGATCCCGTTTTCTTGTCCTCAAGTTGTTGATTGGCGATGACGACTGTTTTCGGTCGAGATTTCCTTGGTTGGCCTTTGCTTGCACCCACCACGAGGAAGAACATCCCAAACACGAGCGAGAAGGCAGCAAACAGGCCGACGGCTTCCCGGTCAGTCTCGGGGACCAAATCAAGGAAGAGAAACGAGAGCATGAACGCGGCCAAAAGGCTCACACCAATGCGCAATTGAAGATGGCCGCCTGCAGATGCATGTGGAACCTCTACTGGCGTGACGGCTTTGACCGGTGGAGGAAGGCCTTCATCGTCAAGAGGGATTGACTGTTCAGCCTCCTCGAGTTGAGGGCCCTGAATGATGATGGTTTTCGGACGCAAGGTGTCCGGGTGGCCATCGTCCATGATGGAAAATCCAATTTTTGAGAATATAGATATTTTCCCGCTTACCCCAACATCGTCCTTTGCGGAGGGGGTGCTTTTTGAACGCAATCAAGCCTCAATTCCCTTTCTTCTCGTGTCCTTCTTGCACGCGATCAAAGGCCCGCTTGATGTCTTTGTCGTAACTCGTCGTTGCGGATAAACCAGGGACAAAAAACAGGATCCCAACAAGAAGAAGGGGCCCCAAATCAAAGAAGAGACCCGCCACAATGAGCACACCGCCCACTGCATTGAGGCTGCGATAGCTCTTGATTTCCTCGATGGGTGCAGCGACCATTCCAATGACGTCGGCTTTGGCGCTCCGGACGGCTTTCTTCCATTCGGCCTGCTTGGTTTCTGCGAGCCCGATAAGGACAACCCCAACAATCACAGAAAAGCAACAGACGAACACGATATCGTCATACAAAACATTGGGATCGGTGATAAAAAACAGCAAGAACGGGAATGCAAAGATGAGGAAGAAACCCATCACCCACAAGCCGCTCGTTTTGGGTTTGTTCGCCTCCAAGAATCGCACCTTGGCGAAGGCTTCCTCTACGGAGGGAGCGCCATCAGTGGCTGTTGTTGAGGTTGCTGAACTCGGTGGTGCCAGGACCGTCGAGACTTGCTGAGGCGCTCCGCTCGGCTCAATGACGGCGCTTCCTTGGATGAGAATGGGTTGGAGTGGACCTTGTTGCTCGGTTTCCTCGTCCATGGGGCACGATGGAAGGGAGCAGGTATAGCCATTTTTCCGATTTTAATTCCCAATCGGGTGTTTAGAACAATGTTTGCTGGACGGGTGCGGGCTTGGGTCGGTGTTCTTGACTGCACTGCCATGCGATTTCTGCTGCCGCCCAAGCACCCGAGCGAAGTGCTGCTCCTCCGGTGCCCACGGGTTCACACCAGGCGTCACCCGCTTCCACAAGCCTCGGCAAACGGGCACGTTCACCCAAGGTGCTCGCCCGACCAAAACGCCAACGGTGGGCTTGCAAGGTGGCGGTTTTCACCCAAGTGAGCGCCGTCTCTTCCAGCCCTTCTATCATCGTGAGGAAGGCACTGCCCACGTCGGTCCGCTCCATCTCAAGGTGTTCACGACTCCATTGTGCAGGGAGGTGGACGACGACGCCGTTGGTGTCCTCGCTGGCTTCGACGTTGAGTCCGAGCGCCTCAAGGCCGGGACGAAGGCTTGCAGGACATGCTTCTTGATGCGCCAGCACCACCGTCCATGTTGGCTCGTAGGGATGGGATGCCCACGATGCTGGACCTTTCGGTAGCATGCGATGGAGTTGCGGAAGTGGAGCGGTTGCAACCACGCCTGAAGCCCGCCAGTGGTTGCCGTCCTCGTCCTGAATCAGCCACGCATCGCCGTCCTGTTCCAAACGAGTGATGGTCGTGCTTGTCACCACATCGATGCCATCAAGCCAGGAGGTGATGACTTCAGATCCGTCAACCAGAGCGAAACCCTTGTTGAGGGTGGCCATGCGCTCGGCCTTGATTTCAGCGTCAGCCCAAGCCGTCATCCAGTCTGGCCATGTGTCCAAACGGGGCGCGCCGTGCGTGACGACGACTTCGTCCACGCGACGTCGAGAGGTTCGTCCACCCACACGCCGACCCTTGTCCAGAACGACCACGTCAAAGCCGTGGTCGGCCAGCAGACGAGCAGCCGTAGCGCCGGCAAGACCCGCTCCGATCACCACGATGGGATGCTCAGTTGAGGAGGCCGGCAGGTCGGTGAAGGCCCGGTAGCGGTCCATGTCGAGGCGACTCATATGGGTGCGTGGGTCGCGCTGTCGGACCAGGCCAAGAATGGGGGCAGGCGGATGGAAGGGCCGGTCAAACAAGCCGTGGCACCACTGCACGCCGACCACCGAGGAGGGGTCGCGACCGTCCAGGGCGTATTTGTCGTTGAGATGCTGGCCCCAAGCCACGGACTGCTCGAGGTTAGCAGTCCAAAACGGGAGCGCTTTGCCCCACGTCATGCGGACGTTGTTGTGAAGTTCGCCGTGGCGCAAGAGCGAGCGTTGGCAGGCTGCCCACAAGGGATCGTGCACAACGCCTCGTTCAAGTTGCCGCAGGGGGTATTGGGTGGTGCGCGGGTCATCGGCGGTGGAACGC
>DAGF01000118.1 GCA_002495645.1 Euryarchaeota archaeon UBA549
GGCGAGTTTGCTTTGGATGGATGGCACCATCTTTGCAGATGAGCACACCACCCATGCCGTTCACATAGAAATCAGAACCCTCTGGTGCACCGACCAAGATGTCGTCCTCATCGGAAATGACAACAGCGCCGGATTCTTTGTCGACAAGCGAGGTAAAGAAGGTCGTCAAGTTGTTGGAATAGAGCATGGATGCCGTGTTGGCGAGTGTGCCTGGAAGATTGGACGTCCCCACGATGATGACACCGTTGTCAGTTGTGATGACTTCACCCTGAACGGTGTCTTCGCAGTTTCCACCAACATCTGCGTTCATGTCGACCACAACGGCACCAGATTTGAAGTTAGCAACAGCGGAAGAGGGAACGGTGATGGGTGCTGGACGACCGAATATTCGGGCGGTTGTTACGACGATGTCAGCATCGGCAGCAACGCCACAGACGGTGTCGTTGACTTTCTGGATAAATTCAGGTGTGAGAGGTTTTGCGTAGCCTGATTCGTCTTCAAAATCATCCATGCCGTCAACTTCAATGAAACGACCACCGACGGATTCAATTTGTTCAGCCGCTGATTTTCGCACATCTGATGCATAGACAACTGCACCCAAGCGCTTGGCGGTGGCGATGGCTTGCAGGCCTGCCACACCGCTGCCCATAATGACGACTTTTGCAGGTCGGATGGTTCCAGCCGAGGTGGTCATCATGGGGATGCCCTTGGGAACTTGAGCTGCACCAAGGAGCACGGCTTTGTATCCTGCGAGGTTGTCTTGGCTTGAGTTAACATCCATCGATTGTGCCCGTGATAGGCGTCGAGGAATCATGTCCATGGAGAGGAGCGTAATGTTGGCGTCCATGCAGGACTTGACGTATTCTGGGTGGCGAAACGGGTCGGAAACACAGGCAAGATTTGTGCCTGCGGCGATACCATCAACACCGGGGAATCGGATGCATACGATGTTCTCACAAGCAAGTGCTTCTTCACGTGAGACAATGGACGCCCCTGCCGCCTCGTAATCTGCATCGTGATAGTTGGCCGCAAGGCCTGCACCGGATTGAATGAAGACCTCAAAACCGGCTCTTGCGAGTTTCTTCATGCTGGAAGGAACAATGCCGACTCGTGTTTCACCTTCGGGCTCTTTTGGGACACCAAGTTTCATCCAATCACCTGCCGATTGCACCACCGAAAGGGTAGGTGCAAATCGTCCACATGAAGGAGGTTTTTAGATGCCACGCTTTGATTCACTGCAGCGCTTTCGCCGTGAACTCCAGAGGGCTTGTTGAAAATCTCTCACCATTTGACTTATGGACTGGCCGGAGCAGGTTCCTGTTGAAAGGTGAACACCATGGTGAGCGGTCGACGAAAAATTGCGGTGATTGGAGCAGGAAATGTTGGAGCTACATGCGCTTTTGTTCTCGCCCAAATGAAAATCGCAGACATTGTTCTTCTTGACATCTACGAAGGTTTCGCCAAGGGCAAGGCGCTTGACATGTCACAAAATGCCAACGTGCTGAACTATAACGGGACCATCACGGGTACTGCGGATTACAAGGACATCGCCGGAGCAGAGGTAGTTGTTGTAACCTCAGGCTTTCCCCGTCAGCCCGGCATGACGAGAGAAGATTTGATCGGAAAAAACGCTGATATCGTTTCCCAAGTCGGGGCTGGCATCAAGGACCACGCACCGGATGCTGTTGTCATCGTCGTCACCAATCCACTGGACTTGATGACATACCATATGCAGCAGGTCACAGGGTTCCCACCTGAGCGCGTCATCGGACAAGCTGGTGTTCTCGACAGTGCACGAATGGCCCATTTCATCGCTTTGGAACTAAATTGCGCTGAAGAAGATGTTTCGCCGATGGTTCTTGGCGGACACGGTGACACCATGGTCCCCTTGCCTCGGTACACGACGGTGGGTGGCATCCCCATCACCCAGTTGATGAGTCAGGAGCGTATCGATGCTATCAGCGCTAGAACCGCGAGCGGTGGCGGAGAAATTGTCAAACTCTTGGAGCGCGGGTCTGCTTTTTATGCCCCGGGTTCGGCAGCCGCTGTCATGGCTGAATCGGTGTTGAATGACCGACGAAGGTTGCTTCCCGCCTCCTGTCTGCTCACCGGACAGTACGGTTTGAGTGATGTTTACATTGGTGTGCCGTGCATCATCGGTTCGAACGGTGTTGAGCAAATTTTTGAGTTGGAATTAACCGATGATGAACTTGAATCTCTCCAAGGCTCCGGTGAGTTTTACAAAGGCCAACTCAAAGACGTTCTTGGTTATTGAGTGCGGACGATGCAAAGGCTGCGTTCTTTGCCTTGAGTTGTCGGTTTTTCCACCGGATTTGATTGCACAACGAGGTGGCGTCCTTGCTTGCCGCGACTTCGCATCCGTGTAAGTACTTCTTGGCCCACATAACATCCCTTTTGGGGATGAACGAGCGGTCCAAGTCCACATGCCAGAGGGTGATGGGCGCCCGATATTTCGTGACCGTGGTAGGGGATGAGGTTCGCGATTCGGTGCTCATTCCATTGCTCCATGGTCCATGTCGCTTGCCAATTGTGTTTGATGGGCACGATGAACATCCTTCCAAAAAATGAGGTGTGCACTGTTGCGTCTGGTGGAATTTCCGAATCGCCGATATCGATGAAGACATCATTGAGCTCACTGATGTCCGTGATGGTGATGGCCTGGCCGAGAATACGTTCAGCCAAGTGAGCAGCGAGTGCGCTTTTGTTCATTGCATGGCCCACAATTGCGACATGCTCACCGACAGGGACAATGTCACAAACATCAATGATTTTCGCCGCACGTGTCGTGAAGACCGTGGTGCAGGGTCCGTCAACATGGTTCGTGGAAAGACCATCCAGGAAGGAGAGAAGTCCCTTGCCTTGAAGCAAAAGGATGGATGCCTCATGACGTACCAGACCCATGAATTGCCCTCAAGAGAACGATTCACCGCATCCGCAAGAAGAACTCGCATTTGGGTTGTTGATTTTGAATCCGCCACCCATGAGCCGGTCGACATAGTCGATCTCGATGCCGTTCAACAAATGGCTTGAGGCGGAAGGGACCAAAATGCGGAAGCCGTTGATGTTCAGTTCTTGGCAAGGCGTGTCCGTTGATTCTACGATTTGAAGGTCGTACATGTAGCCTGAACATCCCCCGCTGAGGACACCGACGAGAAGAGCATGACTTCGGTCGTCGCCAAACGCATCCTCCAACATGGTGGTTGCTTTCTCCGTCAGCGTGAGTTCAACATCCACCTCATCTGGTCGGTGCACTTCCAGAGGCGTAGCCGATTCGCAGGTGCCGCAGTCCATGATGCCCCCAACCCTTCACCGTTTTTGAACTTGACCGCAAGCGTTCAGTGTTCATCGCTTCTTTCGCTTTTTATCCACGGCCTTTTGCAAAATGTTGCACCGACGAATCTGGTCCTTCGCACGACGCTTGGCCTCATCACCCAAACCACGTGGTATGGCTTGCTCAAAGCATTTGATGGCATCTTTGTATCGCTCCATTTCAGCGTAGGCCGTTCCCATGTTGTACAGTGTTTCACCGCGAACTTCTGTCGGACGAATCAACATGGCTTGGTGGTAGGATTCAACGCACTTCGGATATTCCTCGAGGAAGTAGTAGGCGTTGCCGCGGTTGTTGAGGATACGGATAATCATGGCGTCATCGCCTGCAAATGCAGGGAGTGCACGATCAAAACACGAGAGGGCTTCTTTGTATTTTTTATCTTCAATCAACTGCACGCCTTGATTAAACCAGGCGACATCTTGGTTGGATATGGCGTTGCTCGTCGTCGTTTGAGGCGTGTTGACAGCAACGGTTTGCGCTGCATCCAACGCCGCTTTCGCAAGGTCAACTTCGGGTTGAGGCGCTGCTTCTACCTCTTTTTGTTGCGGTTCAACCGGTGCCAAAAGCATGGCTGCATCCATTGCGGGCGAAGGCGCTTCAACTGCGGGTGGGGCTTCGTCCGTTTCAGGGGCTGAGTTCAACTCGGGCAGGGCTTGAACAGGTTCTGAAACAAGGACTTCAGTCGTTGGTTCGGAAAGGGGGGTGTCCTCTGCTCCAACTCCTAGGATATCCACAGGTTCTGGCTCCGGTGCAACAGCGAGTGTTTCTTCGGGGGCCACAGCGGGAGGAGCGCCCATGTTGGTGGCTTTTGCGTGGCACTTCTGTGCCGTCTCGTAATCCCCGGCCTGTTCAAGCGATCGGGCCAACCCCGTCCAGTGAGCGGGCTCGTTTTGGTCCTGCTGAATCAAAGCCTTCCACATCAACACCGCATCGCTGTGTTGCTGACTGAGCGAGAGAGCTGTCGCACGTTCAGGCGTCGTTTCTTCGCCCATCAAATTCAGTGCTTCACGGGCCATCTCGGGGCCGGCTGGAAGAGTAGGAGGTAGTCCTGCGACTTGGTCGATGATGTCGCTTTCACCTTGGGCGAGTTGGAGGAGCATGCTGATGTATTCCGATTTGATTGGGTGCGATTGGTCAATGGTGATGAGCGTACGTGCTGCACCCATGTAGGCTTCAATCAAACCCTCATCTTTTGCAAGAGATGCCCATTTTTCGGCGGCCTTCGCATAATTTTCGTCGGCCTCGAGGGAACGTTGGTAACTGTTGATGGCTTCTTGTGTCATACCGGAGCGTTGTTGAACAGAGCCCAAATTAAACCAACCCGGGGCATGACTTGGCTCAAGATTCTGTGCATGCGTCATGGCAGCGATGGCGTGGTTATCCAAATCCAATCTCGCCATAGCACCTCCTGCAATACGCCAAGCGCCTGCGTGTTGTGCGCCGATGGTTTTGAGATGTGGCTTCAACAGAGCCAAAGCATCTTTCGGATTACCGTCTTTGATGCATGCAGTTGCCTCTTCGACAAGAGAATCAATGTCAATTGCGGGTTCTGGTTCGGGCTTAGGCTCTTCCGCAGGCTCCGGTTCCGGTTCCGGCGTCACTTCCTGCATGACTTCTTGTTGAGCAACAACAACCTCCGCTGCACTTTGCAATTCTTCCACCGTGAGGGTTTGGTCTTCGTCGTGGTCGTGGTGAACAGCTTCCTGTAACAACATTTCTGGGTCTTCAATGCCGGCTTCTTCTGCAATTTCTTCCACCATCTGCATGTCGACTTCTTGGGTCACTTCAATCGAGGGTTGCATGGCTTCCATGGCCACAGAAATTCCGCTGTTCTTGCATCGCTCTTTGAGTTGGACAAGTGCGGGATGGCCGGGGAAGAAACCCAGCGCTTTTTCAGCCGTTTCATACGCTCCCTCAAGATCACCAATTCGCTCAAGCAGAATAGCCAAATTGGCTGTCGCAGGGGCGTGTTCCTCGTTGAGGTCAAGACAAATCTGGAAGGATTGGCGTGCACCTCGAGCGTCTTGTTGCGCTTCAAGAAGCACACCGCGATTGAACCAAGCCATGTCGCAAGACGGATCGAGTGCAATGGCCTTATTGAAGGCTGCAAGGGCCCCCTTGACATCATTGCGACGACTTCGTTCCTCGCCGACGGTCAAAAGCACCTCAACCATTTCTTCAGGGTCCTCTACATCCTCAAGCTCAGGGATGATGTTCCTCGGCGTTGCAGGTGCAGATTCCTCAGGGGTTGCGTCCAATTGCTGTTCTTCATTTTCTACCGCGTCGAGAGCATCGTTAACCGATGCCAAAGCGATGTCATCAACACCGTCGGCTATCTCATCCGATACATCGTGGATATCGTCTTCCGCACCAGGCATGCCATCACCGGTTTGCAACCACCCACGATGCATGCATAAGCATTGCTTTTTCTTGACCATGGGATGAATCCTTACATTCAAGGGCCGTTGAGGATTGGAATCACCATGGGCGATGACAGAATCAAAATCTTGGGCCTTGCCGGCGAGTACCGTTCTTCATCAAAATCAGGCATGCTGGTAAACGCCGCATTGGAGATGGCTGAAGCCAAAGGGGCGGACGTCGTTTTCTGGGACCTGGCAGAAAAACCACTTCCACTGGTTGGTGAAGAAGGATGCTGGGCTCATCCGAACGTCAAAGAATTCCAAAGCCTCCTTGAGTCGTGTGATGCCTTTTTCCTCTCGTCTCCTGAATACCACGGCACGATGTCTGGCGTCATGAAGAACACCATGGACTGGATGTATGATAAGCACGTTGGAGGCAAAGTTTTCGGCCTGATGTCAACACTTGGAGGTGTGACCAATTCGAACACCCTCAACCACATGCGTATTGCTTTGCGCTGGTTGCACGCTTGGCCGGTTCCGGAGCAATTGGCGATTGGCCATGTCAAAGAAGCCTTCGACGAGGACGGATCTCTCGTGGATGAATCTTTGCAGGAACGGCTCTCTAACTTGGTTGAGGCCGTCCTCTCCGCATCAAAGAAAATGAGTGCATGAGCATGGCGTCGTCTCTGCCTACACCTTTTTTTTCAGATGCGCACGGTTCCTCGTATCGTTTGGTTGAACCGGGCACATTCCAAATGGGTGATGTGACCGGGAAGGGGAACCCCAACGAGCAACCCGCCTGTGTCGTTGACATCACCCAACCTTTCTTTCTCGGCGAACGCAATGTCACCCAAGCCTTTTGGCACGATGTGATGGGCGAAAATCCGTCTAAATTTCAGGAAGGTTGGAGTGCTGGTCTCCGCCCTGTAGAAAACATCAACATGGACGACGTCAGCCTCTTTCTCGACCGATTGAATCAGCGGGACAGCGAGGTGATGTACCTTGGATTGGTTGGGCGGTGGCGCCTACCCTCCGAGTCAGAATGGGAGTACGCTTCAAGAGCAGGTACCCAAGGACGTTGGTCCTTTGGCAACAAAGATGTAGAATTGGATGAACATGGCTGGCATGCAGGTAATTCAGGAGGCACAACGCGTGAGGTTGGGTTGAAGAAAGCGAATCCTTGGGGCTTTTTTGACATGAATGGCCTCGTGCAAGAATGGTGTGCTGATCATTGGGTGAAATCGTATGCAGACGGTCGTCTGCAATCCCCACTGGTCGTTAACGACGTACGCAAATACGTCGTTCGAGGCGGCGCATGGTTCACTGAAAGCGATTCAACGCGTTGTGGTGCCCGCTCCTTTGCTGACCGGGATAAGCGCAGCGATGGCCTCGGTTTACGATTGGTTTGGGAGCCGCTTGACAACCAGCCAGCACCAACGAACTAAGGGGCTTCGTTCTTCATTGGCGACCAATCATATGCGTGGTCTTCCGGGAGGTCATCCAGTGTTTGATGTTCGGGTGTCTGTCCGGGCCCGATGAACCAGCGAGCGTCGAGAGGGGCCTCTAAAACGAGCATGAGGTTGTTGTTCTTCAGTTGTTGAATGGCGGCAGCAGTACGTTGCATAACAGGTGCAATTTCTTCTCGGAACACGTCGTTCATCGCATGGCATATTTGCCCAAATGTACGACTCCCGTCAGCCAATTCCCATAACATGCTGTTCATCTCATCCAACGGGCGACGCAATTCAGTTGGTGCTCGGAGAAGAGATGCAATTTTCCCCTCTATACGTCCAAATTGCTTGGGTATTCTCAGCACGACACGTCGTCCACTAACTCCTCGTAGAGCGGGGTCTTTGTTGATCTCGCCTGTTCTCGCCCACCAAACTGGGGTTCTGCACGGATATTGGTCCACCAATGGATGGTCTTCCATTCCTGCAATTTCCTCCATGCCCTGTCCCTCAAAACTCAACCCATGTCCACACGAGTAGCGTCAACATCGATGCCGTGCCAAAAAGGGCAACGGTTCGCGTGGCTTGTACCCTTTGGGTAAAATGGCGAAGGTACCATGTTCCCACGCCACATGCAGCCACAACAAACCACAAGGCGTACCATGCGGGAGGATAGGTGTCCACGCCATGCGGTCATCAAAGGGTTCCATCAAGGTATTGTTGGCCGTAGTACTCCCACTGCTCTTGTGTCCAGCCGACCGGTAGCCCACCCTCTGGTAAAGGCGGGCCTGCTGTTGTTGGTGGAGCAGTTGTTGTGGGAGGCCCACCGGACGCTGGTGGACCAGCCTGCAACGGTACTGCGGTTTCCACGGCGGGTACGGCCTTTTCGCTGGTGCTTTCGGAAACGGGTGGACCGTGTGGTGCGACTTCGGTTGTGTCATGATCTTCCTCATCATTTCCACGACCTCGGAGGACGAAGAGCAGGCCAGCGATGAACACCAGTGCACCGATACCTCCGCCGATGAGGGTGGTTGTGGACATCGTTTCCTCGGCTGGAGGGGCTTCAAACGAGATGTTGAGAACGTCCGTTGTTCGCAAAAATCCGTCAACCGTTCTCGATGCTATGCTCAACTCCCCTTGGAGTGGACCTGCCATTCTGAGCACTTCACATCGCAATTGGTTTGCCTGGGGTGTGATGTGCCCCGATGAGAAGTCAATGACAACACCGGATGCATTCACGAGGCGTTTGTCACAGGTGATTTGCCACCCCTCTTCACCCGAAAGGGTTACAACCGTGTTTTCATTCATGGTGGAGGTCGATGTCTGGTTGATTTGAACCATAGCTGAGGTCCCGTAGGGGATGGCTCCTGCTTGCATAAGGCCCGACTCAAGTGTGATACTCCGTTGCTGGTTGAGCATCACGAGGGCTTCAACGGTCATTGGTTTGGGAAGGTCATTTTCGTCCACGGCGCCGAGGATGTCAAACCGAAGCACGAATCGGGTGTTGAGTGGAGCGTCATCGGGTATGAGCACATCCAATCTAAGGTCTAAACTCCCTCCCGCAGGGACGAGTACCGGTACTTCACTGGCAACCGCACGGTCGCCTCCTGCCACGGTAAAGAACGCAAGCAAACCTGGAAGGGGAGGGGATGATGAAACGGTTGCTTCAACCGAGAGTCTGTTTTCGACGGCATTTCCTGTGTTCAGCAGACTGGCTAGAGCAAACATGCTTCCTCCTGCCATGGTGGAATTTGATTGATCTTTGAGTTCAATTGATGAAATCCGAATTGAATCAGTGGACACAATAAGTTCGACCCAATTATCATCGGGATGTATGTCAAGCCCCTGCCCTTCGTGATGAGCTCCTAATGTGATCGTATGCAATTCACCAGCAGATTCGGTCATCGGCAGGAGTATCCACATGCTGATGTCCTTCTCGTGCTCAAGGTCATACGAAACACTGAGCGGCACCGGTTCTGATAAATTGTCTCCATCTACCGATAACCACCAATCCCATGTGGAGGGTAGGTCTTCTGGGGCCACATTGACGTTCGTTGCTCCATTTCCGTTGTTGATGATACGAACAATGATTTCGTTCGGTACGCCGGGTGTCAGTTTGGTTGGTGATGAAATCGTGGTCAACTGGACATCATGCGTCGTCATGACCCTCAAGCCGTCGTAAGGTTCTCCTTCGATTTCCATGAGACTTCGTTTTGATTCGATGACGGGCGTGATGGTGGGGCCTCGGTCGTCGGCTTGTGCGTTTTCTGGTACGTCGATGACCACCTCAAAAGTCGTGCTTTTTCCTGGATTCAGGACGGCATCGGGCCGGGTGGGTTGGTGCACCGTCCAGGTGCCTTCATTGGACACATCAGCGCGCATGGTGAAGATGTCTTGACGCGTTGCATTGTTCCATATGGTGTACTTCAGTACAACTTGCGAACCTGCTTCAACGTATTGTTTGGCGGTTGAATCTGTATTGGTAAGAGCAACACTGGCTTCACTCACCATCGATGCCGATATCGGGATGGTCTTGACGTCCAAACGGGACGTATCGTTTTGGGCTTGCAGAGTCAAATCAAATTCAACGACGGTGTCTGGCGCTGCACCCGCTGGTACGGTCATGGTGAACAGAGCAGGGACTGTTTCGTTGGGACGGATCAAAACGGAGGACATCTGTGTCCATGCGAGTCCAACCGCCCATTCATTGGGGATGCTGGACATGTCCATGGACAAGTCAAACACATCGGTTGCTCCTCCTTCGTTTGACAAGCCCACCTCAAAGGTGCAGGTGTGGGAAGGGGGGCAACTGGGTCGAACGGGTGGGGGAGTGATGACGGGTATTCTGTCTGCTTTGACAAGAAATTGGACGGGAAGAAGGGTGTAGACATCGGGATATTGGCTGGATGCAATACGTATGGTCATTTGCTGGAAACCGATAGAAGCATTTGGGTCGGGCTGTATTCGGATGTTGAACGCAACGGGTGTGCCCGGGAGGACCGTTAATCCCGATAATGGATCCAACGTTGTTCCTGATAACCTTGTGAAGTACGCGTTCCATGAAGGCGGAAGACCTTCTAATCGAGGAATAAACAATTCAGAAATGTTGCCTGTGTTGATGATTTCAAGGGAAACGCTGCCCCATTCTCCGGGGGTGGCACCGTTGTTGGAAATCCCGCGCGCCGATACGTTGTACTCGCTGCTTCTCACTTTTTGGTCATATACGATGACGATGTCATCAATGAAAAATCCGATATCTGTACCGGATGCATCGGATGTGAATTCAAATTTGAATTGTGATGTGCTATGAAACAGGTCGCTCGCTACGGGAATTAACGGTGAATTATGCCCTTTATTGTTCACGCTGAATGTTTGCCAGTTGGCTCCGTCCGTAAACACACTGTCAATGGTGCCAGATATAGACCCAATTTCGGACCATACGCCAAATGGGTTCTTCCCCAAAATGGTCAATTTATCGTTCGCCGCAGTGCTTCCAGTGTAGAAAAACGAGAGGCCGCTGGTTCGACTCGGGTTGGGGAGGGCGTCTGAAAGGTCCATCACGGGTGTTGTCATAGAAGCCAAGGCGTTGTTGTTGTAATTTGAGGATTGACCGTTCCCCGCATGGCAACTACGGCCCTGCGAGATGGAGGTGTCTGTGGAAATTTGCCACCCGCTTCCAAGGGTCCAGACGGTGGACGAATCGCAATTGAAGTATTCATACCCCACGGTAAAAGGTTGATTGCGAACATCGTTTCCAGGATTGTCATCTGATACGGTTGAGGTGCTGGTGATTTGCAGCGTGTGGTTGCCTGCATAACTCGGCACTATATTCACCGTCACTGTGTTTTGTGCACCTCCTGCAAGCGATGCCATCTGGACAGTGGAATTACTGATCTCAAAAAACGTGTACTCGTCATGCAAAAGGACCACATTAACATCAATGACGCCCGATGGATTGGTTCCGAGGTTTTCAACCGTAATTGAGAGGGTTGCAGAAACATTGACCATGCCATCGATAACGAAAAGCTCCTGAGGTCGGTTAAATCCGAATATTGGGTGATTGGAGGAGAACATTTTGTACTTTGATTCATCCAGACTGCTGGTGTATTCCACCGTTGCTCCGAGGACTCGTACGTCCACTCCGGATGAAGGGTTCCTCATGATTGTGGGCTCTTCCAGCGCAGATGGGACTGTTGAGCCGAGTGTGCCCAACATGAACACCAACACGAGAGCAATGGCGGCGATTCGCATCTTCCTCAACCGAGGCAAGTACCGTCTATCTATTTAGGAGCGATGTCGGTTTCCGATGGTGTTTCTCCGCTTCCTATGGATGCCTCAACCTCGTTTTTTGCGAGTTCAAGTTTAGCCTCGTCCCGCTTTTCTTTCGCTCGAGCAGCAAAGTACACCGTGAACGATGGAATGAGGACCATCGAAAAGCAGCCCACAACCGCTGCGAGCGCCCAAAGGAATTCCGTTGCGGCATCAACTGAAAAGACGGCGATGCTGGCAAATTCTTCGTTGACTGTTTCGGCAGATATGCTTGGCTCCGTCGTTCTGTTTCCGCTCTCAATGATTTCAATTCGCAGAATGGACGGTGTGTGCGTGTATGCGATGGCGGCTCGTGCTTTCTCCTCGGCTTCAACGACATCACTTGCAAAGACCGAGCCGTTTGAGCGGCGAGCGGGGTCGACCGATGTGAGTGCATGGAATTCAATCGTACCCCCTTCCTCACTTGTGCGCTCATGGACGGTGGCGTGTTCGCAAAGGTCTGCGCAAGAGAATTCTTCCTCCAGCGGATTTTCAAGCGTGTAGGTTGTACCCAGGAGTTCATGGCTGTAGAGCTTGGCAACGTTGGTTACTTTCAAGACCGCACCGCTTGAGAGTTCGGTGGCTGTAATGTTCACCCACGTGAGGTTTGCATCGTTGGCGATGACCTGCCACGCCCATGTCGTTGTGTTCTCTTCTGCGTCGTAGGTTCGCTCAACGTCTTCATCTGCGGACGAGGCTGTGTATTCGTTGACGGTCGCATCGGTTTTGTAGATGTAGACCGAAGGAGAAACGGTTGCTCCGTAAACAGCGTACGAGAGCATGAAAATAAGGGTCAATGACAACCCGATGAGGGTTCGCAGAAGGTTGGGGTTTTGGGCCAACGCCTTCTTCATCGGCCCAACCAGCCGAGCGCTCTTCAAGAAGGCTTGTATTGATGGAGTTGGACGGCGATTGTGGGCATGACCTGAACGGGTGCTTGACCCGTTGTTTTGATATAGGGGCGGACGGTCGCCATGTTGCTTGGTGCATCACGATGACGACCGTCTATGACATCCCTGCTGACATTTTCAACCCTGCACTTGCTGCAGCAATGGAAGACCAGAAGGCTGTTTCCATGCCAGATTGGGGGCAATACGTGAAGACGGCCGTTGACCGGGAGCGCCCCCCAACCCAAGAAAACTGGTGGTACTTGCGAACGGCTGCTATTCTTCGCAAGGTCGCCCGCAACGGCCCTATCGGTGTCACCCAACTCGCTCAAGCCTTCGGTGGCAAGAAAAACAACGGTGCAAGCCCCAACACCCCAGGTGTGGCTTCCAGGCACATTATCCGAACGGCTCTCCAACAACTTGAAGACGCTGGCTTGGTGGAAAAAGTCCCTACCAAAGAAGTCGAAACTGAAGACGGGAAAGTGCAACTTTACGCAGGCCGCCGCATCACCGCTGCTGGCCAGAAGTTGGTGGATAACATCGCTCACTCGGTTCGTGAAGAAACCGAAGCCCAGTACCCCGGTCTGGACAAGTATTGAATCCGGGAAGTGCGAGTGTGTCTACGATGACGGCCAACCATGATGATGAGTTGGCTGCTCTCCGAGCGCAACGACTCAAGCAACTCCAAACGCAGTTGCAGCAACAAGCCTCCCAACAACTTGAAGCTGAAGAACAAGCCCAACAGCAAGCGGCTGAATCAGCGAACATTGATGCCATTCTTCGCCGTCACCTATCCTCTGATGCACGAGCTCGTCTAACTCGAATCGGCTTGGTTGACCCGAAGCGCGCTAACGCCATCAAAGCCGACCTTGCAGCGATGTTTGAACAAGGTTCAATCAACACCCCCATGAGCGACACTGCTCTCAAGCAGGTCCTCGCCCAACTGTCCAAGAGCCGCAGTAATGCGTCCGTTAGGAGAATCTGAGAAGGTGCTCGAAATGTCAAAAAATAAGCCAGCAGCAAAGAAAATTCGCCTCTTGAAGGCAGGAAAGCAGAACCGGCGCGTCCCTGTTTGGGTCATGCTCAAGACCGACCGAAACACGGTGTCTCACCCCAAGCGACACCAATGGCGACGCAGCAAGTTGCAGCGATGAGGTGAGAATATGGCGCGTCCAAATGAATCTGAACTCATTGTCCCCTTGCGAAATGCATGGAACATCACACGCTTCAAGCGCGCTCCTCGTGCTATGCAAATTATCCGAGAGCAAGTTATTCGCCACTTGAAGGTCCGTGAAGACGAAGAACTCTACATTGACCCAGAGGTCAATGAACACATCTGGAAACGAGGCATAGAAAACCCACCACGAAAGGTGCGTCTTCTTGTCATCCGACACGATGAGCCCGACTTCCCCGTTGAAGTCAAACTGATGAAGGAGTGAAGTGCATGGGAAATATTCGTCCAAGTTTTATCAAAATCCGAGCCATTCGACTGTGCGAAGAACACGGTGAGAAGTTCACCGATGATTTCGACCACAACAAGCACATGGTCGCTCAATTGACCGATGTTGATTCCAAGAAACTGCGCAACTGGATCGCAGGCTACGTCACCCGCTACCGACAACGCCGCACCGATTGATGGTGTTCGTGTGCCTGTTTGGGTTGACTGGGACAGGCAACCTGTCAGTGTTCATGGCGATGACCGTGACGAACTTGAGGCATTGATTTTACATCTCAAGTTCCAGCACAATTTGCGAAAGCGCTCTTTGGTCATGGAGGACAGAGAAAACGGGGGTTTCCTTTTTTTTCTGTATCAATCATGCGATCCGCGCTGGATTGCTGCGTTTTTGAGCGAGAAGGGTGGTTAAACCATGGGTGAACGCCAGGACATCCCACTACCGTCGGGCCCGTTTGCACTCACTGTCGTTCTGGTCGGTGTCACGCATCCGGGAAACCTCGGAGCAATATGCCGAAGCATGCTGAATTATGGGTTTGATGACCTGCGTTTGGTTAAGCCTCGCTGCTCACCCACCGATGGTGAGACACGAGCACGAGCGAAGCATGCTGCTCGACTTTTAGACGAACTCAGCGTTCATGACACCATTCGGGACGCCACGTCGGATTGCTCGGCTGTCGTTGGCACATCAGGGAAGCGTGAGATTGGTGAAAAGACGCTGTTCCGTCATTTTCTGTTTCCTTGGGACATGGTAGAACGGTTGTCCGAAACTGGTGGACGAGTTGCTCTTGTTTTCGGCGAGGAGGGCAAAGGTCTCTCGACCTCAGAACTTGAGCAATGTGATTTCTTCGTCACCCTCCCGACATGGGAAGGATACCCAATTGCAAACCTCAGCCACGCCGTGAATGCTCTTCTGTACGAGATTCACCGTTCTCGAGTCCTTGAGCGACAAGGCATGGATCCTGGCCTTCCCGAGGTTGTGCCTCTCCAGCCTGGATTGGACCCGAAAGTGCGTGAAATGTTGATCAAAGCCATTGAGCAATTTTCTGCTGCGACCGGGTCTTCGGAAGCCCGTCGCTCTTCCGTTGAGCAAACCCTCAAGCGAACTTTGTTGAAAGGGTCTCCTAGCACCGAAGAATCAACCCGATTAATCGGAGCATTCGTTGAAGCAACCACTGCTTTGGAATTTGCTGCTGATGACGAGATATGGCGGAAGGAACACCGCCGTAAATTACGATAGAACTGGTCGCCAAGTTGCGATGGATTTGGGCGTCTCCCTGCAGTGCATGGCGACCAAACGAAGACGGTTGCCATACGCTGATGTGATGTGTGGAGCGACAGCATCAAACGCCCACTTTGCAAGGTTTTCTGCCGTAGGGATAAATGGAACAACCACCGTTCGATGGTCATCCCCCATTTGTTCACATGCAGCGAGCGCCATTGTATCGCCTTCGTACACGACAAAAGCATGGTCAATTACATCGTGAACATGCTCCATGAGGATGGTACTCACATCAGAGAAATCCATGAGCATGCCTTCTTCTGAGACTCCCGATACATCCACCACATCGCCCTCAATTTCCGCTTCGAATCGATAGCGATGCCCATGGAGGTGTTTGCATTTGGATTTGTGGTTGGGCACCCTGTGCCCTGTGTCCGTCTCTACATATCTTCGAATGGTTGTCGTCATATCTATTCCCCGTCCTTTTCTTCAAACACCATGGAGGCTGAATTGATGCAATACCGTTCACCACCGTAGGCAGCCGGTCCGTCGTCGAATACATGGCCAAGGTGGGCATCGCATGAGCTGCATCGTACTTCAACCCGGTGCATGCCGTGAGAGTGGTCCTCAATCCGTAGAATATTGGCCTCGGCGTGTTCAGTATGGAAGGATGGCCATCCACACCCGGAGTCGAATTTCATGGTCGAAGTAAACAAGAGGGTTGAACAGCAAATGCATCGGTACTCGCCCGGCCTCTTCTCATTCCAATATTCACCGGTGAAGGCCCGTTCTGTTCCTGCTTGTCGAGTCACATAATACTGGAGGTCAGTTAACCGCTCTTTGTATTCCTCGTCTTTGTGGATGCGTTCAATTTCCAATGCGTCTTTGAGAACCTCGTCCCACGGTTTGGTGTACTCAACAGGATCCCTTCTTCCAATGGCGTTGAAGGCCAGAATTCGCTCAACATCCGAACCTGTCGCGCCATCCGAACGTCCGTCTGCATCGGGTTGATAGGATGTTAACGTCCGGCGAAAGACTTCATCGAAATCCAAGCCGAGGGAGTCGATGGCCTGTTCGGCGTCTCTTAGGATGCTGGTTTTGTCCATCTTGAGATAGGGGAGCGTAAAGGAAACACGTTCGCTGTCCCAATTGCCGATGGCGAAGGCGTGCTCAAGCGCACGGTAAAACTCGGGTCTGCAATCTGGGTAAATGGCGTGGTCACCACTGTGGACTCCCAACACCACTTCAACCTGTGATTCCTTCTCATTGGCGATAGAAAGTGCTGTTCCATAGAGCAGCGATGAGAACAAAGCGTTTCTGTTAGGGACAACGGTTGCTTTCATGTTGTCTTCTTCGTAATGACCTCGCGGAACTTCATCACCCGTCTGGAGTAAGTGGCTGTCAAACAGTGCCGTTGCAGATGTCAGGTCCGCGATATGATGTCGAACCTCGATGTTGTGCTCGCTAAGGTAGGCGATCAGAGATGAAGCACGGTCAATCTCAAGCACATGCTTTTGTCCGTAATCAAACGAAATGGCTGTGACCTCGTAGCCTTTACTGAGCAGATGAAGCAACAGGGATGTCGAGTCCATGCCACCACTTAGTGCCATGACAGCGGTGTTCTTGGTTGGATTTGTCATAGAATACCCATCCATTTGTGTGTTTGAAGAGAAAGCCTCCACACGGGATTCTCTTTGACAACCCTCTCAGTGAGAGCAAATGAACGCCCGTTTTTCTCTACACTTTCGTGTTCATCATAACAGGGCTGAAGGAAGAGATGGTCAAAGCCCGTTTTCAATTCGTCATACATGGTGAGTGGCTGGCCCACGTAGACGCATTTGAGTTCATCTCCAGTGCGTTGTTTGATGGCAACCTTCGGGTACATCTGGTCTTTGGGTGATATGCAAATCCAATCAAGCAATCCCTCGGGGATTTCAACGGTTCCGTTGGACTCCACCGAAAGATGGTAACCTCGTCGCTTTAACGTGCGGGCGAGGGGCCACAAATCATTGAGCATAGGTTCTCCACCTGTAAAGATAACGTTCTTACAATCAAATTTGAGGACTTCACCAAGGATGTCAATCACCGACATTTCCCGGTAGGTGTCGAAGTCAGTGTCGCACCATTCACAGCGCAGATTGCATCTGCCAAATCTGATAAAAACATGAGGGATGCCACTTCTGTAACCTTCGCCTTGGACCGAATGGAAAATTTCGACGATGTTGTAGGTCGCAGCAAGGTCTGCTGGTGCATCCACCGTAGCCTCACCAGCCCGTCCACACGAATCGTCCAGCATTCTTGTGCCTCAGAGGTTTGGTTGTTGAATCAGTTGCATGAGTTCTGCTCGAGCCTCTGGTCGGTCAAAGAACACTCCCCGCATGGCCGAAGTTGTCATGATAGCCTGTTGTTTTGCGACCCCCCTGCATTGCATGCATCCATGGGCTGCTTCAATGATAACAGCTGCTCCGAGGGGCTGAAGTTCCCTTACGAGGTCGTCCGCGATGCCCTGCGTGATTCTTTCTTGGTTTTGCAGGCGCCGTGCATGCAATTCAAGAATTCTCGCGAGTTTGCTGATGCCCACGATCCGGTCGACTGGGATGTACCCAACATGGGCTCGGCCACGAAACGGTTGCAGATGATGTTCACACGTTGAGGTGAACTCAATATTACGCAGCAAAACAATCCCGTCGTAGCCTTCCGCATTGAAGGTGGCTTGTAGCAGGTCGCTGGCATTCATGTTGTACCCTGCAAAAATTTCATCCCACGATTCTATCACACGCTTAGGTGTGTCGAGGAGGCCTTCTCGTGAAACCGCTTCCGGACCTTCCAAGTAGGCCAGTAAGGTTCGTACAGCCTCGTGCGCTTCTTCTTTTGTGGTCATTGAATATCTCTCCTGCCGTGCATCAGATCAATGGAATCCAACTGGTCGAGTAATTTCCTGCAAGCTGTGCGAATGGCATCTGCAAGACTGACGAATTTCTTTTCATCCCCCACGTGAATTCTCAAATCATTGACCAGTTCCTGTGGCATGTCTAAGGACACCTTCGGCATGGTTGATGCTCAAGATTCTCATATATGTATTCTTGCAGTATTACTTGGCTATTCCAATCATCACAGAATGGCCCGCTAAACAGAGAACACCATCGCCACGTTAGGCCAATGTTCAAAGGATACCTCGGGGGATTGGTCCCCATGCAGACAAGTGCTGTTCCACGCCCGTTGGCGTTGCTCCATGAAATTCGCTCTGTCGTGGGAGAGATTGCTACACCCGGTCTTTCTGATGACGAGATTCTCTCCTTTTTGGAATCTGATAAATCACTCGAGCGGGCCATTGACGAAGCCTATGCGAGGCACCAAGAAATGGCCGATGAATATGCTGAACTCTACGTAGGGTCTGACGAGACGACCCTCATCACAGAACTCCAAGGAGGGTTTGTGAATTTCTACAACCCTGCAACTGTTAACCCCTATGTTGCTCTCGCCGCACGAGGCCCTTGGATCATCACATCCCATGGCGCTGTTGTCCACGACAACGGTGGTTACGGCATGCTTGGAGCGGGCCATGGGCCCGACCAGGTCATTGAATCCATGTCGGACAATTGGGTGATGGCCAACGTCATGACTGCTTCCTTTTCCCAGAAGCGTCTTGATGAGCGTCTGCGAAAGGAATTGGGACATACCCGTGGTTCGTGCCCATTTGAAAAATTCATCTGCATGAATAGCGGCTCTGAATCGGTCACTGTCAGCCTGCGAATAGCTGATGTCAATGCGAATCTCATGACGCAACCCGGTGGAAAACACGAGGGCAAGACCATCAAAATGATGGCGGTTGAACAAGGATTCCACGGTCGGACGGACCGTCCAGCACAAATGTCGCACTCATGCAAAGGGAAGTACGATAAGCACCTGGCCAGTTTTCAAAACCGAGACAACCTCATTCTTGTGCCTGCAAACGATGTTGAAGCGCTGGAACAAGCGTTTAACGATGCGGCAGCCAACAATGTCTTCATTGAACTGATGGCCATTGAACCCGTTCAAGGCGAGGGTAATCCCGGTCAGTGTGTATCTCGGGAATTTTACGACGCTGCTCGAAGACTCACACTTGAGCACGATAGCATGCTCTTGGTCGATTCCATTCAAGCAGGTATTCGCGGGCAAGGCACCTTGTCCGTGGTGGATTACGAAGGCTTCGCCGATTGTGAGGCGCCGGACCTTGAGACCTGGTCGAAAGCAATGAACGCCGGCCAATATCCACTCTCAGTCCTTGGCATGAACAAACGCGCTTCAGAAATGTATGTGACCGGGATTTACGGAAACACGATGACAACCAACCCCCGAGCATTGGAGACCGCTGTTGCTGTCCTCGATGCCATCACACCAGAATTGAGAACAAATATTCGGGAGCGCGGTGTCGAGTTTGTTGAGAAGTTCACGAAATTGCAACAAGAATTTCCCCATGTGATCACGAAGGTTCAGGGAACGGGCTTGTTGTGCAGTGCTGAACTGGAACCGACACAATTCCCCGTCGTCGGGATGGAGGCTGTTGAGCCATGGTGCCGACGACGAGGCTTGGGTGTGATTCACGGTGGAGAAAACGCTCTCCGATTCACCCCGCACTTCAACATCACATCAAAGGAAATTGACCTCATTGTTGACATTGTTCGCCAGGCGCTTATCGCCTTTGGAGCCTAGGATAGACTCGTCACGATGTCTTCTCTGTTGAACTGACGTGCTGCGTAATAGGCAGCTCCCAATGCATAAAGCGTTGAGGACACCAACCAAACGAGGATGTGGCCGTAAACGATTCTGTTCATCAACAGCTCTCGCAAGGCCAACAACACGTTGACGACGGGAATGGCAAACCAGAAGGCCTCAATCCCATCAAGATTGATGACTTGTGTAAACAGCGCCGGGAACAGGATGATGAGAACAGCAGGGCCGAGGATTGAACCCGCTTCCTTTACGCTATGGGAGCGCATGGCCAATGCAAGTTCAAACGCCACCACCATGATGGCAAATAACAGGACGGCCAAGCAGAGAAGCAGAAGAGCCGTCAACGAAACGCTCGGCGCCGAAATGATATCGGACGTGGCCAAATAACCAATGGCAAAGAGCAACCCAGCAACTTGCAACAAAACACCGACGCCCGTGATGGTCGCAACCGCCAACCACTTGCCTAACAGCAACTCCATACGTGTACAGGGAAGACCAAGCAAAGCCTCCAGTGTCCCTCGCTCCCGTTCGCCGGCCGTCATGTCAATCGAAGGCTGGATTGCAGAAGAAAAAGTCCAGACAGACAACACCAGAGGTATGAACAACGACAACGCCATGCCCGCTTGTTCACCTTGTGTAGCCACATCGCTTTGAGATACATCACCGTCCCATTGAAGCGGGTCCAGCGTCTGTTCAGGGTCAAGTCCAGCCGCTTCAATTCGCTGAACTGTTTCGTTTTGTTCCCAGCCAGCAAGGACATCAAAAGTACGAGTCCTCGCTTCCAAACTTTGTTCGGATGTTGATAGATACAACACGGCGTATTCCAAGATACTCTCGTTCATTCGGAGTCGGAGAATCGCATCCACGCTTCCATCTCTCAATCGCTCCTCATCGCCTTGCGGTGCTGAAAGCACCTCTAACACCGGCAAGGGCTCGTATGTGATGTTGAGCGTGGAATTGTTGAGCAGCAAGCCCATATCAGCAGGAATGTCATCGCCTTGGACAACAACGTCAACCACGAGGGCATCCAGTTCTGCTGCCTCTGAGGCGAGGAGAAGCGGGAAGAGAATGAACAGCAAGGGAAACATGAGAAGTGGAATGATCAAAATAGCGAGAATGGTACGCCAGTCACGCACAAATTCCACCAGTTCCTTCTTGGCAATGGCTCGTACGCGAACGCTGGATTTACTCATCCTCGCCCACCTCCTCCGGTGTCTTTGGCGTGAACAATCCGCGCCACCATGATGACCACTTGGAAAGGGGCTTGTCATCTTCTTTACGTGGACGCGCGACATCTGCGGTGAGCGCCACATAGGCCTCCTCGAGATGACCCGTTTGGGTTTGTTCAAGCAATTCTTGAGGTGTGCCGTCTGCACGTACCTGTCCGTTGTGAATGATTACAATTCGATTGCATACGCGTTCTGCTTCCGCAAGTTGATGAGTGGAGTAAATCACGGTCCCACCTTCTTGGCCAAGTTGACGTACGAGTTCCCTCACAGTTCTTGCACTCGTTACATCGAGGCCGGCTGTTGGCTCATCGAGCAAAAGTACACGAGGTGCATGGACGAGTGCTCGTAACAAAGCCGTTTTTTGGCGCATCCCTCGTGAAAATCCCTTGGTGTGCCTCCCCAGCACATCAGCCATGCCCAGATGCTGAGCGAAATACATGGTTCGTCTCCACGCCTCATCATCGGGAATTCCGTGGATTCTTGCGTGATACCGAATGTTCTCCCAAGCAGTTAACCGTGCGTACAGACCTGTGTTTTCAGGAACAACGCCAAGTTGTTCCCTACCATGCTCAACCTGTGTCCCATCGGCCAACAAAACATCCCCTTCAGTAGGCCGGTACACGCCTGAAAGGAGACGAAGCAATGTTGTCTTTCCAGCTCCGTTCGAGCCAACAAGGCCGATAATTTCACCTTCGTGAATGTCAAGGTCAACAGTTTCCAACGCAACAACATCACCGAAGCGCTTCGAAGCACTCCGAACGGAGAGCAATGTGGGCCCCATGGGCGACTCAACTCGCACGACCTGATTCTACAGCCCAGTTAAGGCCTGGGTGCTTTGTTTCAATTCGGTTTGCTCGGTGGAGTGTTGAGCGAAGATGCTCTTGAATTTCCGTTTGTGGAACGCCCATGTCAATCATGTTGGCCACCAATTCAATGGCTCCCTGAATTGCACCGGCGTCAAGGTATGCCTCATTGGAAATCGTTCGTTGAACACGAAGTTGTTCCAGACGTCCAGCGAGGTAATGGACTTCGCCCTTCAAACTCGGGGCATCAATGTGTGGCAGGGCGAGCAATTGGTCAATGCAGGTCCTCATCATACGAAAGAAGTTCAAGGCCGATTATAGGTGTTGGCATTGGCATTCTTATGACCGTTGGCTCAATTCAACGAGGACGCCCCCTGTTGAACTGGGATGAACAAAGGCGATCATCTTGCCACCTGCACCTAACCGTGGTGCTTCATCAATCAGTCGTACACCATTTTCAGCAAGGTGTGCCAAGAGTCCTGTAAGATCACCAACGGAGAAACATATTTGCTGAACACCTGGCCCTCTCTTGGAAAGAAACTTCCCAATCGGTGTGTCCTCACCAGTTGGCTCGAGCAACTCAATTTTCGCTACTGGCGCTTCCTCATTATGCGAGGATGTCGAAAAGAACCGAGTGGTGACGCCTTGGTCTTCAACGGTTTCATCGTGGTCACCCTGAGTAAGGCCAATCAATCGCCAAAATGAACTGTTCTCATCAAGGTGTTTTGCTGCTATTCCAATGTGGTCAATGTAGATGGGGCCATAACTCATACAAACACCTCAAAACCCACTCGGCGCCATGTATGTGCCGAATTTATCCTTCATCGCGGTTATGATTTCTCCTAATGTTGCTCGAAGGCGAACGGCTTCAATGACCAGCGGGAACAAATTTTCATCAGTTCCTGCGGCCTTGCGTATGGAGTCGAGTGCCTGCGATACTGCATCATTGTTGCGAGAGGAACGTAGTTGTGTCAGGCGCTCAGTTTGACGTTCACCCAAGGTGGCGTCGGTTTTCATGATGGAAATGTCTTCAATTTCATCCATGGTCCCATAATTGACGCCAACAATGTTGCGCTGGTTCTTTTCAATCTCGTTGAGATATTGATAGGCCGAAAGATGGATTTCTTGTTGTTGCCAACCTTGCTCAATGGCTGAAAGTGCACCGCCTTTTTCCTCAATTTCATCGATGAGGGCCGTTGCAGCATCGTATATTTTCCGCGTCAACTGTTCAACATGCCATGATCCGGCGATGGGATCCACAGTATCTGCAACACCGGATTCTTCGGCAATTATTTGTTGGGTACGTAAGGCGACGGTTGCCGAGGCTTCAGTTGGTAGACCCAAGGCTTCGTCGTACGAGTTCGTGTGCAGACTCTGTGTGCCTCCAAGGACTGCGGCCAATGCTTGTATCGTCACTCGTGCAACGTTGTTCAACGGCTGTTGTGCTGTGAGACTAACACCAGCAACTTGTGTGTGGAAGCGTAGCATTGTGGATTTGGGATTCTTTGGGTCATAGCGTTGTTTCATGAGGTCGTGCCAGAGGGTGCGAGCCGCTCGGAATTTTGCAATTTCTTCAAAAAAGTCATTGTGGCAATTAAAGAAAAACGAGAGCCTTGGAGCAAATGTGTCGATCTCAAGCCCGGTTGCAACGGCTGCTTCGACATAGGCGAGTGCATTGGCGAGTGTGAAGGCCACCTCTTGTATGGCGGTTGAGCCAGCTTCTCGAATGTGGTAGCCTGAAATTGAAATGGTGTTCCACTTGGGCACATGTTCTGCACAGAATTCAAAGATGTCCGTAATTAACCTCATACTTTGAGCAGGTGGGAAAACATAGGTGCCCCGTGCAATGTATTCCTTGAGAATATCATTCTGGATGGTTCCTTTCAAATCAGTCATTGAAGCACCTTGCTCTTCGGCAGTAACGATGTACATGGCCAGAAGCACCATGGCCGGGGCGTTGATGGTCATTGACGTGCTGACAGCGTCCAAAGGAATGCCATCAAAAAGGAGTTTCATGTCTTCTACTGAAGAGATGGATACACCGACTTTGCCTACTTCGCCAAAGGACAATTCATCATCTGCATCCAACCCGAGTTGGGTTGGTAAATCGAAAGCCACAGAGAGGCCCATTTGGCCACGTTCCAGAAGGAGTTTGAAACGCTCATTCGTCGCTTCTGCACTTGAAAATCCTGCATACTGGCGCATGGTCCACAAGCGTGAACGATACATGGTTTCGTGAATCCCCCGCGTGTATGGTGGGTGGCCGGCTGGAGGTAAATCAGCAACGGCATCATCTTGATTGAGAGAAAGGGGCAACGGTATACCGCTGAGGGTATTCCAATCAGCTTTGCGTTCGCTGCCCATGGCACTCACAAGGGTGGCCACTTCATCAAGACTCGCCTAGATTCAGTGCTCCACGCCGCCAGGTCCGTGAGCATGCCCGTGAGCCAACTCTTCTTCTGAGGCTTCTTGCAGTTCTACAACCTCAACAGAAAACGTAAGTGATTTACCCGCCAGTGCGTGGTTGAAATCGGCGGTGATGAATTCATCGGACACCGCTTTGACAAAGAACGGGGCAGGGCCCTGAATGGTTTGTGCGACAAGTTGCATTCCAACTTCAATGGTCACGCCGCTCTTTTCAAGTTGAGCGAATTCAGATTTCGGGAACTCGGCGATCAATTCTTCGATGGGTTCTCCGTAAGCGCGTTCTGGACTGAGCGTGAATTCACGACGTTCACCAACAACGGCACCCATGAGTTCCTCTTCAAAACCAGGAATCATTTGTCGGTGCCCGACTAAGAATTTGAGAGGATCTCTCCCCTCACTCGTGTCAAAGACTTCACCCGTATCAGGGAGCGTTCCTGTGTAATGCACGCTAGCAACGATGTTTTCGGCTACTTTTAGGTCACTCATGTTCTCATCTCTTTGTGGTCATCCGTTTGACGAGGTCCTTTAGTTCAGCACCGACATCTTCTGGGATAACGAGTTCCGCTTCCTTTTGGTCAATGTATGCCAGACAATCATCAATGCCCAAGCGCTCACCTTTCGCCCATATTTGGCCAAGAACATTTGAACGGTGTTCCTCGGGAACATTGGGGTTGTCAAGGATGTCTTTTGCTGCGTATTTGTATTCCAAATACTTCTGCCGGTTGAGCTTCTTTTCCTGTTTTTGACGGCCGCCACCCTTCTTGTCCATGCGTCGGCGCCCACGGCGTCGGTCTTGCTTCGACTCAACCTTGGTCTCGATTTTTGCAAAGACATTCTTAACCCGCTTAGCAGGTGCAATGTTGTCCGCTTCTGGAGCGAGGGATGCGAGGTCTGGCTCAAGAGCCTCATCGGAAACTGGGATGGCGGATTCACTTGTTGGCGAAGCCGTGGAAGGAGCTTCTGGCGTGGCTTCGATGCGGGATGCACTCATCTTCGTCTCTTCGGACTTTCTGCGCAATTCTGCAAGACGGTCTTCGTGAGATTGAACAAGTGGTTTTTCTTCCTTTTTCTTCGGAAGTTCCACTGGTACAGGCGCAGGTGCAACGACGGGGGCCGAAACATCACCTTTCTGCTCCAATTTCTCAATGGCCTCGCGTTGCTTGCGCTCTAAATCAGCCTTGATGTCTCGGGGTTGATTGACCGGCGTTTCTGCTGGCGCCACAGGACGTCGGGCATGCTGGCGCTCACGGTCTTCTCGTCGACGGCGGTGTTGCTGAGAAGCATCTTTTGCAAAAGGATTGAATTCCTCCTTTCTTCCCCGTCGTCCGTTGATTGATAATTCCCCCAAGTAATTGCGCTCGCTACCCGTTAAAAACCGTATTCATCCATGTCGTTATGACCAAACAATTGGCGTTTGGTCGGTTCTGAGATACTGATCAATGGCGCTCTGCTCCAAAGAAGTGGTTCGCTTCTTCAATTCAAGCCATCCGAGGAGAGCAATCATGGTGCCGTTATCAATACAATACATTCGCGGAGGTGCGAACGAGGCGCCCTCACGGTCAGATGACATCTCTTCACACATTGTCCGGATTCGCTGATTGCAAGCAACACCGCCACCCAACAAGAGTTCGGTTTTACCGGTGTGTGCCATGGCTCGTTCGGCGACTTCAACACATGAAGCGAAAGCATGTTCCTGCAATGACCAGCAAACCGCATTGAGCGGTGCGCCATTATCGATAAGACGTTGAGCAGCGGTCAAAAGGCCTGAAAATGCAAGGTCCATCCCACGCACAGCATAGGGGAGTTGCAGCCCCTCCATGTCAGGATTGGGGTTCTCTGCAAGATATTCATTCGCTAATTGCTCGATTTTAGGCCCTCCGGGGAACGGAATGCCTTGGTTTCGTGCAAACTTGTCAAGCATGTTACCAATGCCGATGTCCAATGTTTCGCCCAATACGCGATACCGGCCGTTGAGGCGGGCAATGACTTGTGTATTGCCTCCAGAAACATAGAGCAGAACAGGGTCGTCACAACCGCACTGTTGCCGTCCAATTTCGATGTGAGCAACGCAGTGGTTGACGCCGATCAGTGGTACATCCATACGGGTTGCTAGACCGCGGGCGACGGCTGCACCAACACGCAAGCAGGGGCCGAGACCAGGTCCTTGGGAATACGCAACTGCACCGATGTCTTCGATACCAAGATTATGTTGCTCGAGTACCTTTTGGAATAATTCAGATGCAACGTCTTTGTGGTGGTCGGCGGCCTCTCTTGGATGAATTCCACCTTGGTCGGGGCGCAGTGTGTCGCTTGCAGCAGGGTAAGGAATTCCTTCTGCGTCCACCAACCCAAATGAAAGCGTGTGCGCCGTGGTTTCAATCCCAAGCGTCCAACCTGCCATGGACATTCCACAGACCGATTGTTCTTCAACCCTCTTCTTACTTACTCGTTCATGCGGAGCGTGTTTGTTAATCTCGGCCCGCTGGTTTCCTTTCGAAATGCGCCACAGCATTCTCTTGAAAACTCAGTAGAATCCTCTGGATTGGGAATTGTTATTGAAAAGGGTGCAATTACACAAATTAAAGATTCAGAAGATTTGATTGAAGAGTTTTCCATACCTGATGGACGGCACTCGGTTCTAGGTGAAACTGCATGTTTTGACGTCCAAGGACACGCCGTTGTACCTGGGCTCATCGATGGACACACCCATCTGCTGTGGGCTGGTGATCGTTCCAGAGAAGTATCATGGCGCCGGGAGGGGAAGAGTTACGCCGAAATTGCGTCTTTGGGAGGAGGAATACAATACACTGTTCAGCAAACCAGGGTGGCAACTGATGACGCCCTTCATATCCTCGGCTACCAGCGGCTACGAGAGGCTTTGCACACAGGAACGACGCACCTTGAAGCAAAGAGTGGTTATGGCTTGAATGTTGAATCAGAACTCCGACTTCTCGAGATCGCCGAGCGATTGAACACCAATGCACATACGCCAACGATCGACCATACATGGATGGGTGCGCACGATATTCCTCGCGGCCAGACCGCAGAATCATATGTTGAAGAATTGGTTTCTGAACAATTGCCAGCTATCGTTGAACAAAACATCGCACGTTCTGCTGATGTCTTTTGTGAACCTGGCTGGTTTTCAACAGAGCAGAGCGAGACTGTATTGCGGGCGTCAAGAAATCAGGGATTAGCACTTCGGATGCACGTGGATGAATTTGCAGACGGGGGAGGCGGGGCACTTGCGGCAGATTTGGGTGTGGAAACTGCTGATCACGCCTATCATACCCCAATGGATGTTCGACTGAAAATGAAGGAATGTGGCGTCAACACTGGATTCCTTCCCGGCACTCCTTATGCCATGGGCGATGGATGGCCGAACATGGACGAAGTTGTTGACGAGGCCATACCGTTCACGCTTGCATCGGATTTCAATCCCAATTGCCGAACACTCAGCCTTCCGTTCATGTGTTCCTTGATGGTTCAACGTTGTGGCATGCATCCACTTCAGGCCGTGGCGGCGGTCTCGGTCAACGCTGCGCGTACCACGCCGCATCCATCTGGCATGCCTCACGGCATCATCGCCGAAGGTGCTGCAGCAAATTTCAACATCGTTGATGGAGAACATTGGGAGTCGATGGTGTTGAACACATCATCATCCCCGTTTTCTGAGACAGTCCTTAACGGCCAATTTATCTCC
>DAGF01000115.1:0-5153 GCA_002495645.1 Euryarchaeota archaeon UBA549
TGGCAAGCAGATGATTTCGAGGCATTGATAAAATCAATACTTCACAAAAAAACTCACGAGAATTAGACCTCCGATTTCAGATGAGGAGAGATAAATTGGGAAATTATTCTATTCAATGTGAATATTTTCTGAGCAAGATTGAATAGAAAGGCCTCTCTCGAGGGACCATGCTCGGACATATTGGAAGCAAGTGGTTGGACCGTTTGCATCAACAACTCGCCAAAGAACTTCGGACCATTGGATGGACGCAGATGCAAATTGCCAAAGCCACAGGCTCGACACAAAGCACCGTTTCACGACTCATCACCAAATCCGTCATACCTTTAGGCGCCACAGCCGACGAAACGACGGTTGACGGCTGGGCTCGAGAACTGGCGCACTCACTCGGGCAGTTTGGCTCAGATGCATCCGTGGTGCGTCAACGACTGGTCTTTGAACTCCAGTTCGGTGGTAGCCAAACGCTCCGATACGACAAGACCTTGACCGGCATGGACCTTGATGAAGATCAGTCCTCAAAGGCCCTGCTTCGCCGGCTTGAGTGGGCGACAGGACGACTCGACCTGAGGCGACTCAAGTCCTACATGCCAGCCGTTGGGATGAACATCGCCGCATGCATGGCCTCTGCCTCGAGCACCGAAGAGGTGGCCGCCTACCCTGGGCGAATGACATTGGTGGACAATGTCTTGCGAAGGCACGAAACGCCTGAATTCGGTGCTTCAAATCACCTCGCAAAAATCCTGCTGCAAGCCAAGTCCATCGACGCCGAAAAGGTCGCCGTCCTCAATCTCAAACCGCCAACGTTGGACGGAATGGTTGACCAAGGCGACATCAACTACATCTCGGATGAACTCGATTACAAACTCGGCTACGCCAGCAAAGGCGAACTTCAACCACACGGAGGTCGCCTCGACATCATCTTGGACGAAGGCGCCTTTGGGTGGGAGCCCTCTCTCTACATACTCGGGCCAAACCCGATGGATTTGGTCGACAGAGCCCATGTCATCATTGATGCAATGAATACGGAGTGATGATGATGCGACACATTCCCTTTGTTCTCCTTCTTTTGATCGCTGCACCCCTGAGCGGATGCCTCGCCACCTTGAATCCCATCAACGACGGTGATTGCGTCATCCTTGAAGCAGGTCGTGAATCCGATGGTGTTCTTCGAATTTTGACCTACGACATCGCTGCGTTTTCCGATGAAATGCTCGCCACCTTCACCGAACAAACAGGCTACGAGGTTGAGATGATCCGTGCGGACGACTCGGGCGGCATCCTTGAGCAACTGCTCCAAACGCAGAAAGCACAGCAAGCGGATTTGGCCATAGGTTTGGACAACACCTACCTGCAAACAGCCCTCAATTTCTGCCTTCTTCAACCACATGATGTGAGTCAACAAGGCATTTCCCAGACAGCATTGGAGCCTTACGACGGCCCCTACGCCCTCCCATTTGACCGCGGGGACGTTTGTTTGAACTATGACGAAACCCGTGTCGATGGAACCAATTTGACCGCACCAACCTCACTTTGGAACTTGACTGAACCTGCTTGGGAAGGCCTAACGGCGTTTCCTTCCCCGGTGACATCATCACCAGGCAGAGCCTTCATGTCAGCAACCGTTGATTATTTCGAAAACGATGAGGACGAAACCACCGATGCTTTTGATTGGTGGAAGGCGATGGCCAATAACGGAGCCATCTTCACGACCGGTTGGACGGAAGCCTACGAAATTCACTACAGTGGCGGCTATGGTGCATGGGTGGAGGGTCACTTGGGTGATGCTGCCATGACCGTATCGTATTGCCACTCACCGGGAGTTGAAGCCTTCTACAGTGAGAACTGGACGAAGTCGACCTCACTGACGCTCGAGCGGTCAACCTTCCATCAGGTCGAATACGCTGGCGTCATCAACGGAGGCACGGAGCTTCAAGCCGCCAACGCCTTCATCAAATACCTGCTTTCGGAGGAAGTGAACCGGAACATGCCCGAAAACAACCTCATGCAGTCGGTGCTCGTCAATGCAGTCTGGCCTGAGGCCAATGGGTACGCTTACCACACCGACGTGCCGGCGATGAACGCCGAAATCAGCAACGAACGCATTGCCGAAGAAATGGAAGATTGGCTCGCCGAGTGGAACGCTGCAACCCAATAGGTGGCGCACATGTCCCCTGAATGGAGGACCCGCTTTGCTGGTGTCCCACTCATTCAATGGATGGCCGTGGTCTTTGTCATCGGCTTGGGTTTGTTCCCCATCAGCTTAGCACTCCTCCGACTTTGGGCCGTCACTGGCATCACGCCGCTTGCAGCACTCGCCACCGTCCACGAACAACCCGGCGCCGTGGATGCGTTCCAGTTTTCCCTGATGGAAGCAACGGTCTCGACCGGGCTCACCGTTCTGCTCGGATTACCCCTTGCCTGGGCTTTTGGCCGATACCAGTGGAGCAACATTCGCCTCAAGCGTGCACTCCTCTTCCTGCCCTTCGTCACCCCTCCGGTGGTGGCTGCTGTGGGGTTCTTGGCGTTGATTTCCCCCGGTGGGCTCCTGTACAGTGTTGGATTTGACCTCCGTGGTGAATCGGGCATCGTGGGCTGGTTTGCGACCACGACGGGTTGGGAGCACCCCGGCCATTTCATCGCCCTGGTGACGGCCCATGTGTGGTTCAACCTCTCCCTGATGATTCGCTTTGTTGAGCCCGTCGTGGCCCAGTTGGACCCCACATGGGAGGAACAACTCGCTCTCCTTCCATCAGGACAATCGTGGCGTGGACGTATCCAGCATCTGTGGCTCCCCGTCCTCGGACCTGCCACCTTGGTGGCCGCCACGTACACCTTTTTCTTCAGTTTCACCTCCTTTGCTTTGGTGAAATGGCTGGCACCGTCCTCCAACACCCTTGAATCGCTGTTGGGCGAAATGGGAGGGACGGCCGGCATTCCCGGATACCGAACCGAGACCAGCCTGGCCGTGCTGGCTATCGCCACCTTCCAAATGCTTCTGATGCTCGTGATGCTGATTTTGGCGGGACGGTTTGAGCGCCGCCACAGCCAGGTCTTGTCAATGCATCACGAGGCCATGAACAGGGAGCGCAACGGAACGGCTTCTCGAGGCTGGCGCTGGTTTGTCAACGGCATTCTGGTCTTGCTGCTCGCCCCGCTTGCTACGGTGGTCCTCGCCTCCTTCCGTGTTCGGACCATTGGCAACCAAGGCGTCTCTTCTGCGTGGACGCTGGAAGGATGGAAACGGGCGTGGAACGGTGATTTCTCTACCGTCCCGTTGCTTGATGCTTTAACCAATTCACTGTCCTATGCCGTTGTGTCGTTGTTCGTGGCGCTTCCTGTGGGCTACGCCGTTGCATCCTGCCTGGTCACGCTTCGCCAGCGTGGCCACCAGCGAGCCGCTGGAATATTGGATTCGTTGTGCATGCTTCCTTTGTCGATGTCCGCTGTTATGGTCGGCTTGGGCATGGTGGCTGGTATCTTGCAGTGGTTTCCTGAGATGTTCACCTTCCCTTACCTGCCTGCCGTGCCACACATCATGCTGGTTTTACCGTTCGTGATTCGTCTGATGGTGCCTGCTATCGAGCGCATTGACCCAATTTTTGCAGAACAGGCGTCCTTGTTGCCGATGGGGAAGGTGAGTTTCTGGTGGCATTCACGAGGTTCTTTTTTGGTGGTTCCTGCCACCATGGCCGGCTCCTTGTGCCTCGCCTTCTCGATGGGTGAATTCGGTGCGACCTTCCTCGTGGTCCGTGTAGGTTCGTGGGATTCCCTGTCCATTTTGGTCGACCAAGTGGCCTCACGACCCAAGTTCGACCCGTATGTATTCCCAACCGCCATGGCGTTGGCGACCATTTTGATGTTGGTCACGCTGTTGGTGCTTTCCATCAATGAACGTGCACGTGCATGGAGGTCAAGACATGATGTTTGAATTGCGAAACGGGGCAGTACGCCTAGGGGATTGGTTGGTGTTTGATGACTTGAACCTGCGAGTGGGTGCGGGGGAAATCGTATCCATTCTCGGACCGAGCGGTTGCGGTAAGACCACGCTGCTCCGTGCATGTTGCGGGCTGGAACACCTCGAGACAGGTGAACGGCTCCTTGGGGAAACGTCGCTCGATAACGCCACCATACATCCCGATATCACCATGCTCTTCCAGCAACCGGTGCTCTACCCCCATCTGAATGTCTCACAGAACATGGCGTTGGGTGCTTCCAAGGACATGAGCAAGGTGGATAAGAAAAACCGAATCAACGAGGTGTTGGACGCCATTGGCTTGGAGGGATTCAATCAACGAGGTGTTGCTGGCCTTTCGGGAGGTGAAGCCCAGAGGGTGGCGTTTGGCCGGGCCTTGATGCAAGAGCCGAAGGTGATCATGCTCGACGAACCTTTTGCCTCGGTTGATGTCAAACGTCGCTTGGAACTCGCCTCCATGACCCGAACCCACCTCAAACAGCGCAGCATCACCGCGCTGCACGTGACCCACGACGAGGAAGAGGCAGCCGTTCTCTCGGACCGCATCATTCATTGGAAGGAACTGGTCAAGGCTCAAACAGAGGCCGGTCCAGATGGTGAAGAATGATTGGTCCATCATTGACCGGTGGTGGCCCAATCGAGACGAGTGGTCCCGGCTGAAATACGGGTCCTTTCTCCTATCACTCTTCTTGCTCTTGGGTGCTCTTCCTTACGGTCTCATCAACCGATTGTCTGCGTGGAGGGGCACGAGCACCCTGAAAGTGGAGATGCCCTTGGATTGGGAATTACCCTTTGTTGCATGGATGGTTATCCCCTACTACTCGTTCTACCTTTACTTTCCTTGGGCGGCTTGGGTGGGCGCCTCACCAAAACATCGACAGCACGGCTTGCTTTTCTTTCAACGTCTCATCGTCGCCGCTTGGATCGCCTTTGCGATTTTTCTCATCTTCCCCGTTGAGATTGAACTCCGCTCCCAAGCCCACGGTGCTGAAGGCCTGCTTGGTTGGATGATGAGTGCACTTCACGATGCTGACGCACCCTACAATGCGTGGCCGTCCATCCATGTTCTGCTCAGTATTTTGGTCGTCTTCTTCGTCCGATTTGTGATGATGGAAAACGGCACGTGGACCCGTCCAATCGGCGTGGTCGTTTGGGTTTCATGCGCCTTGTTGGTCGCTTCAAC
>DAGF01000115.1:5486-7207 GCA_002495645.1 Euryarchaeota archaeon UBA549
GCCCTCATCAAACAGCACTACGTGTTTGACGGCATCTCAGGAACGGCGCTTGCCTTCGGCCTCTGGTACGGCTGGATTCGTCCCGCCCTCAACTGAAGAAAGCACTCACGGCCTCGGCGTTGGTCAGGTAAATCGTCAACCCAACACCGGCCATGATCATCATCCACGAACCGACCATCTTGATGTGACCGGTGGCGCGGCGCAAGAAGTTGATCATGACTTGACGACCCATGCCCACCAGCATGGTGACGGCGATCATGAGAATGAGTAAACCCACCATGAGACCGGCAATTCCGAAACCGATGGCGGTGGTACCGAGGGTGCTGAGGAAGATGACGAAGGGCAACACGGCAGCGGCGGTGCAGTCGATGGAAGCCGCAGCGTAGCCAATTCCGTAGAGGTACATGTTGCGGCGAGGCGTGAAGGTCTCGTCGGCCTCGGTCGTGCTGTACTTGTCGACCAGGTTTTGGACAAAGCCCATCACGTGCGAGGTGATACCGAGCAGCATCATGGAACCGAGCACAATCAGCAAGAGTGCAATGAAGATGGCGATGTAATGGATGATGCCCGATTTTGCAAAGGCTTCTCCCATGACCAAAGCGACGATACCGATGATGCCAAAGAAGGTCCACATGCCAAGGCCGGAGAGGACACCGATGTTGAACGAACTCGGCATGCCGGTCTTGAGTTTCCCTTGTTCAATCAGCTCGTCTTCACGAGCGCCAAGGGAGAGGTAGTAGGAGATGAATCCGGGAAGTACGGGGAAAGCGCACGGTGAGAAGTAGACGAGGATGGAGAGGACAAGTCCCAGTGCGAACACCGCAGTGTAGGAGGTCTCAGGCTCTTCCCATCCAATTCTCGAGTCAAAGGTCTCCGAGATATCTTCGGTCAACGCTGTTTCAAGGATACCGTCAAATTTTGCCCACCCGTCAATGGGGGTGCCGGTTGCTTGCTGTGCGATGATGTAGCCCTCTTCGTCGATGATGAGCACGACGGGAATCTGCCCTGTGCCGCCCGTGGTGAACAAACGAACGGGGTCGGTGGTGGACCCGTCTTCAAGCACCGCAGCCTCGGTGGAACCGAAACCTGTGGGGTAAAGGGGGACGGAATATGCACCGCTGCTCTTGTTGAGGTAATTGACCGACTCATCGTACCAAGCACCGTAAGCGAAGATTTTCAGCGACTTACCGGAAGTGTTGGACATGTTGTGCCAATCTTCCATGTTTTTCTCAATGTGTTCCTGAACCAAGTGGCAGTTGCTGCAATCCCTGGCCATGAGGTCGAGAATGATGACGCTTCCACGGTGGTCGTTAAGGTTGAACCAACCCGTTTCATTGACAAAGCCGGCTTCAACATCGCTGCGATTCAAGGATTCAAACACGATGTCGGGGATGGGCGCCGGTTCCGCATCGGATTGGAACAACTCGTCCATGCTGTCGAACATGGAGAGGGCGGCAAAGGAAATTGCACCGAACATGACGATGGCGATGGCAAAGGCCTGCCATGTGTCCTTCTGCTTGAAGACGCCCCAATCGGCTTGGTCAAGCAGGCCCATACAGTGAACTGAGCGCGGGTCGTTGAAGAATGTAGCCCAGCAAGGAGTTGGTGGGCTCGGCCGGAATTGAAGCGTCGCAAACGAACTCGTCAAACCAAGGCGGGTTGTTCGTTGCTGGTTCAACTCGGCCTTGTCAAATTGCGTGGTGGGCTCGGCCGGAATTGAA
>DAGF01000115.1:7400-7559 GCA_002495645.1 Euryarchaeota archaeon UBA549
CGGGTCGTTGAAGAATGTAGCCCAAGACAATATCTGACATCATATGGATTTGTTCACGGGATTAAGATGCATCACTCTCTGCCCCACGTAGATCGATAGATGTCCAATTTCTCTGTTGCCCTGTCGATTCAAGTTTATCAATTGAGAAATTATCTTCGG
>DAGF01000032.1 GCA_002495645.1 Euryarchaeota archaeon UBA549
TCGTTGTGCTTTTTCATACCGCTCAAAATTGCTGTAAATGCAAAGTCCAAAATCAGATATTTCCTCTCCCCGCTGTTGGCCTCTCTCTTGGTACCGATTGGCTTCATCGTGAGTTGGTTTTTCGTTTGCATTGGTACCGAGTTCGACAGTGGCAGTTACGGCGAACCACTTTGGGCCGTGGATTGGTCAATCATCGACTTCGTTCTACCGATTTCGTTGGCTGCGGACTTGGATAATTTGGGGTATTTCATCTGGGCCTACAATGGATTATGGGCGCCCATGCTGGGCTTATCGCTGATGATATTCTCGTCTGTCCCGGTCCCAAAACAGGATGATTCAATGACGGGAACACGGGGATGGCCGTTATCGGAGGTAGAACAACATCAGAAAAAGGGCTTCATTGGTTTCGTTGTGTTTCTGTTCATGTTTGTGTTCTTTGAATGGTACCGTTTGTTCAAGTGAGAAAACGTTCACTACGACCAGAAGAAGAGAAGATAGATGATGAAGACAACAAAGGCAACGGCCGCCAAAGCGACAAGCCCCGAGCCTGCGGTGAGCCCCACGCCAATATATTTCGCGACCCGTTGCAACACCTCTGCCGAGGCCGAATCGGAGAACTGCTCCTGTTGTTGAACGACGGACCCGTGGCTAGAGGTTGATGTCGCTGCTCCAGCCTGTTGAATTGGTTGTTGGAGGGACACCTTTGGTTTGCGCAAAGCAAATCCTGATTGTGTCAATGCAGCTGCAATTGGAACCAAGACGAAGCAGGAGACGAAGAGTCGAGTCAGGGTTGGTCCCCACGAGCCTCCATCGCAGGTCTTGTAGGTCTCACCGTCTTGGACAATCTCGCCACGTGCTTCCTCTGGGCACATCACGTCGTAGGAAAACGCGCTAAAGAAGACGAAAATGGCCACCAGGGCAATGACCACGCCCGTAATCGATACCGCCATCGACCACTGGTTGCGGGTCAAATCAAACGGGTATCGGCCGTCCAATGTTGAGGGCTTCGGCACGGGTTGCTGCGTTTTGCAAGCAGGGCATTCCACCTTCCCCTTGTAGCCAGCCGGTACAGCGAGCAGCACCCCACACACGCGGCATCTGAACTTAACTTTCCCTTCCTTGACTTGTATGGCATCGTAAACTTCCGTCGTATCCGATGGTGCCTCTGAAGGTTGGACAGCTGCAGCAGAACGTGAATCGTGGTCCTGCAGTCGGGCGATGAGAACGCCTTTGGCGCCTGAAACAGGCAGCCCTCTCTCTCGAAGCACTTCCTTGAGGTCGGCGACCGTCAGCCCGTCGTAATCGGAAGCCATGCCCTTCGCTTGCTGGCTGGCCTTACAAGTTTTCAGCCGATGACCTGCCCGTTCCGGGAGAAAACACAAGAAGACCGCAAGCAACCCAGCACCGGATTCGGTGGGGTATACTCGTGGAGGAGAAATTTTGGGAAACCGGTGCGAAGGTCGTTGACTTCGAGGACACCAAAGAGTCATCGCCATCCACCCGCCTCTTGGCCAAACTGATTTGCCCTCCGCTGTTCCTCTTCGCGGCGGTTGTTGTCCCGATTGACTTCCTGCTGTCGAGCGATGCAAAAATGATTCTTGCAGGAATTCTGTTTCTTGCTTTACCCTATGCTCTGGTCCCTCTTGCCATTTACGGAGCGTATGTCTCAATGCACACCGACCACACCCTTCGTATCAGCACGGTGTATGGCACCATTGAGGAAATCTACACGAGGGGGGACAAAGTGACACGCACCGTCTACCCCATCAAGGAAGTCCTACGGATCAATCTGTCTGACCCATGCGGTGACGGAGGGGGGGGGTGGCGTCTCCATCCGCGGCATGAACACACGCGGCGTCGGGTGGTGGGTGGACCTCACGAAGTTTGCTTGGGAACGCTACAAACAAGGAGAACGTTCGTCGGACCACAGGAGGATCGCCTACATCAAAACAGCCGAACACTTTGCAGAGATGCTGGACGTTGAAATCAGGAGTTCGTTGGTCTTGTTCAATGTTTCACGCGATTTGCGTGAAGAGTATGGTACCGAATGGGTCCACAAATGGTCCGACCAGACAAGGATCAACGAACAATACCGACGCTTGCTAGATGAGGAAAATAAGCAACGACAAAAAGTCCAATGAAAACAAGAAGGTGAAAAGGCCATCCGTCGCCCAAAACAGGCGTGACCGTTGTTTTTCTTCAACAGCACCTTCTGTTTTGTCCCGTCGTAAATACTTCATCAGCGATGCGATGTTGAACCACATCAACAGGACGAACACCACGCTTCCAATCACGGTCAAGGCCGCTAATGTCTGAACGGTCTGCTCGGCTGCCATGCACCTTCACTCCGTGATGAGGCCATTAGTGTTTACCTGGTCCCTGGCACAGAAATCCTGTTTCACAAACTCAAGGGAAGTGCAGGGTTTCGTTGCCCTCAACCCACTGCTTCTCTTTCTTCATGCAGCGCTTGAATTCCTCCGATTCCAGATGCTCGCCAAGCCAAGCATGTACCTCAGTCCAAGGTTGAGCGTCAAACCAATCTCGGTCGTGGTTGGCGAACTGCCTCACGAACGGGAAGAGCGCGTCGTTGAGTTGGGCTGCAAAAGCCGGAGCCTCGCCCAAACGAGTGTCGAGGTCAGCGAGGTAGGCCGATGCAAGCGTGCGGTGCTCCATTTCGTCCACCTCCTCGTAGCGGTTCGGGTACTTGTAGCGGTCCAGGTGGAATTTGAATTCGTCGTCGTTGCGTGCCACCCAGTGCGCTTCCTCCTCGCTGAGTTCCCAATCGAGCACATGCTGCATGATCTCAAGGCTCTCCTCGATGACCGTACCGTCGGGCAGCAAGAGCACGGGCACCGTGCCCTTGGGTGAAATCTCCATCATGTGGTCGGGGCGGTCTCGTAGAACGACTTCCCGAAGCTCAACGGCGAAGCCCTCCCGAACGATGGACATCCGCGCCCGCATGGCGTAGGGGCAGCGACGAAAGGAGTAGAGAACGGGCAGCGACATGGCGACCCTTCCTGCATCACTCGGGTGGTGTGGGCGGAGCGTAGCCACCGTCAACAGCTTCCTGAACGGTCGCCATATCGGCGTCGACCATCATCTGAACGAGTTCTTCAAACGAGGTGCTGGGCACCCAACCAAGTTCCTTCTCGGCCAGAGCGGGGTCGCCGATGAGCAAATCCACTTCAGCGGGACGGAAGAACTTGGGATTGGTGCGAACACGCACCACGCCGTTCTGGTCGGTGGCGATGGTGTCGACGTCTTCTCCCGACCACGTTAGGTTCATGCCGACATGGGAGAAGGCGAGCGAAATCATGTCGCGCACGCTGTGCGTGCGGCCGGTCGCCACGACGTAGTCGCCGGGTTTGTCCTGTTGGAGCATGCGCCACTGCATCTCGACGTAATCCCCGGCGAAGCCCCAGTCTCGCTTGGCTTCGACGTTGCCGATCCACAGACACTCGTCAAAGCCGTGGGCGATGCGAGCGGCGGTCATGGTGACCTTTCGGGTGACGAACTCAAGACCTCGGCGAGGGCTTTCGTGGTTGAAGAGAATGCCCGTGCAGGCGAACATATCGTAGGACTCGCGGTAGTTTCGGGTGATTTCGAAGGCGAACACCTTGGCGCATCCGTAGGGTGAGCGGGGGTGGAAGGGCGTGAGTTCGGTTTGGGGAACATCTCGGACCTTGCCGTACTGTTCCGAAGAGCCAGCCTGATAGAAGCGGCAGTGAGGGGCGTGCTTGCGAATGGCTTCGAGGCAGCGAAGCGCACCCAGGCCGGTGATGTCGGCGGTCATCATGGGCGAGCGCCAGGATTCGGGGACGAAGGACATGGCGCCGAGGTTGTAGAACTCATCGGGTTGGGTCTGGTTGACGGCGTTGTCGATGGAGTTCTGGTCGGCCAAATCGCCGTTGAGGAGGTGGAAGTTGTCGTTGCTCATCAGGTGGTTGATGAGGCTGCGACCGGAGGTGGGTTGAGAGACACGGCGCACCAATCCGTAGACGGTGTAGCCCTTCTCAAGAAGCAATTCGGCAAGGTAGGAACCGTCTTGCCCCGTGATGCCCGTGATCATGGCGGTCTTGCTGCCCATGTTGGATGGCAGATGGTTTCCCTTTTCAAACGGTCGCCTTGAGGATGGCGTTCAACCTAGGGCCAAAACGACCCCTTGAATTTTAAAGACCCCTTGACCAGCGTTTGGCCATGGCACTTGAGAGGGAAGGGGCACGCCCTCGTCTTCTCATCGTGCGTGGTTCCTTTGCCACCATGGGCGGCGCTGAGCGTGAATTGCTCCAACTCATTCGCATGGCCCACGGACGTTGGGATGTCCATTTGGCCACCCTCGACATCTCCGAGGAAGCCCAAGGGCTGATGCTGCCAGCAACACCCACCCTCATCAAGCCCCCAACCAACCTGAACTGGCCCGAAGGTGCCCTTGCCGAGGTGACGGCCGCAGCGAGCAAAGCGGCGCAAAAAGCGTGGGCTGCATTGGATATTCCTTGGGACCAGTTCGATGTTGTTCACCTGTCGGTGTGCCGAGGAACGCTCGAGATTCTGCCGCTTATTCCATCCCATCTTCCCGTCAATTACCACTGCCTTGAACCGCCCCGTTGGCTCTACGAAGACGTGCTTCACCGCCACCCCAACGGCCAACCAAAGCGCCCGCTCTGGCTCACCAAGCTGGTGTTCACACGACAACGCCGACGGGACCAACGCTTCGTTCGCCTGCTGCTCAGGCGTCCAAAGAGCGCCATCTTCGGAAACTCGCCATGGAGCCAGATTCTGCTCGAGCGCACCTACGGCCTGCCTTCTGACCCCACCACCACCAACGGCCATCCACCTCGACGGAATGCAGCAGGTCGGCCGCTCGAAGGCTCCCACGTGCTGCCAACCGTTGACCTCAGCAATTGGCCTGCTGAAGCGACCGCTGAGGAGGAAACGGAGCGAGGCGATGTGGCACTCCCCGAAGACCCGTACGTGGTCACCATCGGTACGGTTTCCCACGTCAAAGGGACCTACGACACCCTCCGCTCGCTGGTGGGCACGCCCTATGCCCTCGTCCAAGCCGGTGGCGGTTCGGCCGAGGAGAAAGCGGCGCTGGTCGCCGAGGGTCAGCGTTTGGGCGTGGAGGTGGTGTGCATGCCCCGCCTCTCTCAGGCAGCGCTTGTCGGTGTGGTTCGTGGTGCGCACGCCATGGTCAGCCATGCGCATCATGAGCCCTTCGGCTTCACGCCACTCGAAGCGATGGCCGTCGGCGTCCCTCCCATCATGGTCGATGAGGGCGGCTTCCACTACACGATGACCGGTTCGGGTGCCGGTGTGCTGGTTCAACGAGATGACCGCGAGGGCTGGTTGGCGGCCTACGAAGCGGCAGGCGACGGGGAGACCCGGGTGGCATGGGCCAGCGCAGGTAGAAAACACGTCGCAAGCAACTATCCTCCAGAGAGTCAGCTCGAGGCGATTGAGCGTATCATGGCGCCGTTCTTGAGCGACGAATCGGTCTGAAAAAATTCTTCTTTTGCATTCTTTATGTAGGCTCAAGCATCTACTCTACCATGAACGAAGAGCGAAGCCCACGCAATCTGCTTTTGGTCGGTGCTGGAGGCATCGGCACCCAACTGACTGAACTCTTGGTCCCTGCCTTGCGCAGGGTCAACCTCCAAGGCAGCATCACCCTGATGGACGGCGACATCGTCGAAGCCACCAATTTGGGCCACCAACGCTACACCGAGGACGACATCGGTTCGGCGAAAGTCAGCGCCATCGCCAAGCGATTGGACGAGGAAAACTCATCCTTGCGCGTCAAGGCCATCGTTGAAAATCTGCGAACCGCCGAGCAACTTGACGGCTATGATTTCGTGGTGGTCTGCGTCGACCGCCCAGAGCCACGTCGCCTCGTGCATCAACTCGACATCCCTTGGCTGGACCTCAGGTGCAGCGGCGACGGCCATGTGGCGTTGTCCTCCCAATCCCTTCCTGCCCTGGTTGAGCGGATGACCCCCGACCACGCTCCAGCCAGTTGTCAAGTGCCTGGTGCCTTGGATGCTGGCAATTTGGAATACGGCTTTGCTTCCGCCGCTGCTTTTGGTGCCCAGTGGGCCACCCAACTCTGGCGAGGGCGTCCAGCCCCCGTTCAGTCCATGGGCAGCCTGACCTATGGTGCACTGTCCTTCCCGGAGGTGAGCGCATGATTGGGCTTCCAGACGCAGAGGAACTCGAGCTGCAAGACGAGATGTGGGAGCGAGCATGCATTGCCGCTCAAGAACGACGCGTGGACGACGAGGATTTGCTCACCGCTCAACGCATGTTGGCACAGGCCGGCCGATGGGACGGCGTCTACGTCCTTTCGGTCATGGCCGGGCTTGAAACTTCAGTGCTCATCGACGCCGATGAGAAGATATTCATCGACTGGGGTACAGCCGGCCAAGTCACCCTCCAACCTCCGGTTGGTGGCCGTATTCCGTTCAAGTTGTGGGTTCACACCCACCCTCGGTTCGCCTCCTACTGGAGCATCACCGACACCAACAGCCTGAGCCTGGGTACCGGTATTCTGGAATCCGCCATGGTTTTGGGTCAACCCGGTCCAAAGCACAGCAGCAATCGCTCGTTGATTGAGGTGGACGACGACTCCATGCTCAGCGAACACGGTCCGCTCAGTCAGTGGACCGACGAAGAACCCGTGCCGTGGACCGAGTGGTACGGCTTGAACGACATCGATGTTGAGGTGATGGAATGACCGCACGCGGCCCCAAGGACGAAGAAGAACGCTTCAAGGCCCTCTTGGCGGTGTTGAACGGTCGCGGGCGAAGCGTCGCTGACGTGATTGAGGAATTGACCGGAGAGGCCCCGTCCGAAGAGACCGTCGAAGCCGTTGTGAACCGATTGCAGATGGCCCAAGAAAGCGGTGAGAACGTGGACATTGTCGCCATCGTCCAGTCGCTCAACGACCTGGCCGAGCAGTGGGCTTGATCACTGGTTCGTGTAGGTCGGTCGTCGGTTCTCAATGAGCGCCGACAAGCCTTCCAGTGCATCTTTGGTCGAGAAAATCGTGTGCAGGCCGTCCAGTTCCAACTTCAATCCAGCTTGGAGGTCGGTGGTCGCCGTGGCGTCGATGAGGTCGCTGGCCATGCGCAATCCGATGGGCGCTGTGAAGGACAAACTCTTGATTTGACGAGCGACGATTTTCTCCTCCTTGTCGAAGCCTTCCGGGCAATCGCCGTTCATCAACACGGCCATGTTTGCGTCGGTGAAAAACGTGGACGCGAACTTCGCAACCGGAGAAGCAGGGTTCGCCGGCTGACCGGGGTACTTCTGGGCAGGCTTGCCCTCGCTCGCCAGCGTCTTGATGCAAGCATCAACGCCTGCTACATCGACCAGATGCGTGACCAAACCGAGGTCAGCAGCGGTGTTGGCGTCCATGAAATTTCCAGCAAGCACCGCCCAACGGGCAACGGGGATACCGCAGATGCGGGCCGGTCGCTGCGAGCCACCCAAACCGGGGTAGATGCCGATGGACGTTTCGGGGAATCGGAACTGGGTGCGACGGGTCCCGATGCGATAATCACAAGCCAGTGCGAGTTCCAAACCGCCGCCCAATGCAAGACCGGTTGTCAGCGCCACCGTCGTTTTGCTGGAGGTCTCCAGCATGTTGAGCAGTTCATGGCCTTCAGCGGTGAAGTCGTAAATGTCGGGAATGGCGTCGGCTCGGATCTTATCCACGAAGAATTTCACGTCGGCACCGGCGACGAAGGCCTTGCCGGCACCGTCCAAAACGATGGTGTGGACTGCGTCGTTGGCGTTGGCGGCGGCCACTGCTTGGGTCAACTGACCGACCACGGTTACGTTCAGCGCATTCATGGCCTCAGGTCGGTTGATGGTGATGGTCGCGACACCGTCTTGCACGGTGGTGTCAACGTAGGAAAAGTCCCAGGGTGTGTTGCCTTGTTGGGTAAAGAACGCAGGAACATCCCAGCCTTGACCGGCGGTTTCTGCGTAAGCCGCTGCCATACGACAGGCTTCACCAACGCCGATTCGGTTCATCATCTCGAACGGGCCTCGAGCCCAACGAAGACCGACTTTGGCGCCGCGGTCAACGTCTTCCATGCTGCAGATATCCTCCTCAACGATTTGAGCGGCGACGCCGAACACCACGCCGAGCAAGCGCTCGGAAACGGCGGTGTATTGCTCGTCGCTGTAGCTTGCATCCTCGGAAACATCCCATTGCTCGTTGGCCTCAACCAGCGCACGAAGGTTGGCAGCTCCGGTGTAGCGAGGGGTGTGAAGTTGCTCGGCGAGGTAGTCGGTGGAATGCAGGGCGATGGGTGGCCCGGTCAGGTTCATCAGACCAAAGGGCCCCAAACCGATGCGGAAGGCTTTGCAGGCGATGGCGTCGATTTGGGCGGCGTTGGCTGCGCCTTCCTCGAGCAAAAGACAGGCTTCGTTCAGCCAAGGCACAAAGAAGCGGTTGACGACGAATCCGGGGCGGTCGGCGCAGACGATGACGACTTTTCCGAGCATTTTGCAGTACTGAACGACCTTCTCAATCGTTTCCTGACTGGAGGCTTTGGCAGGAATCACTTCGACGAGGCGATTCTTGGCAGGGTGGTAGAAGAAATGCAGACCCACGAAGCGGTCGGGACGGCCGGTGGCTTCGGCTAGAGCGTTCACCGAAAGTGAGGATGTGTTGGAAGCAAGAATCGTGCCCTCGCCGCACGCTTCGTCCAGAGCCGTAAAGACCGCCGTCTTGACGTCAAAGTCCTCAAACACGGCTTCAATGACCAGATCGGTGTTTTCAGCGGTGTTTTCCACCCCGACCACGCCGGTGATGCGCCCTTGAATCGCTTCCACTTGAGCGGGTGAGAAAATGCGTCGCTCAACCGCTTCTTCGAGGAAATTAGCGATGATGGATTGACCTCGCTCCACCCATTGGAGTTCTCGGTCAACCATTTGAACGTCGAATTCTTCCTGTGCACTCTTTTGAGCGATACCGGAGCCCATGTTTCCGGCACCGACGACGGCGACGCGCTGAATCGGTTGAGTCATGACCCTGCGAATTCAACGACGCTCATGAAGAATACGGCCCCTTATGATGAGGCGATGGTGCTCCACGCATCCGACATCTCCTGGTTGAATCGCTCGGGTGCGAGGAAGGAAACGTGGTCCATCAAGGCCTGTTCTGCTTGACGTGGGCCACCATTTCTGCCCGACCACGTCGCATGAACCTCAACGATGGTGTTCACCCATGCGTCCATGTCTTCGGGAGGCAATGGCGTGCCCGGCGGCACCAATTCGTTGTGTGCCGGCCGGTCGGAGGCCAACACCGGTTGACCAGCGGCCATCGATTCAACCGTTGGATAACCAAACCCTTCGGCCCCCGAAGGAAAGAGTAGGGCTTCGCAGTGCCACCGGTAGGCGTTCAACACCTCATCGCTGATGTTTGAGCCGACCGTGTGCCAAGCAACGCCGTGTTGCTTGGCCAGAGAGGAAGCGGATGGGCCGCCGTGAGGACAGGTGTCTCCACCGATGTGGTGCACCTGCACGTCCTTGGCGACGGACTGTGGGAGTTTGGAAAGCACCCGCATGAGGAAGGCAAGCCGCTTTCGAGGGTCATGGCTGCCCACAACGAGCAGATGACAGGCAGGGGAATCCAAGGCCTCAGGGGCAGCAGGAAGGGTTGCGGGTGGTGCATATCGCTCCACATCGATGGCGTAAGGGATCTGATAGAGCGGCGTATCGGGGAAGTGTTGACGGCAAACTTCAGCCACAGCGCTCGTGCTGCAAATGAAGGCGTTTGCGCGTTGCAGGCCCTTCATCAAACGACGCAAATCTCGCCGACGAATGAAACCGGGTCGGGGTTCACCCACCTCGACGGACTCACCGGACAAGGTGACGATTTCGGGAAAGAGGTGGAAGAGGTCATGGACGTAAACGACGACGGGAACTTCGGAATTGGTGGGCACGAGATGAGCTTGTTCCTGGTCGCTGACAAAGACGAGGTCAACCTCATTGGCGTGACGCAAACGCTTGATGTGAGCGGCGACACGAGCAGGATGACGAAACCACCGCTCTCGTAGTCGCTTCAAGCCAGACGGGTTTTCGCCGAGGTCGTATTCCTCAACCCCAGCGGACTGCCAACCGGGAATTTCGCCGCCCTCAAGGGCGTTCTTCAAATCGTAAAAGGCTCCTCCAATGCCTGAAAACCGAGTCAAGACGCCACCCCTCACCAGCAAAACACGCTTGGTGGGACCGGCAGCACCTGGCTCCATGGGACGGGGAGGAACCGGTGCCTCTTGAAGGGATGACATCAACCGTGCCTGCTCAATGGTCATCCGTGCCCCAACGGGCGTCGTGGTGTAGAAAAGACATCAAGTAGTCCTATGGGTTCCGACGGCTTGAACGACCATGCCCAAACCTCCCATGTCCATTCCATCCGGTGAATACACGGCCATTGAAGACGGAATTCAGACCACCATCGACGAGGGTGCGGCGATTCGCAAGATGCTGGCAAAACACTCGGGCAAAGGACCGTACAACGCGGCGTGGGAGGTTGAAGCCGCTGTTGAGGCCCTACAGGTCTTTGCCTCAAGGTGGACCATTGAAATCCTCGCCACCCTCTACATCACCGGCCCACGAAGGTTCAACGAAATGAAGAACATGCTGACCGGGATTTCGAGCAGAACACTCTCGGACAAACTTCGCTATTTGACCGACGAAGGATTGGTGCTCCGTGTGGTCACCGATGGCCCTCCGGTCAAGGTCAGTTACGAACTCAGTGCCCACGGTCGAACCTGCGGACGCCTGCTCTCACCGCTGGTGGCTCACCTGAAAATGGTCGCAGGCTCGGTTGTTCAAGCCTAAGCCTCAACCCGCACCTGCTGAACCGTCCGCCCGGTTTTCAGATTCAAGGCCGTCAGCATACGCTTCTCTTTTGGCCCGTGATAGAGGCAGGTGTCGAGGCCGAGAGCGGCTGGACGACCATCCTCCAAGACCACCTCGCTCTCCCATGGCTGGCCCCAGTCGGCCATGGTGCGACCGGGTAAACCTGCGGTGATGGTGTGGCCAAACACCACCGTTCGAACGGGGTCAACGGGGGTTCTTGTGGTATGGAAATCATAACGAATCCAAAGCAGGTCATCATCCGTCTGGCCGTCCAAATCAACGCCAGGTCGATAACCTGCGTGAACCAGACGCCAGCGGTTGAGGACGATGTGGGTGGGCAGTTCATCCATCCACTTCGTGTGGTGTTGAACACACACTTCCAAAGCGGGCTCGTCCAATCTGCCCTCGGTTGTTTGATGAGCCCGAAGGTAGGACGCCAAGGTGGTCTTTCCTCCGTTTTGCATCCACAACCTGACATCGAGATCGGGATGCTTCATTTTCGCCATGGTGAATTGTTGCACCATCATGTCCTCGTGGTTTCCTTTCACTGTGGCCATTCTGGGATGTGTCATGACGTGGTTGACGACACCGAACGAGTTCGGGCCTCGGTCAATCAAATCCCCGAGGAACACCACCCAATCGTTTTCTGTGAGGGTCAAGCGCTCGCACAACTCGAGCACTGTCTGGTGAAACCCGTGAACATCACCCACCACCCAAACGTTGTGACCTTGGTCCAAAGCCTGCTGTAATTTTTCCTCCAACGCCTGGTTTCTCATGCCCTCTCCCACCGGTAAAAGAAGAAGACTGCGACCCTATTTAACGAAAAGAGAGCGAAGGAAAATCGCGGAAAAAAGAACTGCATTCAACCGAACACGAAGGCGATGGATTAAGGGAGGAGAAGACGAACCACACCCTATGCCTCTGCTGGCCCAGTGGACCCGACAGCGCCCTTGGCTTGCTGCAGGTTTGACGGGAGCAGCCAGCGGCGTTGTTGGTCTTGCAGGCGGACTGGCCACCGTCGCAGGCGCCGTGGGCGCCATGGCCTTTGGCGGCATTTCCACCCGAGCAACGGCGCACGAGCACCCGCTTCGCCGACGCATTCTCACGACCCTTGAGGCACGCCCTGGTTTGTGCTATCGCGAATTACAGACCGTCATGAACACGGCCAACGGTACCTTGCGTCATCATCTGGACGTCCTCCAAACGCGCCGAGCGGTTACCGTCATGCCGGTCAACGGACGGACCTGCTATTTTGCCGGTGGACCAAGCCAGGTTGAAGTCCTTCGAAGCAAAGTCGTGGGCGAGGAACGCATGGCTCAACAATTGCCCATCGGCCTCTCGCCCGTTCAGCGCATGATCCTCGAAAACATCGACCGAGAAGGTGTGCCCCGTTCACAAGCTGAACTGGCACGAAGGCTTGGTCGTACACGAGCCACCGTTCACAGTGCGGTCAAGGTGCTTCGCAGGCGTGGTATCCTAAGGGAAGACCGCATCGAGTTGATGCCGCACATCAACCTTGAAATCTACGCCCAAGCACGAAGCGGCGTGGATTATGACTTCGTTGACGAGCGCCGTCGAGCATGACGCTGTGTGATTTCCAATAACGAAATCTGTCGCTTGAGCGGCAATTATTGCACAGCCTTCAAAGACCCTTGACGATGCCATGAGGCCATGTTCTCACTTCGCTTGGTGGAGCAACCTCTGCCGACGACCGAACGCGACGTTGACGGTCTTGTTGCGTGGCTCATCGACACCCTCTCACTGGTGCGAAAACGAGGGGACGCCACGGCCGACCATGGACGAGCAGGCCCGGTTCATCGCTTGCTGCGCGACCACCTGCTGGGTGTGCCTGACCAAAGCTGGGATGCGCAGATGTTGGCGGATGAGTTGGCGCAAATGCCCGCTTCCCTGAATCACCATCTGGCTCGGTTGGTTGAAACGGGTCTCATCGGGTTCACCAACGAAGGGAAAGGTTGGCGGAAATACTTCCTGCGTGGCGGTTCCTTAACCAACGCCGTGGCTTATGTTCAACAGCACGCCACGCTCATCGTTCAACAGCGGTTCTCACTGCTCAACGCCCGCTGGCAACGCTCAGGAGAGCCGCTGCCGGTGGAGTTGCCCGAGGACGAACACGCCCTCTTTGCCATCGGTTTGGTGGACCACCGACCGCTTCAAGCGGACGGCGAGGGGGACGAACTCTCTCATTGGATGAACGATTTTGGACTGCTCGGGGAACGACCGGGGGCGGAGATCGCCGCTGATTCGCTTTCTGTCCGTCTCTTTTCCACCCTGTTGGAGCGGGACCTTCCCTTATCCTTGGACGAAGCAGCGGAAATGCACGGCGGACAAAAAGCGAGGGTTGGGCGAATACTGGACCGTTTCCGAGCCACGGGAATGGTTGAACGCGTGCCGAGAACCGACCGGCTCAACACCGCCTTGTGGACGGCGATGACCACGCAACACCAACGGCGAGGTGAAGATTGGATGCTCAAAAAGGGCGGTTTCCAGCGGCTCTTGAACGAAAAACAGCAATCTGCATTGCTTCAAGCACTCGGAAAAGGTGCTTTGACCATCGATGACGTCGCCAAACACCTCGCCTCCGTTGAAGCCCGAGAACAGATGCTTTTGCTCAACCTGTTGGGTGGGCGTCTGCCCATGGGCTACAGAATGTCCGGGGCCTCCGCCGCTGCCGTGCAGCGCCGTGTCCAAGACCGCCTTGACCGAGTACTGCGTCGAATGGTACGCGTGGCTGGTCTTCTGGATGAAGCATTGGCTTCATCGCTCTCCGAGTGAATAGGTGACATCATGTCGGAATTCATCGCCCCAAAGCAAGGTCCGTGGGACGGCGAGGAACGCCCGCTGTTTTTGGCACCCATGTCGGGCGTGACCGACCTGCCCTACCGCTTGCTTGCCAAAGAGTGTGGAGCGGACGTCACCATCACGGAATTCACCAATTCAACCGCACTCACCCGTGAAGCAGCGACCTCGTGGCGACGCATGGAAACACACGAAACGGAGGTGCCGTTCATTCCCCAAATCTTTGGAGGTGACCCCGGTGACATGGCCACGGCGGCTGAAATGCTCGCACCATCCGCCGATATCATCGACCTCAATTTCGGCTGCCCGGCGCCAAAAGTGACCAATATTTGTGCAGGTGCTGCTCTCATGGGTGAGCCGGACCGACTGGTCAGCATGGTGGAAACCATCGTCGAGCGAGTGGATGTTCCGGTCACGGCCAAAATGCGCCTGGGAACTGGAGGCGGACGGGCCAACAACTCAACGGAAATTTGTGAACGCCTCCAACACGTGGGTGCTCAACGGCTGTGCATTCACGGCCGAACGCTTCGCCAACGCTACTCAGGTGAGGCCGACTGGACGAGCATCAAAGAAGCGGTGGAACGTGTGGAGGTGCCCGTCATCGCCAACGGCGATGTGGTGGACGCTGCGTCTGCCTCAGCGTGTTTGGAACACACCGGAGCTTCGGGATTGATGATCGGTCGAGGTGCGATTGGACGACCGACCGTGTTTTCTGACATCAAGGTCGGTTTGGGCTGGATGAAAGAATCTGACCTGCCTTGGGTTGCCCAACACGACGACTGGCACGGGCTGAGTGAAATCGGTCAAGCCTTCGCCTCAAGGAAATGGTGTTGGGACCGCTACATCGCCCTGTCTGAAGCCACCGTTGGCATTCAAGGAAAGTGGATGCAGCGTCATGCAATTGCGTTTACCAAAGGGCTCCCGGGTGCGAAGAAGGTGCGCACGCTGATGCACGAACAGGAAACAGCGAAGGCCATGGCCGATGCGATCAGCGGCTTCTTGGCAGGGGCTTAACCCTCAGAAAGTGGATTCCCACTCTTCGAGGTCGTTGGCTTCTGCCCATGCTTCGTCGGTGGTTTCACCACGGACCTTCAGGACTTCTCGGGCGAGGAGCCAATAGATGAGAGCGAGTGAGCGACGACCCTTGTTGTTGGCAGGAAGAGCGATGTCAACGTTGCGCAGGTGGTTGTTGGCGTCAACGATGCCGACGATGGGCAGACCGGTGGCCACGGCTTCGCGCAGAGCTTGCTGGTCGTTGGCCGGGTCGGTCACGAACAGGATGTCGGGCTCGATGTAGGAGCGGAGAGCGGGGTTGGTCAGCGAACCTGGGATGAAACGGCCAACAGCGGAGTGGGCACCAACGGCCTCGGCGAACATGCGGGCAGGGCGCTGTCCATATTGGCGAGCACTGACGACCATGATGGAGGGTGCATCATAGGTGTTCAAGAGAGCAGCAATGGAGCGAATACGAGCATCGGTGATGTTGATGTCAAGAAGGTAAAGACCGTCTTCTCGGACACGGTCAATGAAGCGGCTCATGTCAGCGCTCTTCTGTTGGGTACCGATGTTAACGGCGTTCTCCTCGTAGGTTTCGGCGGACACGAGTAGACTGGCTTCTTCGGACATGTTGAACCACAGCAAGCCGCCCACAAACCCCCTGTATTAAACCACTTCGTCGGGTTCCGCCGTTGATTTTTGCTGAGAACCACACCACACAAGGCGGAAAAGGACTCAATAAAGAGGTCTTGCCGTGGCTGGATATGGCGGCGGAAAAAGCGGTTTCCGAAGGAAGCGCTCCCACCCATCCAAACGCCGTGAAGAGCGAGGATGGGCGTTGGCAAACGCCTGATGGCAAGGCGTTGCCCGTCAGCGCCAGCGACCTTGAACGCTACACCTACTGCCCCCTTTCTTGGCACCTCGCTGCGACTGGAATCAGCGGAGAGAGCGAGGCGATTGAAGAAGGAAAACGCCAGCACCAGTTCATTCACGAATCCATCATGGATTTCAAAGGCCATCAATTCCAAACGCAACGGAACTTGCTCATCTGGCAGTGGTGGTTCAGCGTCATCGTGATTTTACTCATCGACACCATCGCTTTCCGTTATATCGACGACATGAACCTCAACGTGCTCGAATTTTCCAGATTCCTCGCCGTTGGCGCCCTCTCCTTCCTCCTGGTGGGCGTGGTGGCGTTGTTGGTGCCTTGGCGCAGGGCCGTTGGCCTTGACCGCCCGTTTCTGCCAAAAACAGAAGGACAAGTGGACACCATCGACCCGGTCTTTGAGCCACGAGGTTTCATGGGTGGATGGTTTCAGGCCGGTCTGCTTGAAACGTTCATGTTCATCTCTGCGATTGTGCTGGCTCTGCACTCAAGTGCCCTCCTGTTCGCTGACGACCGGGAACAGGCCTCCTTTGTGCTGGGCTTCACGACCTTGGCCTGGACCCTGCTGGCATCAGTCATGCTTCGCCGCGCCCTGAAAGCAAACGAGTTGGCGCAACAATTGGCCGAGGAGAACAACCTGAAGGTTGACGACGAGATTTCCTATTCCGACGACGAGGACAAAGCCCAGTTATTGATTGACGAGGAAACTGGGCTGCGAGGACGTCCCGACCAAATCGTCATCATCGATTCGGAATTCATTCCGGTCGAACAGAAGACCGGAAAAGTCCCCAAGCGCCCTCATGACTCTCACCGCCTTCAGGCCTTGGCTTACGCCCGCTTGGTTGAGAAAACCACCGATCGCTCCCCACCGTACGCTTTGTTGCGCTACGGGCAGGACAATCTGCACCAACTCCTATGGGACGATGCGGCCAAAGAGGAACTCTTCAACCAAATTCAAACCATACAACAGGTGATGGTGGAAGGCGGTGCGGTGCGTAATCACGAACGTCCGGGGAAGTGTCAACACTGCTCACGCCGGCATGCGTGCGATTCAAGCCTGGTTTGAATCAGAAACAATCCTCGACCAACGGGTACTGGATGCACGTGTTGGTGACGGTCACGATGATGACGAAGTTATCGTTGACCGAGATGACGGTGTTGTCTCCTCCACCTCGGGCCTTGACCTCAAGAACCCATTCACCTTTGGCGAAGGACGGGTTGGGCTCCAACGTTTCCTCGAGTGGATTGGCGTCATCGCTCACGTCCTGTTCCCACTGGACCATGCCTTCGCCGTCGGTGAGGGTGGCTCGAACATAGCGGCTTTCGTTGTCCCAGAAACTCGGAGGGAGGTTTCGTGAGAGTTCAAACGTGGCTTTGAAGTAAACATTGATCTCCGTGGTCTGCTCGTTCACAGAGAAGGTTGAACGGTTGGTGTATTCAACCGCATAATCGGTGACCGTCGTGAATTCATGGACGATGCTGATTTTCTTGTTGTTGAAATCCTCGTAAGCAGGATCACGAAGCCCTTCAACCGACTCACGGGCAGCGATGAGGCCCATGCAACCCGAGGTGGACGCCATCAGCACCGCCATCAGGAGGGCCGCACCGAGTCCGGGTCGCCGCATGCCTTGACCACAAGCCACGACCCTATGAAGCACTCGCTGCCCCGCCGCCGAGCATTTGAAAACAGTATGAACCGTCGTATGGGCGTCTGAATGAAGCGAACGAAGGCCGAGCCCCGGCGATGACGAGCCCTATGAACGCTGACAGACACTCAACCAAACTTCGCACCGCAGACGCCACATTCCGTCGCACCAACAGGGACGTCAGCCCCGCAAGCACCGCACTCGTCGGTTTGGGCGGGTTCTTCCTTCTTTGCTTGACGGGACGGTCGGCGGCGGGCGGGTTTTCTGGTCTTGGCTGGAGCCTCGCCAGACTTTACTGAGGCGGAAAGCGGCTTGTCATCATCATCGTCAAAGGCGAAGTTGGCCGTGGCTTCCTCGACCTCGTTGCCAGCAAAGGACGAATCGGTCAGGCTCATGCCCACCTTGACCTTCTCACCGGGCAGGACGCCTTCCTCGCCCGTGATCTCAAACAGTTGCTCACGAATCGCAGCGTCGGAAGCACTGAGTTCACCCGTTTCCTGCTCGAGCGATTTGAGTTCACCCTTCTCCGAGAGAATGGAATCAATGCCCTTGTCGGTGGTGTCTGACGGGGAGCGCAGGGTGGTGGTGACCTGTTCCTTGTAGGCTTCAATCTCTTCTTCCGTCATGTCCTCCATCGCCATCTCGTCAGCGTAACGACGGTCGTAAGCGGCTTCCACCTCGGCCTCAGCGGCTTCGATGTTGGTGTCCCATTCCTCCTCAAGGTGTTCCTCGTCAAAGCCGAATTCTTTGACGGTGTCTGCGAAGTTTTGGGTACCCGTGACGATTTCATCATCGTCGTCTTCAGGCAGAGCGACCTCTTCCTTGACAACCTCACGGGGTTCTCTTCGCTCCCTGCGCTCGAAGAAGGACGAGACGTCCTGAGGGGCACCACAGTACACACAGTTCTCCAGCAGGTCGGGGATGGATTCGCCGCACTCGTGACAATCGTGGAATTGGTTTCGGGCTTTCTTCAGGTTGAACATGCAGTGTGGGCACCGATCTTCGGTGCCCTCGAGTTCTCCGTCGCAAGCTGGGCAGTATTCGTAGATGTCCCGCTCAACCTCTTCTTCTCGCTCTCGGGTGAGGACGATGGCGGCCACCAGGGCCCCGATGAGGGCGACAGCGACCGCACCGAACAAGGCCACCGTTCCCGCTTCCGAGCCGGAGCCTGTCGTATCGCCACCGTTGTTGCTAGCGAGGGTGGCGAAGGAACGTGAGAAGGTCGTGCTGACCGAGGAGTCTTCGGGAATGAGACGGATGCTGGTCATCGCCGCCGTCGCCGTAAAGGTGCAGGAGAGTTCTGCACGGTCGCCTCGGTTCTCGACATTGACGGCCATGGTGGAAAGAACCGTGTTGCTGGCGTCTTGACAGGTATAGTTGGCCTCGCCCGTTTCCTGGCTGGTCAAACTGATGCTGAGCGTGTAGACCTCTCCATCGGCCAACGGCATGGTCGGCACTTCGTTGTCCACGTTCAACAATTCAAGGGAAGCGTATTCCCAATCCAATTTGAGTTTTGATTCCACCCGGACCGTGCCCGTGGCGAAGGAATTCTGCTTGTTGGCGTCCCAACTGCCTTGTGCAGCGACCCATTGACTTTCGAATTCAGCGGTGTGAGCGCCCAGGGCGGTGGGCAGGGAAATCGTCCACGTGAAAGCTTCTCCAGCGCCGAGCAGAATGGGAGGAGATTGGCCTTCAAGACCGTCAAAGGTGTACTGAATGTTGCCTGAAACACCGATATCACCCGTGTTTTCCATGGTCACCCGCCATTCCACGTCCTCGCCTGACTGAACGGACGGTACGGTTGGAAGCGCATTGGCATCAACATAGACATCGGGGATGGGGTAGATGGTTAACACGCCCGAAGCCATGTCGTTATCGGTTCGCTCTTGTTCGAAACCGGCCTCGTTGAACGGGTTGATTTTGGCCGACACCACGTGGTCGCCATCGGGCAGTGAGGCGAGGGTGGATGCGTTCAATTCAGCGCTGAAGGCTTGCTCCGTGTAGCCCACACCGGTAAAGGGGACTGTGAAGGGCAGACCGGTGATCAAACCACCGGATGGCGTGGCCAACTGAAGACGAACGGGGACATCAGCCGGGCCGGTACCGTTGGTGCGGACCATCGTGCCTTCAACGGTCCAGGGGCCTTCAAGCGCACCTTCTGCGGTGGTGACCGTCAAGTCGTCCTTGAAACTCAAATCCATTCGAGTGGCGACGACCAGTTCAACCTCGGTCATCTTGTTCATTTCCGAGGCTTCTTCCACGGCGTTCTCGGCGTCGGGCGTGACCTTCACGAGGTGCACGCCACTGCTCGGAGCGGTGATGGTGGTGTTGACCCATGCAGAAGAGCCTGCAGTCAGAGCCGGGGTGGTCAACAGGACATCGTTTGATTCGGGTACTTGGACGAGAAGTTGTGTTTCAGCGGCATCAACGCTACCCGAATTCAAGACGAGGGTGGACAACGAAACGGTGTCGCCTGAGTAGATCGGTGCGGGCGTCGTCAACTCAAGCGTGTCAATACGGAGGTTCGCAAGGCCTGCGACGTTGAAGTCCTTGTTGAATCGGGCTTCAATATCGCCGCCAGCTGAGAATTCAAACCACACTTTGTGGCTTCCTTCAATCAGGCCCGACCACGTTGTGCTGGCGGTGTAGGTGGATTCGGCAGGAATCGTAACCTCATCGAGGAAAAGACGGTTGGAAGAGGCGATGTTCTCTTTGTAGAACGCAATTTGAACATTGAACGCATCGCTCTGCTGGCTGTTGTAAAGAATGACATCAATGTCAACCGAACCCCCCATGACGGGCTCTTGGGGCGTGAGGGACATGGTGAATTCAGAGGCTTCCACCCCACCGCTCTGTTCGCCGTGGACGGTCAAAGGAAGAACACTGGCCACGAGAAGGCAGAGGATGAACATCGCCTTGGCTTTCGGCTCCATGCCTCCCCTTGGGCATCCAAAGCACTTGAACCCATCTCCAAAACGCCGGAAAAAGAAGGGATGCATCGCCCTTCTTGACGCCACCACGACATGACTTCTCTCAAAGGTGGGCCCACCGTGCTCACGCCGAAGCAACCCTTGGAGAGGAACACGCCTCATGGCGATGGCAGAAGGGGAGAATTGAAGGCACACCGAAGGTGTGGGGAAGCCATGGGACGAAGCGTTGCGGCCGTTTGGCTGGTCACCCTTCTGCTCTGTTCCTTGCTGCCCAATGGCCTGTACGACATCGCCCCCGTCGAAGAACTGGAGGAGACCACCGTTGTTTCGGCCTCAGGAGCCTCAAACCTCGTCATCGCTTTTTCCAATGGCCCAGCAGAAAACGATGAGATCAAAGGCAACCACGTCTTGACATTCAGCATCGCTGGAACCGGGACGCTCGAATCGTTGTTGATTGAAATCACCTCGGATGAATCCACCTGGACCACCGTGGTCAACTTGACCACCAGCCCGTGGTTATACCCCCTCGATACCACAGGCTACACCAACGACACCTACAAACTCCGAGCATCGGGCTGGGACAGCGATAGCGAAAGTTTCGCCCTGGCTTCATCGGGCTGGTTTGACATCGTGAACCAAGTGCCCGTCATCACCACCTTCACCGTGCTCAATCCTGATGCTGGTAGCGGCAGCAGTCTTTCAGACCGAGCGTGGTTCAACATTGAGTCCCAAGGCACCTTGGCGTTCCGGTGGGGTGCCAGTGATGACGATTTGAAGCAGGCCACCCTCGCCAATGTTCCAGGCCCCGGTACACCTCCCACAGACGGCCCTTCCTCGCTGAGTTATGGTTGGGATTGGAGCAGCGGAAACATGCAGGAAGGAACGTGGTCGCCTCGCCTGACCGTTCAGGACCATTCGGGCCTCTCAGCCACCTCCACCCTGTTCATCGGCATCGACCGAACGGGCCCCAGCATCGGGAGCGTCACCGTGGGCGACGGCGACACATGGCAGCAATCCAGCAGCGTCACGGTCAGCGGACTCATCTCTGAGGCAGACGATGGAACGGGCTCGGGCGTGGCAAGTGTCCAATACGCCATCGGGGAGCAAGCATGGACCTCCACCACCAGCGATTCACTTGCGCTCACCCTTGAGGAAGGTGTCCACACGCTCAGCCTGCGAGCGGTTGACCGCGTTGGAAACATCGGGCAAAACAGCACGGTCACCATCCGTGTTGACCAAACAGCGCCCATCGGCTTGTCGTGGACGGTGGACGAATTGACCACCAGCAGAATCGGGGCCGCCAACGTTACCTTCAGCGCAGAGGACGCCGATTCCGGCATTGACAACAGTTCGTCCTACATCCAATACGGGTTTGATTCCAACGGGGTTGGGGAAACGCCGGACCTTTCTGGACGATGGTTGACCATGGGCGTCAACGGTCTTTCTGGGCAGGTGGGTTTGGCCAGTTGGGCCACAAAATCCCGGCAACATCTCATGCTGCGTGCCGTGCTTGTTGACGAGGCGGGGAATTCGTACACGACTGAAGCGTCTTCCTATCAGATTCTTCCCGGCCTTGACCTCTCGTGGAACATCAGCCAGACCAACGTCGACCGCATCGTCGTGAGGCCGGGTGAACAAACAGGAAACGTCACCATCACAAGCGTGCTCGAATCCAACGAAGACTACGGTGGAAGCGTCATCGTGCGCCTGGAGACGGCACCCGCTGACCGTTCCTCAACCGTTGATTGGACCGTCATGGAAACACGCAACCTTCCCGCAGGAACGCTTTCCAACAGCAGCGAAACCATCGTTTGGCAGTACACGGTTCCACGCTCAGGTCAATTCGACCTGCGACTCGTCATCGATTTCGCTGACGTCATCGACGAGTACGATGAGGGCAACAACGACAACTACCTCGTGGTGACCGGTGCGTCCTTGGATGCCCCCGGACTCGTGCCTTCCTTTGCGCCTTCACTCGTCGTCCTCATCCTCGTTGGCTTTGCTCTGTCCTTCCTCCAGCGCAGGACAAGGGATTGAAAAGCATCGGGCCTCACGGCCGACCATGCGCCAGTCGCTTCCTCGTGTACCCAAAGACCGCATAGCGGTCATCATCGGTGCCAAAGGAGCGACCAGCAAAGCCATCCGCGAGGCCGCGGGTTGCCTGAAGTTCATCATCGATTCCGAATCTGGCGACATCGAGGTTGAGTGGGGCGAAGCCGGGACCTACGACCCTGTCAAAGCGATGAAACTCCCCGATGTGGTGAAGGCCATCGGCCGAGGCATGGCTCCGGATGCAGCCGTTCGCTTGTTGGATGATGACCATTTCTTCGAACTGGTCGACCTTCGGGAATACGTTGGCAAGCGCTCCAATCAGCAACGCCGAGTGCGTGCCCGCATCATCGGGCGCCAAGGCAAGATTCGAAAGTTGATTGAACAGTTAACGAACACCCAAATCAGCATCTACAACTCAACCGTGGTCCTCGTCGGTGAAGAAAGCGGCTTATTCGCCGCCCGCCAAGCCATCGAAATGTTGGCGGGTGGCTCAGAACACGGCACCGTTATCGGTTTTCTTGAGCGAGACCGAAAACGAGCTCGCCTCGAAGCACGTTCATTGGATGCCCATCAAGAGCGAGCGCCTGCCAAAGACGCCTCCGCTGGCTTTGAGGGGTTGGTCCCAGGTCTTGCAGAAATCTCCCAAGAGCGTCGCAACCGACGCATGAAAGCCGCACAAGTTGACCCCCAAGACGAAGAAGCGGTCGCTGATATGATGGAACTCGCTGAAGACGAAGCCATCACGTGGGAAGAAGAGTGATTCACTCCAGCAGTTCGATTTGTTCCACATCGGACAAATCCATGTTCAACACGTCGTACATGGCACCGGCCAAATCAACATCCAAACCGTTCTTTTGACCCCATTCAACCAGACGAGTGACGTCCCGGACGAGGAATTCCTGAGCCTTGGGGTGGCTGTCGACCACCGCTTGTCCAACGTCGATGACGCACGCCCTGCCTTCGTGCCACAGAATATTGTACGGAGAAAAATCCCCGTGAACGAGTTTGGCCTTCTGCCATGAAATCGCCAAAAAGCGAAGCAAGTCATCGTAGACCTCCTCCGGTTGGTCGATCTCAACCTCACGAAGTTTGGGCGAAGGAGAGGTGTCCGAACCCAAGTATTCCATGACGAGGACGTTCTTGTGAACCCCTAATGGATGAGGCACATTGAGCCCCCAACGCGCCAAACGGTTGAGATTGCGGTGTTCTTTGCGAACCCATACTTCAACCAAATCACGGTGCTTTCGGCGCAAACCGGTGAAACGTGGGTCGCCTTCGATGTACTGAATGAGGTTCTTGAAAACGGCGTTGGATGTGTGGAAAATTTTCACCGCCACCGTTTCACCTGCGAGGTTGGTCCCGTGGAAGACGTGAGCCTCCTTTCCTCGGGCGACAGGGAAATCCAACGTGTCGATGACACCGGATTTCATCATCTTGTACAGCGCCATCAAGGTGAGTCGGTCGAAGACCTGGTCAAACACACGGCGGTCAACCCAATCATAGGTTCCCGAACCCATCGCACCCTGAATTTTCGCTTCAATGTCGCGAAACATGGTGTTGTATCGCTTTTCCTTCATCCACTCGTAGCGGCCTTCACGGTCGTTCAGACCGCTGAGAAATTCATTCTGCTCCGCACGTTGATGTTCGTCATCAAGACGTTCAGCCTTGGTGCGCTGCTTGCGGCTCCTGCGAGGTTTGCGACCTTTTCGAGGGCGACCGGCCAACTCGTCCCAGTCGTCCTCGTTGACCATGTGGCTACCTCATCGGCTCAAGCAAACAAGGCGTCAATGTCGTCGTCATCGTCGTCATCGTCGCCTTCTGGTTCCTCTTCCACGATGTCATCCACAACAGCGGCAGGGGCCTCTTCAGCC
>DAGF01000033.1:0-36929 GCA_002495645.1 Euryarchaeota archaeon UBA549
GAACGGTGAACCCGTGGTGATCCCGAACGCAGAAGGCGCCCGAACCACCCCCTCGGTGGTGGCGTTCGCCAAAGACGGTGGTGAGCGACTCATCGGCGTGACCGCCAAGCGACAAGCGGTTACCAACGCCGACCGAACCATGATTTCCGTGAAGCGGCACATGGGTACGAAGTGGTCCACCGACGTGGACGACACCACCTACACCCCGCAGGAGGTCTCGGCCTTCATTCTCCAGAAGTTGAAAGCGGACGCAGAAGCCTACCTCGGCCACGAAGTGAAGCAAGCGGTCATTACCTGCCCTGCTTACTTCACCGATGCTCAGCGTAAAGCGACCAAAGACGCCGGCCGCATCGCCGGACTCGAAGTTTTGCGCATCATCAACGAACCCACGGCCGCCGCTTTGGCGTATGGCGTGGACAAGACGCAGGACCAGACCATTTTGGTCTACGATTTGGGCGGTGGAACCTTTGACGTCTCCGTGCTCGAAATTTACGAAGTGGACGGTCAACCTCAGATTGAGGTCAAAGCCACGGCAGGAAACAACAAGCTCGGTGGTGACGACTTCGATGAGAAAATCATTGACTGGATGGTCGCTGAATTCAAGAAGGAAACTGGCATTGATTTGTCCAAGGACAAGCAGGCGATGTCTCGCTTGAAGGAAGCCGCTGAAAAGGCCAAAATTGAACTCTCAGGCACCCAGCAAACGCAGGTCAACCTGCCGTTCATCTCCATGGCCGACGGCCAACCCGTTCACATGGACCTCTCGCTCTCCCGAGCCAAGTTTGAGGACCTCATCGCCAAGCTCATCGAGAAGACGATGGTGCCAACCCGTCAAGCCATGAAGGACGCCGGCCTGAAGAAGGGCGATGTCGATAAGGTCATTTTGGTCGGCGGCTCCACACGTGTTCCTGCCGTTCAAGACGCCGTTGAGAAGGAAGCCGGCAAACCGCCCTACAAGGGCATCAACCCCGACGAAGCGGTGGCCATGGGCGCTGCACTCCAAGCGGGCATCATCGCTGGCGACGAAGGCGTTTCGGACGTCTTGCTCCTCGACGTCACGCCCCTCACCTTGGGCATTGAGACCCTCGGTGGCGTGATGACCACGATGATCGAGCGAAACACCACCATTCCCGCACGACGTTCCGAAGTCTACTCCACGGCCTCGGACAACCAACCGGCGGTGGAAATCCACGTCTTGCAAGGCGAGCGCGAATTTGCCAAGGACAACGTCACGCTGGGTCAATTCCAACTCGTTGGTATTCCACCCGCACCTCGTGGCGTGCCTCAAATCGAGGTCACCTTCGACATTGACGCCAACGGCATCGTGAACGTGAGCGCCAAGGACATGGGCACTGGCAAAGAGCAATCCATCAAGATTGAATCCGCCACCTCCCTGACCGAGGACGAAATCCAGGACAAAATCGCTGAAGCCGAGAAGTTCGCTGAAGAAGACCAGCGCCGCAAGGCCAAGGTCGAGCTTCGCAACATGGCTGACCAAGTGGTCTACCAAACCCGCCGGACCCTCGAGGAATCGGCCGACAAACTGGACGATGGCGACGTTGACCCGGTGAAGGCTCACCTGGACGACCTCGAAAAGATGGTGCAAGATGAGGACGGAAAGCCCGTTGACATCGACGCGATGGACGACGCCGCCATTCAGGCCAAAGTCAAGGAAATCGAAGAGGCCATGCACGCCGTTTCCACCAAACTCTACGAGGCTGCTGCTGCCGAAATGGCGCAACAAGAGAGCGGCGAAGACGGCGACATCAGCGTTGACGATGGTGTGGTCGATGCCGACTTCGAAGTGGTCGAAGACGAGGACTGATGAAAGCCGCAACAACCCTAAGCGCTTGGCTTATGGGGAAGCGGTCGGTGGATGAGCCATGAGCGAAGTCCCCATTCTCAAGGAGACGACGCGCTCTACGGGCCGGGAAGCCCTGCGAAACAACATCACGGCCGCCATGGCGCTGGCTGGTGCGGTCCGCAGCACGCTTGGTCCCCTGGGTCAAGATAAACTCCTCATCGATGATGAAGGCCGGACCATGGTCACCAACGATGGGGTCACTGTCCTTGAATCAGCCAAGGTCGAACACCCCGTTGCCAACATGCTGATCAACGCCTCCACCACCCAGGACCGCATTGCTCGAGACGGCACCACCAGCGCCGTTCTGCTCTCCGCCGAATTGCTGCAAAACGCATGGGAATTGGTGCTTCAGGGCGTCCACCCCTCAGCGATTGCACGTGGCTACCGACACGCGGAAGAAGCCTGCCGCAACCACTTCGAACACCTCGTCATCAAGGCCACGGACGACCACATGCTGGCCGCGGCCACCACCTCGCTCTCAGGCAAAATCCACCAGGCCATGCAACACCATTTGGCGGCGTTGGCCGTCCAAGCGGCCAAGGCCGTGGTTGAACAGCGCCCGTCTGGACCGCTTGCCGACCCCACTCGGGTGAAAATTTTGACCCAAACGGGCGGTAGCATGACCGATTCGGCCCTAGTCACTGGATTGGTGCTTGCCAAGAAGCGAGTTTCCGACCGAATGCCAAAGCAACTTCCCTCCGGCAAAATCGCTCTGGTCGACGGTGGACTGGAGCGAAAGGAACTGATGAGCAACGTCAAACTGAATGTCTCCAGTACTGGCGTTCTCGAGAGTTTCCGGCAAAAGGAAAAAACCGTCTTGCTTGAACAAATCAACCACCTCGTTGACCTCGGCGTGACCCTTTTGGCGTGCAAAGAGGGCATTGATGACGACCTCCATGCTGCCTTGACCGAAGCCGGTATCCAAGCCTATCGACGGGTTTCCCGAGCCGACCTTGACCTGCTCGCCCGAGGTACAAACGCGACCCTCAACAACGATGTGAAGGGCCTGACCGCCGCTGATGTGGGCGTCTTCATCAAGAGCAGCAATGAACGCTGGAACGGAGTTATGCACTGGATTGTCGAAACCGAAGAAGGTGGAGCGACTTTCATCGCCAAAGGTTCAACCAACGAAGCCGTGGGTGAAGTGGAACGTTGCTTTGCCGACGCCTTGGGCGTCGCCTGTCAGCTGCTTGAGGAACCCGCGCTCTTGCCGGGTGGCGGGGCCACCCAAATCGCGCTCGCTCGTCATCTACGACGATTTGCTGAAGGCTTTGCTGGCCGAGAACAATTGGCCGTTGAGGCCTTTGCCGATGCGCTTGAAATCATCCCCAGAACCCTGGCCCAAAACGCTGGCTTGGACCCACTTGACACCTTGCTGCAAACGGTGGCCAAGCAAACCACAGACGGGAGTCCCAACGCCCACTTCATCGGGCTGAACGTTGAGAAAAAACAACCGGCGAACATGGTCGAAGACGGCGTGGTTGAACCTTTACGAATCACCCGCCAAGTGCTTGCCGGTGCGACCGAAGCCGCCCTATCCGTTCTGCGAATTGACGATGTGTTGTGGGCAAAGCAAGACCCAACGGTTCCCGAACTTCCCGAGGAAGATTGAACCAAGTGCCTCGACTGAAACCAGTTCTTCAAATAGCCGACGCCCGACGACGGGGGGTGTCCGGTGCTCCAGAGACCCCTGTCGGCATAGACGACATCGCCATTCATTTCCCCCGTCTCTACATGGACATGAAGGACTTCGCCGACCTTCGGGGGGCCGATTACGGCAAACTCAGCAAGGGGCTTGGACTTGAAGCCATGGCCATTCCAGACGTCCATGAAGACACGGCGACCATGGGTGCCATGGCCGTTATGCAATTGATCGACCGAAACGGGTTGGACCCGAGAACCATCGGGCGCATGTATCTTGGAACCGAGTCCGCCCTCGACGGCGCCAAACCAACGGCGACCTACATCGTTGACATGCTCACCCAACGCTATGCAGAGCGGTTTGGCGAGGATTGCTTCCGAACATGCGATGTCGTTGACATGACCTTCGCCTGCATCGGGGCGGTTGACGCCCTGCACACCACGCTTGACTGGGTTGCTCGCTCCAATGAAAACGATGAGCGCTTAGGCATCGTCATCTTCTCGGACAACGCCAAATACGCCCTGGAGTCGTCGGGTGAATACACCCAAGGTGCTGGAGGTGGCGCTCTTCTTATTCGCCGAAATCCACGCCTGTTGGAGATCCCAGACTGCATTGGCGTCTCAACCACGCCGGTTCACGATTTCTTCAAGCCCCGCCGAGAGGTTTCCATCCGCTCGGTCATCTCCAACGTGATGCAGTTGGCTCAGGAAGCCGGTCAAACGGTCAAAAAAGGCATCATCGACCGTATGATTCGCCACCTTCCAAAATCAACCGTTCGGAAACTCGGCATCTTTGCCCACGGTGAAGAAAAGGTCAGTGTACACCGAGACGACCCTGTTTTTGACGGCCAATTTTCCAACCTTTGCTACCAAAACGCCGTGCGACAAGCCTTCTTCGATTTCAGTCAAAAAGCAGAGCGCGGTGGTCGAATCAACCCTGAAACCGATGAACCGTTCACCCAACAATGGTCTCGCATCATCATGCACCTGCCCTACGCCTACCAGGCCAAGCGCATGTTCCCCGACGTGTTCCGACACGACCGCGAAAACACACCCATGTGGGACGACGTCATCGCCGCCATCGGGCCCATGCCCGAGCAGCCGAAATCAAAGAGCAAGGACGCCCTTGAGGCTTGGGAAAAAGAGAAGGATGCGTACCGCCGACAAATCTCCAAGACACCGCAATACGCCGAGTTCCATGCTGGCCGCATCGAAAAAGGTCAACGGGCGAGCAGCCTGATTGGAAACCAATACACCGGTTCCATCTTCCTCGCGTTGATGTCGACCTTTGAATCCGACCTTGAGGACAACAGTAACCTCGACAACGCCCTCTTTGGTATGTGCGGCTACGGCTCCGGTGCCAAAGCCAAGGTGTTTGAAGGGAAGGTCAACCCTCGATGGCGAGAAGTGGTCGCCACTTGGCGGTTATTTGAGCGCCTCGCCGGACGTATGGCCATTGACCATGTGACCTATGAGAACCTCCACAAGGGCACCCAAGACAGCAGCGTCATCGAACCAAGAGGCGAATTTGCTCTGGTTGACATCGGCGAGGAAGGCGTGGACGAAGGTGCTCGACGCTACCGCTGGATCAAGGCCTGAGGGTCAAAAGTCGAGAACGACCTTTCCACAATCACCCGTCAGCGCCAACTGCACGGCGTCCTCAAAAGCCTCAATGCTCATGCGATGGGTCACGACCTTGTCCACGTCGATGGCGCCGCGAGCGAGTAAATCGTGCATCGTGTCCCACGTGGACCACATCTTGCGCCCGTTGATGCCCTTGAGGTGAAGGTAGCGGAACACGACTTCATTCATCGGAACCTCGGGCATGGATTGCCCGTAGACGGAGAGGATGTTGACGTAGCCACCCATTCGGGTTGAGTGGATGGCGTTCGAGAGGGCCGAAGCGGCGCCTGAAAATTCGCAGCTGTTGTCCACACCCCTTCCTTCCGTCGCCTCGAGAATGGAGGCGACCACATCATCGTCTTTCCCCAGCACCATATCAGCACCCAGTTCCTTGGCCAGGTTCATGCGATAGGTGTTGTCCCAATCCACCGCAATAACGGTGCGTGCGCCCATGGCTTTAGCGGCGTTAACGGCGAAGAGACCGATGGGGCCCAAGCCGTGTATGGCCACAGTGGCCCCGTCGATGGGGCCGCCGGTGAGCGTGTGAATGGCGTTGCCAAGTGGGTCCTGGACGGAGGCGTGGCCGGGGTCAAGACCCTCGGGGACGTGTCGGGCATTGATGGCTGGAATGACAAAATAAGGCGCAAACGCCCCGTGGCCATGAACGCCAAAGATGGACCCGTTTTCACAGATGTGAGCGTTTCCCTCGTCACAACGGGGGCATGCCCAACATGCCAAATGGCACTCGATGGCGACATGGTCGCCGATGGCATGGCTTGAGACGCCTTCGCCCAACGCCACGATACGGCCGCTGGTTTCGTGGCCGGTCACGGTTCCAAGGGGGACGTTCTCTCGGCTCCATTCGTCCCACTTCCAAATGTGAAGGTCGGTGCCACACACCGAGGTGGATTGTGTTTGAACGAGGACTTCGCCCGGGCCAGGATTTGGAACAGCGTGCTCTTCAAGCGTGAATCCACCAACCTCCGGACGTGTTTTTGTCCACGCCATCATGGTCGCTGGAACGCTGCTCATCCTTCGCCCTCGGCTTGTTCTTGGTTGGGCACCTTTTCATCCTTCGGTCAACGCGACTTGGCGGTGATGAGGCGAGGTTGTTCGGTATGTTGATTAGGGAGGCGCGACGGCCTCAAATCCCGTTGATGGTGCAATGAAGTACGTCGTGGTCAGCGGGGGAGTCCTCTCAGGACTCGGAAAAGGAGTCACTGCGAGTAGCATTGGCGTCTTGCTCAAAAGCGCTGGCCTGCGAGTGACGTCCATCAAGATCGACCCCTACCTCAACAGCGATGCTGGCACCATGTCGCCGTTTGAACACGGAGAAGTGTTCGTGCTCGACGACGGGGGAGAAGTTGACCTTGACTTGGGGAACTACGAACGCTTCCTCGACATCAACCTGTCCAAAGACAACAACTTGACAACTGGAAAAATCTACTCCAAAGTCATTGAAGCCGAGCGTCGCGGCGACTACCTCGGCAAAACCGTCCAAGTCATTCCCCACATCACGGATGCGATTCAGGACTGGATTGAAGATGTGGCGAAGCGGCCTGCCGACGGCAGCGAAGAAGTGCCCGACGCCTGCATTATCGAGTTGGGTGGCACGGTGGGCGACATTGAATCATCGCCCTATGTTGAGGCGCTTCGTCAGTTCCAATTCCGTGTCGGTCGTGAAAACGTGACCTTTGTCCATGTCTCGCTCGTGCCTGTGCTTGGACCGGTTGGAGAGCAGAAGACCAAACCAACCCAGCACACCGTGAAAGAATTGCGCGGCTTGGGTATTTCTCCCGATATCCTCGTTTGCAGGTCCTCGGCACCGCTCAACGAAGAGACGAGGAATAAATTGGCGGCGTTTTGCCACGTCAAACCCGAAGCGGTCATGTCCACGCACGATGTACCGAACATCTACCACGTACCACTGATGCTCCAAGAACAAGGTCTGTGCGATATTTTGAACGTTGATTGCTCGGCCACCTCCCTGCTTCGTGACTGGAAGGAGATGGCCCATCACCTCGATACCCTCACCGAAGAGGTCCACATCGCCATGGTTGGCAAGTACACCGACCTTTCCGATGCGTACCTCTCGGTCATCAAAAGCTTGCAGCATGCGGCCATGGCGGTTGACCGTAAACTCGTCATCGACTGGATTGAAGCCAGCCATCTTGAGGAAGGCTGGGAGAAGAAACAGCACGATGACGCTTGGAAGCATCTGCGAGATGCAGACGGCGTCTTGGTTCCCGGCGGCTTTGGCGACCGAGGCATTGAGGGTAAAATTCTCGCCGCTCATTACGCCCGCACCAACAACGTCCCCTACCTGGGTATTTGCCTTGGTCTGCAAATCGCCACCATCGAATTCTGTCGCAACGTACTGGGCATGACCGGGGCAAACTCCACTGAATTTGAGGACAACCCCGAGCATGCAGCGGTCGTCTTCATGCCTGAAATTTCCAAAACACATCTCGGCGGCACCATGCGACTTGGAAGCAGGCCAACCCTGTGGCAGCACGAAGGCTCAACCATTCGCGCCCTGTACGGGCCCGGCGAATCGGTGGACGAGCGCCATCGCCACCGATACGAAGTCAACCCCGACCTCATTGAACGCATCGAAGAGGCTGGCTTGGTGTTTGTCGGCAAAGACGAATCCGGTCAGCGCTGTGAAATCTTTGAACTCAACGACCATCCATACTACGTCGGTGTCCAGTTCCATCCTGAATTCAAGTCTCGCCCCGGAAGGCCGAGCCCCCCCTTCCTCGGTCTGCTCAAGGCGGCCTCGGGTCAGATGAACTGATCGTTTCGTTCACGGTGTGCTCGGCGAATCAATCAAAGGTTCACGGGCAGCATACCACATCATCTATTGGTTCTGCTCCGTGCTTAAGGGACGTTCTTTCATCCACCTGTCCCTCATAACGGGTCAATGTTGAAAAGTTGAACCAAGAATGTGCAAGCATGCTACGGCGAATGGGCGGGATGAGTGGCTTATTTGTCATCATCGCCTTCCTTTGGTACCTCGTGTTTCCATCCATGACAGCCTGCACCGACATGGCCACGGGTGTGGAGAATGAGGAATGCCGAGAGTTCATCACGCCCATTATGTCGTTTTTCTGTGCGCTACCTCCACTCATCATCGCTGTTCTGGTCTTCGTTTCAAATCACGGCGCCAAACCCAAGGTGCTGCTTCAGAGCCCCCTCGTGGATGTGGAAGGAAAAATGCACCTTCAGGCAGGCGTCCAAGAATTTGAGGAGAGCAGCAAGCAGACGCAACTCGCACAGTCGGGTATGAAAATTGGTGCCGTGTTGGTGGTTGGCTCCTACGGTCTGAACCTGGTGGCGGGTATGCTCGTCCTTCTTCTGGCCATCCTTTGCGGTATGTCCATGGGCAACAATTGCGGCGACGACGGTATTGAGACGTTTTTGTCATGGATTTCGCTTGGAAACTTCGGCATCAACCTCGGTTTGGTCGTGTTTTTGGTCTCTGCCATTGGTAAATTGGTGATTGAATATCAACTCGAAACAACGGGCATGTCCGCCCAAACGAAACCGGCAGTGGCGGCCGACACCAAGGTGAAATCACCCTGCCCGGCATGCGGCGCAACATTGCGATTCCCAGTCGAATATCAAGGCCAGGTGCAATGCCCGAAGTGTGACCACGTCTTCATGGTCGGCATGAAGTGAACACCGGTCAATCGCTCTCGCTGAGCCAGGCCTCGACCAGGGCGGGCATCAATTCGCCGGCTTTGCCCAAGTGAACTTCATCAAAGGCTCCGATGTTCATCGGTGCCTCAGCGTTGACCAAAACGGTGCGCGCCCCTTTGGCGCGTGCGATGTGGACCAAGTCGGCTGCGGGATAGACATGGCCGGAACTGCCGATGACGATGAAAACATCACAGGCGTCCACGGCGGCGTAAATCTCCTGCATGAACATGGGTTGTTCGCCGAACCACACGATGTCGGGGCGCAGACGCTGAGGTTCTGCACAGCAGTTGCACGTCAGAAATTCATCGGTCAAATCAGCGGCGTCCATCCGATGTTCGCTCCGTCCGCTGGTCTCGCAACGCAAGGTCACCAGTTGACCGTGCATGTGGACAACATCCTTGCTGCCGCCCCGCTCGTGTAAATCGTCCACGTTTTGTGTGATGAGCAGCATGTGTTCCAGGCCCTCCTCAAGGGATGCGAGGGCAGCATGAGCCGGGTTCGGCTCAACCTCGTTGAGTTGGCGACGCCTGGCTTGGTAGAAGCCCCAAACCAAGGCAGGGTTCGCACGCCATCCTTGGGGTGTGGCGACGTCTTCGATGCGATGCTCTTCCCAAAGACCATCGTTATCCCTGAACGTTCGAATCCCGGATTCTGCTGAAATGCCTGCGCCCGTTAACACCACGACTCGTTGACCTTGCATGTTATCACGAGGCCTTGAGATTATATGAATCAAACATGAGCGGATCTTGTCACCGTTTTTTCACAAAATCGGTTGAGTGGTTGACGCTTTCGCCATCAAACATCAGCGACTCGGATGAGCCTGGTTGTTCGGAAACCCTGAAGAATTTTGATGAAGCGCTTGGCTTGGAATTCAGCATCCAGGTCGTCATCCCCTGTGTCGATGCGCACCGCCTCAAGTCCGATGAGTTTCGACGGCGTGGCAACGCCGAGAATATTGCCGTGCCCAATCAGCCGAAGGACGGCTGGTGAGAGTTGCAAGTTACCGCGCCCAATGAGGAAGCCCTGTCCCCCCATGGGAGAGAGAAGAAGGAGAACAGGACGCTGCCCGTTTTCGTCGACGTGAGCGCTGATGACCTCCAAGAGGCCGTGTTCGTTGAGGTCGTTGTGAACGGTGTCGCCGTGTTGGACGTCAATGCCCAGAAGGGTCAATTCTTGATTCAAATGTTCACCCATGCGACGCAGTGTGCCGCCGCTTCCCCACACCACCATGAGGTCGGGCTCGTCGGCAAGTAGTGTGGCGACGTGATGGGCCAAGCCCTCAATCGTGTCTTCTTCGCTGACCCGCTCGACCTGTTCCTTCGCCCCTTGCATGAAACGAGGAGAGGACGGTGTCCATGCTTCGCCGTACATCCGAACTTTCCATTCACCTTTGGCGTACACCGTTTCATCCAAGTCCATGACCTCCGTGATGGCGGTGCGCAAATCACCCAGCGCAAAGGAGAGGACGACTTCTGCAGCGGCTTTTGGCGTGGTTGCAAAACAGCCAGAGTGCATTTTCACACCGCCCGGAACGCCGATGAGCGCCGTTTTTTGTGCATCATCACCCATCGCCTCCAAGGCCTTGACGATGTCCCGGGTGGTTCCGTCACCACCTGCATAAACCAGCGCCTCAGCACCGGCCTTGACAAGTTCTTGAACGAGTTTGGTGGTGTCTTCTGGGGACGTTGAGTCGGGCGTGGTACCAAGCACCTCCACCGTGAACGGTGCGTCAGTCTCGAGCGAAGGGAGCCATGTTGAACCCATACGACCTTCCCAAACGAGCAAGTCCAAGGTCACGCCGCTTCGATTGAGGGAAGAGGTGGCCAAAGCGAGGAGATGGCTCAAGCATTGATGCATACGAGGCCCTGCTCGGTCTTCGGCGCCCGCCGCACGGGCCTCTTCAGCACGGCCATCGCTGCCCTTGAAGCCCAATTTACCGCCCAAGCCAGCGTCGGGGTTGACCACGATGCCCAGGCGCATGGGTGGGCGTGGTATCGCTCCCTCAAATAGACCTGCATCCGAGAAGTTCACGATTTAGGTGGTCAAACCACCCGAGCCTTCTTGTGGTGGAGGTGGAATGGAACACCATGAAAAGGGCCCCCACGGACAAGCCGAACCTCGACGACGTGCTCGCTCGAGATTTTGCAGAACTCAAGGTCGGCGAGACGAACCTCAAGCCAGCCCCTGAGGCTTCAGCACCTGAAACACCAACAGATGATGCAGCGACCTCTGAACGAGAGCAAACAACTCCGGCCGTGCCAAAGGTCTACAACCAACGCATCAACGCTGTAGAAGACAGAGAAGCGTTCTCGGTTAAGGCTCCCAAAGCGACGGCAATTGAGGAAGCACAACCGACAGAAAAGCCTGCGCCGACCGTGCTCAAAGCCCCGTCCTCTCAACCCGGTGACGACTTTGATGTCGACTGGTAGAACGGCCTGTTGGCCTGAGGACGAAGCGCGGGATTCATAGCGAGGGGTCAACCCCGTAGGGGTTGGGGAGACTTGAGACCATGAGCATGATTCACATCACGCTGCCTGACGGGACCGTTAACGAATACGCCTCGGGCATCACCTGCGGCGAGGTTATCACCGATGCCATGGGCAAGAAGCACGGTTGCCTGGCCGCCAAGGTGGACGGTGCCGAATGCGATTTGTCCAAGGTGCTTGACATCAACTGTTCCGTTAAGGGCATCCCTGCCGATTCGGAAGAAGGCATCCATATCCTGCGCCATTCCGCCGCTCACCTGCTGGCGCAAGCCGTCATGGAACTCTATCCCGGCGCCCTTCCGACCATAGGTCCTGCCATTGACCGTGGTTTCTACTATGATTTTGCCATGGAACCCATCACCCAAGGCGACCTCAAGGCGATTGAGAAGAAGATGCATGAACTCGCTCGTCGTAACCTGAATGTTGAGCGGGTTGAACTTGACCAGTCATCGCTTCGGGAGCACTTTGAGAGCAACCCGTACAAGTTGGAAATCATCGACGATAAACTCGAAGCGGGCGATGGGTCCACCATCTACAAACAGGGCGAGTGGTACGACCTCTGTCTGGGCCCACACGTTCCCAGCACCTCAAAACTCATGTTCGTTCGCTTGACGTCGGTGTCCACGGCCTACTGGCGAGGCGACCAAGACAGGGAACAACTGGTTCGTATCTACGGCTTGGTCGAGCCTTCAAAAGAGGCACTGAAGGCCACGCTAACGCGAATTGAGGAGGCCAAAAAGCGAGATCACCGCAAACTCGGCAAAGACCTGCAACTGTTTCACATCGATGAAGAGGTGGGCCAAGGGCTCATTCTCTGGACCCCCCGTGGCGCCATTGTAAGACAGGAATTGCAAGATTTCATCTCGCACCACCTCCGTCGCCAAGGCTACTCACAGGTGTTCACGCCCCACATCGGAAAATTAGATTTGTACAGAACCTCTGGCCATTTCCCGTACTACCAAGAATCACAATACCCACCGTTGGTCGAGCGCGAATTGATGAAAAAACTCGCCGATGAAGGCTGCACCTGCGGCGACCTATCGAACATGATGAAGTCCGGGGAAATCGACGGCTACATGCTCAAGCCGATGAACTGCCCTCACCACGTGAAAATCTACGCCAGCCAACCGCGTTCCTACCGCAACCTCCCCCTGCGACTGGCCGAATTTGGAACCGTCTACCGGTGGGAACAATCCGGTGAAATCTCAGGGATGACCCGTGTTCGAGGCTTCACCCAAGACGATGCTCACCTGTTCGTGACCGAAGAGCAACTCGCTGAAGAGGTGCTGGGCTGCATTGAACTCGTTCAGATTATTTTCGACAAACTCGGCATGGAGGATTACCGTGTCCGAGTCGGTTTGCGCGACCCCGATTCCGGCAAGTACGTCGGCGACCCACAACGCTGGGACAAGGCAGAGGAAGCCTGTCGAGCGGCAGCAGAATCACTTGGCGTCCCGTGGTCGGAAGAGGAAGGCGAAGCGGCCTTTTACGGGCCGAAAATTGACTTCGTCGTCAAGGACGTCATCGGCCGAGAATGGCAGCTTGGAACCGTTCAGGTCGACTATAACCTCCCCGAACGCTTTGATTTGACCTACAAAGGCAGCGACGGCGAACTTCACCGGCCCGTCATGATTCACCGCGCCCCGTTTGGCTCAATGGAACGGTTCTGTGGTGTGCTTATCGAGCACTTTGCTGGACGTTTCCCCACCTGGCTCACGCCGACCCAATGCCATGTCATCACGATTCGCGAAGAACACACCGCTTACGCTGCCAAAGTCGCCGATGCTCTGCGAGCGGAAGGCGTGCGTGTTGAAGTGGACGACTCCGGCAATAACATCATGAAGAAAATTCGCAACCACCGCAAACTTCAGCCCGCCTACCTCGTCATCCTTGGCGATGATGAGATGAGCAACGAAACCGTGAGTTTGCGAGCCCGCAACGGCGACCAAATCGCCGGGATTCCCCTCAACACCTTTGTAGCCGACCTCAAGAATGAAATCACCGAAAAGGTCAGCCAACCTTCCCTTGTTCCACCTTCAACCGAGTGATCCACGATGAGTTCGCCCGCCATCATCCAAGGGTTCTCTTTGGACATGGCCGGCCCGCTTGTGCTGGCGTTTTTGACGGCGTGGTTCTTCTGGAGAAACGTGGTTCCACGCCAACTCAAAGGGTTGCAGGTCGCCTTTCCCACGGCCGAGAAGACCTACGAGGTCCACAAGGTCACCTCCACGGTAGAGGACGTGCGCTTGCTGCTTGCCCGGAGAGGTACACGGCTGGGCGTCGTCTCCTACCTGATGGCGCTGATGGGAAGTTTGGTTCTGCTCTTTGAGTTCTTCAACTACCGCGGCGGAGGTTCAAACGGCTATCACGCACCCTCCGTGGCCTTTGCGCTCATCCTCATCGTCGCCCCGGCCATCGTCTCGAGTGGCACCTCCCTGGGCGCCCAAGTCATCAAACCGCTCGGGGTGAGCCGCGCAACACTGCAAAGCAACTCAAACACACGAAACGCGTCCTATATCGCCCTCACCGTGGCCTGGTTGGTCTTGGCGTTGGCTGTTGGTGAAGTCCTCAAAGGCATGGGTGTTTCCAAAACCACGCACTACAGCATGATGGCGATGGTGGCGTTCAGCCCCGCCGTTCTTGCCTATGGCCGCATCTTGGGTTCTTCATGGCACGCTCTCAAGCAGTCCTCTCAACAAATCGCTCAGGGCGGCGCTTCCCCTTTCCACAATCACAAACCCAACGCTCGACAGCAATTCATCGCCCAAGTGGTCCACCTGAACTTGGTCGCCATGCCATTCGTCGCTGTAAACACCTTCATTTCACTTATTTTGCTGCTCTACAACCCCGATATGTTCGTCCATTCGGACCGCGTGTTGGAACTGCCCGAGTACCGAATACAATCCACCTACATGGAAGAAGGGGGGTTGCTCGGCTTTGGTCTCATCGAGTTGTTCTCCCACATTCCACAAGCCGGCATTCGGGTTCCCATCGTCACCACACTCCTGCTCTTCCTGCTGTTGAACGTCGCCGCCATCGGCTTCTTGTTCGTTTACGAAGTTGCTCGGATTCTCTTCCTCGATATTCAAGACGTTTCCGGATGGGGAGGTATTCGCCTCGCAGACAGCCGCTTATTGCGTGCTGAACCCATTCAACAAGCCAATGTGCTGAACTTTTGCTTCACGGGATTTGCCGGCCAGTCCATGCTGCTTCTGGCCCTTGCCATGGTGACCTTTTGGGATTCCACGTTCCTCCCGCAAGGCGAGGCCTGTGGAGCATGGGAAGGAAGCGTCTGTGCCGTGTTGGAAAAGGACATGCTCGAACAATTGACGTGGATGCTGGCATCGGGCGGTCAAGTGGCGTTTTTGGTGGTTTGGACGGTGTCGTGGCGACGCTCCACAGAGCTCAGTGAAATCATCTTTGATTCTTCCATGGACGAAGACCGCACCCGGCTTCGAGGCATGAGCGACATGATTTACCTCAAACAACGCTCAACCAGCGAACTGTTGGGCAAGGACGATTGGAACACCGCCATTGAACGCTTTGACGACGCCACGATGAATCGGGAAGCGACCTTGGTAGGCTTGGACATGATTCGCCATACGCAAGCGAAAATGCTGCTCTATTGTGGCCTTGGCCGCTGGGATGAAGCCGAAGAATTGGCGGTTGACCTCCTTGCCCTTCAGGGCGGCAGAGACGCCCAAATCCCCCGGCTGGTCCTGTGCGCCACAAGCCTTGCTCAACGCGACTACAAAGAAGCGATACCTCGCCTTGAACTGCTTGATAACAACGATGTGGAAGCGGTGCGAATTCGTTGGGCAGCAAGCCTGCTGAGCGGCCAGCGACATCTGAGTAAACAAGGCGCCTCTATGCTGAGTGTCGACCCGCTTCGAAAGGACAACATCCGCATGTTGCAAGCCTTCGAGCAAGGCGAGGTGGCCTTGCGCACCACACCACCTCGCCAACCGGCGCAACGAGCGATGTACCTTTCCGAACTTGCTCGGCTGCGTATGAACGGAGAAAGCGAACGCGCCCTCAACCACCTCGAACGAACCCTCGCCACGATGGAGGGCGAGACATGGGCGCATGGAGAATTGGTGGCGGCACTGCTCAACCACGACAGTGGACGGAATCTCTCAGCGGTCAACGCCATCAAAAAACTCGCTCAACAGCACCCACGCCACCCCCATATTCGCGCCGTTATGCATCAATTTGCCCAACTCGGTCGTACCCAGCGCCCTCCTTCCGAGCCCACAAAAATCCAGTGGGTCCTCGAAAACGAGGCGGATTGGAAAAGGTCATGGAAACTCCACAACGTGGCCATCCCGCCCATCATGGATAACATTGAGCTCAAGCGGCATGCAGTGCAAGCCAACGCCTGGTCCTTGATGCTGGGGGGCGATGTATCCGAGCACGCCAAAAAGAACGTTCACAAATCGCTCCAAGATGATGTACTGCTGGGCCTTTTCACCCACCTTCAGGGCATCACCATCACCATCGGCGGTATGCCGATTGACCTTGGTCTTCCCGCAGGAATCAACCTCAAAGCCGCCCAGAAGAACGGCCTGCTCGATACGTGATCAAATCCTTCGACGCAGGCGCTCCATGGCCGCGTCGGCTTCTCCGAGCGCCCCCAAAGCGGCCTCGATGCGCCCACCTTCGAGCGCAGTTTCAGCCTCTGCCACCGCTTCTTCACAGGCACGACGGTCCTCATCCACGGCCTTGATGCTCGCTGCCTCGCATTGATTTCTGAGGACCTTCCACTGCTCAATCACGAAATCGTAGAGTTCTCTCGCTTCATCGGCAGCGTGACCTTCGTTGTCCAGGGCCGTCGTCATGCGCTCGAGCAACATGCCTGCGTGCGACCACAGACGTTGGTCAGCAGCATCGATGACCTCCTGAAGCATGCCGTCCCATGTCGCTCGGTCGTCCCGGTTCTGGTAGCGTTTGGTGAGTTGCTTCTTTTGCTTGAGTGCTCGGAGGACGTCGTCCATCGCTGCTCGCTCCCGCTCAACCGTGCGAACAACGCCGTCCGCCAAACCGATGGCTTGGCTGGCGTTTCCGGCTTCAAGGGCCTGCTCGGCTTGCCCCAGGCGTTCTTCAAATTCTTCTGTATCCAAGCCATCGCTTTGGTCAACGGTTCGCCTCGCTTCGACAAGCGATGTTTTTGCCCTTTCAAGCGCACCTTCATCCGCTTCCAATTGAGGAAGGATGGCGCTGGCAAATTCGTAGGCTTCCATGGGCTGTTCTTGCGCCAACTTTGCTTTGGCATCCCCCAACATATCCCGAAGGTGAGCCACACCAGCGCCCTGTTTTCCGTCAAGGGCACGGGTGGCCTCAAGGATGGTCGCTTCGGCTTTCGACCACCAAGCGATGATGTCGGTGGCTCGCTTCTTCGCTTGACGGTAGAGTTGCTCACCTTCTCTGAGCGAGCCGAGTTTCACCTCTCGCTCCCCCATATCGTAGGCTTTTCGAGGACGCTTGGCGGTGGGTGCAATGTCCTCTGCTGCGATCACGGCCTCAAGAGCATCCTTGCGGATGATTTCCACATCATCGGCCAAAGAAAGGGCACGTTCCATGTCCTCCTCGCTCTCGTCCAGCAAGCGCATGCCGTACTCCGGATCCAAGTGACCTTCTTCCTTCGCCGTGGTCAGCAAACTTGCGGCCTGGGCGACAGCCGCACCTTGGGCTTTGAGTTCCAAGAGACGCGTTTCCAATCCGTCAAGTCGCTTCTTGAAGTGCTTGCGTTCGGCCTTTTGGTCGTCGCCCACCGTCCACGTGTAAACGGTGTCGACCACGGCAAAGAGGGAAACAAGGCCGGCGGCTCCTCCCGAAAGAGACGCAAGGCTTTCGCTTTGGGTCAGGGTCAAAGCCACAGCCGAAGCAGAGCCGATACCGGTCAACACGGCACGGTAGCGAAGCACGCCAAAATTTCCACGCATCGTTCGAATGGAAAGGTGACGGCACATGAGGCCGGCAAACAAAATCAAGGCGCTGCCAGCCACTTGGTACCGATTGCCTTCAAGGCCCAACGCACCCAAACAGAGCAGAATCGGCCACGCAATGCTGGTGGCCGAAGCAACGCGAGACCTTGCTGCAGCGTCGTCAAGGGTCAAATCCTGAACGAAGATGCCCCAAATCAGAAGCACCAGGGGTGGCCCAAAACTGGTGAGGACCACGCCGTCACCTCCCATCAACCCCTTGATGGAGGGCCATGCGAGCCAAAGAGCGCAGACCAAGAGGGAAAGGGCCGTGAGCAAGGTGGCGTTTTCAACCCGCTTCACCCGTTGGGCACGCTCGGCTTCAACGGCGGCGTCAGCATCCGCCCAAGTGACCATGGCAGGGCCTCGCCGCTGTTCCCCATAATCACTCCGATGATTTGGACCAGAGCGTCCTGTCAGAACGAACCAATTCAGCGGCAATGTTCAAGGGTGTTATCGGGGTGTGAAGGCTTACGAGGGAACACCATGCCGGGACTCATCACCATGGATGATTTATCCAACGAAGAAATACTGAGTATCTTGGACGATGCCCAACGACTGCTCCCCGTCGCTGAAGGCAGGACATACCTTCCGCTCCTCCAAGGGAAAATTTTGGGAAACCTCTTCTTTGAACCGAGCACACGAACTCGGATGTCGTTTGAAACCGCCATGAAACGACTCGGTGGCGACGTGGTCAACCTCGGCGACGTCAAGACCTCCTCCGTGGTCAAAGGCGAGACATTGTTTGACACCATCCAAATGGTGGACGGCTACACCGATATCATCGCCATGCGACACCCTCGCCAAGGAGCGGCGCAATACGCCCAAGATGCTGCAAGGGTGCCCATCCTTAACGGAGGCGATGGAGCAGGACACCACCCCACGCAAACCATGCTCGACCTCTTCACCATTCAGCAAGCCCACGGCCGACTGGACGGCCTGAAAGTCATCCTTGCGGGCGACCTTCGCTACGGCCGTACCGTTCACTCGCTCAGCCATGCACTCACCCGCTTTGGATGTGAACTCATCTTGGCCAGCCCCAGTCTGTTGAAGATGCCTCCCGAAATCGTTGCCGACCTCAACGCTCACGGAGCGAAGGTCACCGAAACTGAAGACCTGCTTGGCTCAATTGAAACCGCCGACGTCGTCTACATGACCCGAATTCAAAAGGAACGCTTTGCCGACGAAGACGAATATGCCAAAGTCGCCGGCGCCTACAAGTTGCACGCCTCAAATCTTGACGGAGCCAAAGAGGACATGATCATCATGCACCCACTGCCCCGTGTGGACGAAATTCACCCCTCGGTTGACCAAACTCGCCACGCTCGTTATTTTGAGCAAGCCTTCAACGGCGTTGTTGCTCGCATGGCGTTGCTTTGCCGTCTGCTGGATGTTGAGGTTCCTGCAGATATCGGAGGTGGTGCTTGATGTCGCAAGAGCACAACATGCGAAGAGTCACGGCCATTCGAAACGGGACCGTCATTGACCACATTCCCGCAGGCCACGGCATGCGTGTCCTGGAGATGCTGGGCATCAACAAGCGTTCATCGGTACCTGTTTCGATGGTCATGAACGTACCCTCCAAGAAAATGGGCACCAAGGACATCATCAAAGTGGAAGACCGTGAATTGACCCAAGACGAGTTGAATCGCCTTGCGCTGGTCGCTCCCGATGCCCACGTAGCCATCATTCGAGCCTACAGCGTCGCTGAAAAATTGACCATTGAACTCGGTGATGAAATCGTGAACGTCGTACGATGCACATTCTCAAACTGCATCACGACCAACCCACGGGAACCCCTCGCACACCGCCTGAAAATTGTGGCAAGGGTGCCCCTTGAATTGAGGTGCCATTATTGTGGACGTCCCCAGGACCTTGACGAACTGGTCAACAACGTGATCTAATCCTGCTCAACACCGAGCAGATCACGCATGTCACAGGCTTTGCACTGCGCCCCCGAGCTTGGGCTTCCGCAACGTGGGCACGGTGTAGGCGGCGCCGGTCGCTGGCCTTGACCACCAAGCGCGACCACTTGGTCACGAAGGCCCTTGATTTGGTCAGCCATACGAACAAGACCGTGGCGTGTTCCAGGAACATCGGCTTCCATTTGAGCCACCATTTCCCGATGGCGCCACCGCAACGCTCCACGAGCATTCGGGCATTCTTCATGATGGAGCGGCAAATTTCGGTGCAGTGCGTAGAGGTGGACTTCCTGCTCGGGCACCCAACGCAACGGCACGATACGAGGCGAAAGACCGTCAACGGGTGTGGCCGTATGGGGAGCCAAGCGCAGCGTGCGTTCAATGTCGGCGTTGGCCATGTTCATCAACACCGTTTGCGCCATGTCGTCGAGATTGTGTCCAAGGGCGATGACGTCCGCACCGAGGCGCTCCGCCAAGTGGTTGATGCCTTGGCGTCGGAACACCCCGCAGTACGAGCATGCCATGCGTGGGGCATCGTTGTCCTTCTCAATCACCATGGGTAAGCGCTGAACCACCTCGTCCATTTCGATAAAGGAGAGTTCTGGGTAAGAGACGACGTGATGCTCCACGCCCAAACGTTCGCACAACGAGGCAGCGCATTCAATGGACGGGGGCCGATAACCCTCGATACCTTCGTCAACGGTTCCAGCCACGATGGTGACATCTTGTCGCTTGCCGATGAGGTCGACCAACGCATCGAGAAGAACAGCCGAGTCCTTGCCACCGGAGACAGCGACCAAGACCGTGGTGTGTTCGCCTTTTTTGAGCGGTAATTGCTGACGTAACTCCTTGCTGATCTTTTTGCGAACCGACTTTGCAAGGTGTTTTCCACAGAGGATACGTCCGGAATAAGCCTGTTCGACCACAGCGGGTTTGTCGCAAGCGTCACACGAGGGAACGGTGAACAACCCCTCCGAGGATGCGCCTGCCATGGTGGGGGCTCAACGCGCGTATGGTTTCAAATCAACGGCAACTGAGCGGCCGTCTTTTTCGGGGTTTGCGACTTGAATTTCTTAATTGAAAAATTAAATATCCAATTGAAATATTTCATCTTCTTTTTGGCCTCGACTTTGCTTGAGAAAGGCCAGGATTCACTTCATTTCAGCGGACTGAAAACGATTCAAGGTTCATTCAGTGACCCTCTGGAAACTTATTTTCCAGTTGGAAAAAAGCGAAAGGTGTCCAAACCGCCATATTTGCTCGCTTGAGCGCAAAACTTCTTGAAGGCTACAGCGCTGTCAATCAGGTTGAGCAGGCATGTTGCAACGTCTTCTAGGGGAGTTTCTCAAGATTGACGGCGTTGAGCAAGCAATGATGATGGACGACCGCGGAAAACTGCTTTCCAGTGTCGGCCCTGAAGGTCAACTCCCGCCCGTTGAGCGAGCGGTGGAGTTGGCTGTCGCTGCCTTGGATGCGGTTCAGCATCACGACCAAGGTGACTTGCATGAACTCTGGGTCGAAGGCGATGACCAAGTCCTCATCGATGTAATAACGCCGTACAGAATCGTGATGTTGAACGGTTCGAACGGCAACATCGCGAGGTGGAGGCACTCCGTTGACCACCTCCGCCCTCAACTGGCAACAACCCAAGAAATGTAGGTGAACAAAGATGTTTGAACTACCAGCAGGAAGACCCGTCAATCAAACCATCTCCCTTGAGGAAGGGGTGTTGCAACCCTTTGCTCACGGCGCCATTTCCACCTACCTCGGCCGCAGGAAAACGCCGGTAGGTCATCGACTCGTCCGTGGCGGACGGGTGGTCGGTTATTTGGCCGATGCCGAAGAGAAAAACACTTTGCTGGGTGGCGTGGAAGCCAAACAACGACTTGAACAACTCGAAACGGAGCAGAAGTCCCGGCTCCTCGGCTCGTCCTACACCATCGCAGAACTTGGAAGCCTTGCAGAACTCGTCCCTGAAGCCTTTGTCCACCAAGCCGACCGGCAAGGCCTGAAGTCCTCAAGCAATGCCGTGGAGCGTCTACTTTCTCGTGACCTCTCAACCGTCATTCGCACCCTCGAAGCCAACGCTACGGTTCGTGGAGCGATGGCCATCGACAGCGGGATGCTCATCGACCACGTTGGCGATCTTCCCGGATTGGGTGAAGAAGAGCGCCTGGCCAGCGAACTACATGAGATGATGGCGTCCATGGGTGGGCAGAAACTTCACAGTCAATGGGGCATGAAAGGGCAAAGCCACTGGACGTTGCACACAGAGAACGGGGCGTTGCTCTTGGCTCAGAGCGGCGAAATTTCACTGGCGGTCTGGACTGAAAAAGACGCCAACCATGCTCGTCTTCTCTCCTCGGCTTCCATCGCTTTGGACGGGGACGTCGTAGCGGCGGGCGCTCATGGCTCAAAGATGCCCGAAGGGTTCGCACTGCGAGACGGACGAGGTGGCCCCGATGCGATCATTTCCATGCTGAAAGCCGGTGTGGAAGAGGAAGTGACCGGGCACATTCAGTCCGGCTCTTCCAGCAAAGCCGTGTCGTTGGTGCTTTCGAGAGGTGTACCCGTTGCTTTGTGGGCGCCCGCCTTTGACGGTCAGGAAGAAGCGATGATGGCACTGACCGAGTCCAAAAGAAAAGTCCAACTCATTCGTTTCCCGTCGGGGACCATCGTCTCCTCGTCCTCCGGAACCGTGGATACGTTCACGCTGTCCGGGTTCATTGAATCACTCGCCACCGTTCGAACCCGTTCTGAAGCACGGCAAGCCTCTCTCAAGAGCCTCCTTGACGACATGCTGGGATTCCATGCCGGGCTTGAGTCCCTGCAGAAGCAACGTGCGAAGATGGCGTTCAAATCCGATGGTGCTGATGTCGCAGAGCCACTGCCCGTCATGCGGGATGAAGCGGTATCGGCGGTGGATGCGGGTCTCCGACGAAAACTGGAGAAAGCCGAACAGACCATCGACGAGCTCAACCGAGGCAAAGCGGTCTTGGAAGGCCAGTTGAAGGCGCTCGAGAAGAAGAAGGACGCCGCACAAATCGTCGCCAGAGAAGCGACGGAATCTCGACAAGAAAACAGCACGGCCTTGGAAGAAGCGCATGCACAACTCAACACCATGCAGGTTGACCTCGCACAAGCACGAGGACAATCCGAGGAGGCGGAATCACGCGCCGAGCGGTTGGTTCGTCGAGTCAACGAACTGGAACATCAAGTCAGCGAACGTGCGGCTGAACTCGCCAAGGCGATTGGTGATGCAGAGAGCAGTGCTGAGTTGAAAGAAGCCATTGAGAGTCTGTCGCTCAAAGAGGCAGAAATGCAAGCCAGTCTTGCAGAGGGCAGTGAACGCCTCAACACGATTCGAAAACAAAGCGAGGATGAGGAACGCCGGCTGCGGGTCCTGAGCGAGCAGGTCAACACCAGCCGAGAGCGCCATGCACGGGTCCAATCGGACCTCCTTACCGCACAGGAGCAAGTGCATGTGAGCAACCTTGAACTCGAGGCCATTCGAACCGAAGAAAAGCACGCTCGCCAACGAACTGAGGACGACCGTGTTCGGCGAGCAGAAGAAGAATCTCGCCGCTCAAACATTCAAGCAGAACTCCGAGAACTCATGGACGAACGCCGGCAAGTGCTCCGAGAACTGGGTGATTTGGGTGCACGCCGCGGCCACGCAGAAGCCGAACTCGCCTCCCTCGTGGACAAAGCCACCTCACTGGCTGAAGCGCACGAAGAAGCCCTCGCCGACATCCAAGAAGCCGAACGCCTGCGGGCACGGCTTGCAGAAGAACCGCTCGCACAAGCCTTGCTGGACGATAACAACACCTTCCAAGGCCTTGGCCCTGTTTTGGAACGCCTTGAGCACGCACGAGGCCTCGGGTATTCGGTCACCATGCTCGACCGAGCCGTTGAACGTGCGCTCCAGGTCATTCAAGGCACGGTTGACCACGTCGCAGCGACCCCTCGACACCTTTTGTCCTCAGAGGTGATGACACTCCTTGAGCGTCAAGTGCCACAAACAGCGGGTGCTGTTCGAGGCCTGGCTCGCTGGTCGGTACAGCAACGCCTCGAGCAACAATTGGGTGAAACCGTCAACCACGTGGTGGTTGATTTGGAGCACTTGCTGGAAGATTTCGACCGTTCCATCACGATGCTACGACGAATTCGCAACGTTCTCGAGCAGGTGGAACGGCTTGGCGCCCCCTCCCACGAGGTGCACGCCCTGCTCGCCAATTGCCAGCGACCCGAAGCACTCCCAAGCCTTGCCCAAGGCACGAGAAAACTCATCCAGGTGGCCCTTGATGACATCTACCTTGAGGCCGACCAGCGCGATGCAGGCGAGGCCATCGGCTTGGAAGAAACGGCTCGGGTGCTCGAAGAACTCATCACCCAACTTGACGCTTCGGGATTGACCGACGGTCGCCCCCGTGGTATGATGTGGGATTTCCAGCGCGATGGCTTGCTGCCGTTTGAGCGCGAGTCCATCCCGGCCGAGCACCGGATACCGGTGAATGAAGCCATGCTCAACGACCTTGAACCGCACTTGGTCCATGCAGAGGAAGTCTCGGTTGTGGAGGCCACAAACGATGCTGTGGACGATGAGGGATGGTCACCGCTCCCACCGCCCGCCGATGATGAGGCGGTCATGGAGGAACTCGCCACGACCCCTTCGGTGACACCATCCGCTGAGTTGGACGATGAACGCGCCCAGTTAGAGGCTGAACTTGCTCGCCTCGACGCTGAGCGGAGCCACCGAACCGCCCACGACCCCGTCGCCACACCGGCAAAGGACACGGCGTTGGCCGATTTGGAATCCAGACTCTCCGACCTTGACTTTTGACGATCGACATGTCGGGAGAAGCGACCACACTCATGGGGCGTGAAGAAGCGCTCGGAAAGCCCTACCCACTGTGGATGGAACGCTTGTTTCTGCTGGCGGCGGTGTTGGCCTTTGTGTACTCACATTCCAGCGTTCGCGAAGCGGTCGGCCATGATGTGTTGGGTCCTCTTGTAGCCTACATTGCCTACCCGCTTGCGCTGCTGGCTGTCGTTGAAATGGCTGGACGCTTGCTCCAGCGTAGCAGATCCTCATAATTGGGTGAAGTCCTTTGACTCCGGCTCGGGCGGGAGGCGGTTGGTGCGAGATTGGATGAACCCGATAACACGCTGCCATGGGATGAAGAAGCGGAGAACAGCCATGATGCTCAAGAAGAGCAGGGCGGAGATGACAAGACCGTAGGTCAGGGTCAACTCAATGGATTCAGAGACTTGACCCGCCCATTGACTTCCGGTTGTATCCGATACGATGGTCAGCAACACCTTGTGGAAGCCGAGAGCCACCATCGTGGCAACGGCGGTCAGGCCCAAGAAGAGGAAGGTGTGGCGCAGGTGGGTGTTGAGCACGTTGTCCATTTGGCGAACATACTCGGGGTCGCGCTTGCAGGATTCTGGCAGGCGGAAAGCGTATTCCAGGTTACGGATGACACCGTAACTCGCTTCTTGGAAGACCATGATGAGCACGGCGATGAGAATCAAATTGAATTGCTCCTGCGTGACCAACTTAAGTCCGAACAACCCGATGGTGGGGTCCGAAGTTTGGCTCTCGAGTGTGGTCAGTGCGCCACCGTAGGCGCCCAGCTGAGATTTGATGAGCGGGAAGGTCAGGATGGCGTGAATACCGAGGAATAGCAGTGTGAAACCGATGGCCCATGCAATGGAGCGGCGAGACAAGCCCCAAATGCCCCGAGTACCCATGATGACGGGAAGGAGATAGATGAAGAGAATCATCAGGGACATGATCATCAACAGCGGCCACTGAAGTGTTTCAAGTTCGGCGCTGTTCGGCAAACGCAGGTCAAATGAAAACAGCATGCCAGCGAACCAAGAGAGCACCAAGCGGCCGACCAGCAACACGATGAGGCCGATGATGAAACCGAGTTTGATGCGTTGCTGAACCTTGGGCGACTGGAAAGCGATGAGCGCCATCGTGCCACCGAGAGCGAGGCCGAGGACCAACGGGACGAAGAATCGGCCCATGCCGCTACGACCCTCGCCGGTGAGCCAGTCACCGAGGGGAAGTTGGTCAGAAATCAACAATTCAATGGAATCGAAGAGGATGGTGTGGTCGATGGAACCAACAACGTAGGTGGAGACCACTTCGAGGTACATGCCGATGAGGGCCACCGTGGCGATCACTTGCAGGGCAAGAATCTGCCATTGGCGTCGCAGATTCTTCAGATGAAGGGTACGTGGCTTGGCAGCACCGTCAAGGTAGACGTCCGACTGAAGACCGACTTCGCCTGCCATCTCAGTACCCCCTCACCTGCATCAGTGCCTGGGACAAATCCATGTCAGGCATCCAGTCAATCACCTGTGCGCCCGACCCCGCAAGCGTGGTTAGACGGTTCTGTCGCTCGAGTTTCAAAACCTCGTACGACATCCGGGGAATACGGCTGACGAGGCGTTCGAAATCCACGCTGGAAGGCGAGAGGACGGTCACTTCGTGGCCTCGGCCAACCAAATCCCTGACCGCAGCGGGCACCGTACCATCACCCTCACAGGACGAGATGATGAACACCGGGCTTCCTCGGCTAAATCGTCCGCTCAGTGAATTGGTAACCGCCTGCAAAGGCATCGCACCTTGTGGACGCACACCGGCAAGCGCACTGAGGATTTTGAAATACTGCTTGTCCCCGGTGTCGGGGGGTAAGTAGGAGAGTTTCTCGTCGTAAATGGCCAGAGCCACCGAGTCGCGTCGCTTCAGGAAGAAGGCTGCAAGGCTGGCGGCGGAGACGGTGCCCATTTCAAGCGGGTTCTTGAGAACCGTACCGATACGAGCCAAGTCACGACTGTCGAGGATGAGGTAGAGGTCCGTGACGGCGTCCCGGCACTTTTCGTTCACCATCAGGTCACCGGTGCGTGCAAACGCTTTCCAGTTGATGTTCTTGAACGGGTCGCCGGGCACATATTCCCTCAGTGAATAGAATTCAGAACCTTGACCTGGCGTTCGCAGGGTTGTGGCTCCGGTGTACATCTTGGGCGTGCGGCTTCGCAAAAACGCTTCCTCGATGTCCTTGATTTGGGGGAAAATGACGATGTCGCTGTGGTGGTCAACGTACATTTCCTCCACCCCGAGGTTGAACGTGTTGCGGGCCCGCAGCGACACAGGTCCGATGGAATAGTGCCCACGAAGTGGGCATCGGAGGACGTAGCGTATGCGGGCGCTCTCCCCGGGTTTGAGGTTGAGTTGCATCTGGTTGAGGCCACTGCGCAACTTCATCTCGTGAGGGATGTTATCGTAGATGTCAAGCATCTGCGTCTTTCGGTTGCTCCGATTGGTCACCAGGAGTTCAACGTACAGGTCGTCACCCTTGTACAGGTTATCAGCGGACAGGGTGCGCTGCACTTCCACATCGCCGTGGCCCGAAATCCAAGAGTTCACCACGATGAACGCGATGAGGCTCAACCCGAGGATCATCATCTGCTGATTGGAAATCATCATTCCGATGAGCACCAACGCAATCCCGCCGGTGAAGGTGAAGGCTGCTTTACGTGTCCACATCTTCTCACCTCACTGGCGCCCCCACGCCTTGATTCGTTTAACCAGCGCCACCGTTTGCTCAAGGGTGTACTTATTGCTGGATTCAACGGCGAATTTTGCCAACACCGGGTCGTTGATCATCGACACGAGTTCGTTGGCCTTCATCGCCTGGAATTCCTCACGGTTCAGCCCGTTCTGGTTGCGCACCTTGGACAGGAAGACCTGTCGAATCTTTTCCACTTTGGAGTAGTAGGCGTAGCGATTGGCATCACCAAAGCCGTAGTAGATGATGCTGAAGACGTGCCGCCACGGCTCGGGGTCTCGCTTCTTGATGAGCACCGCTTCAAAGGTGATGAACAGGATGAGGAACAACAAAAGCATGGCCAAACCTTCACCCGTGAAGTAGACCAAGAGGAAGTAGACGGTGTTGTAGGAATCAGCTGCGAGTGCACTCTGTGGGTGGCGGGATTCGTCGAAAATCACCATGGCGTTCTCGGCAGGCTCGCCCACCTCATCCACACGCTCGCTCATCAAGGCTTCAGCGATGAAATCAAGCGCCCACTTGCGATTGTCATTGGCCGGCATCAGGGTGTCGGTCGGGCCGTATTTGCCCTCGTTGAAGCCTTCGTAATCGTACATGGCGTTGATGAGGGCCGAGCCGTCGGCGACGAACACGACTCGGCCGCCGTCGGTGGGAGAACAACTGGCTCGGGCGCAGGCCTCGATGCTGAGGTTAAACTGGCCCCAACGGTCGGGGGTTTCTGGTGTGATTTCGTTGCCCACCCAAATCTCGCCATCGCCGTTTACGTCAACCGTGGCTTCGTTGCTGGTCAGCGCTCGCACGGCGACTTCGGAGAGCGGACCGCGAACGCCGGGAATGACCTCAAGTCCGGTGATGTTGTTGAGCAGGAGTTGGTAGGTGCCGTTGTAGTCAACACGGCCGTTGATCATGTGTTGTTCACACAACGGCGCCTCACCGGTTGCGAAATTTTGTTCGTCGAGTTTGGAACAGGGGTGCTCACCAGGGCCCCCCGCTGTGGCCCAGCGTTCGTGGGTGGAGAGGGTCGTCGGGTCGAGTTGGGTGCCGTTCATGCCGCAAGGGTTGCTTTGAACACACATCCAGACATAGTTGAAATCAAGTTCGGTGGCGTAGGTGGTGTCAAACACCTGCTCGCCCGTGTAGCGAATGCCAAAGGCCTCGGCGATGGTGTTGGCGTAGCCGTAGTCTTCGAAGATCATCGCAGTGCCACCGGCCTCAACGAATTCCACGATGGCGTTGATTTCCGAAGGCGAGTAGCCCGCGCCCGAAGCGATGGTGATGAAGCCATCATCGTCGAACTGAGGCAGGGAAAGGGTGTCACGCTCAACACCTGCGAGCACATAGGTGGTGTTACGAGGGTCCTCAATATCGGCGAGCAGCAGCGGGCTGCTCACGAGCGAGCGCGTTTCGATGCCCATGTCCTTGATGTCCTCTCTGAAGGCTGACATGTCGTTCCAGTCATCGTCGTATGCAGAGAGTTGATTCGTGGCGCTCAGGTTGATGAAATTCAACAAAATCGTCATCAAAAGAATGAGCATGACCGCCCAAAACGACGCTTGAAGGGCCAACCTTCGAGCGTTGAAATTGGCAGGGAGGCCTAGCATACGAATCACTGGGACAGGATTCCCAGTTTTCCACGGCGCATGATGACTTTAGAAGGTTGTCCACCCCGGTGGAGAAAATGCTCATCCACACATCACGCAGAATCACGTGTTCAAATGGATTTTTTCAGCAATACGTGCGACAGCCGTGCTCGGAATTTTGACGATTCTACCCACGTGATCAAAGGGAAGAACGGTGGGGTCAATATCCGCTTCAACCTGAACCAAAAACTCACTGACCAGGCCGGTGTTGAGGTCAACGTGCATGTCGGTCAGGACCCCCATGGTTGCGCCGGTTCGGTCCACCACGGTGTTTCCGAGGATTTCCCGACCAAAAATCGCCATGATACCTCGGCTCCTCGCTCGCAGTGGGAGGCTGGAATCTCATCAATGCGTCGGTGGCTCGGCCAGCCTCACATCGTTTCCATGCCGCGGCTGAAGTCTCGGTTTCGCTTGATGTTGGTCAATCCCGAGGTCAGGCGTGTCTCCATCTTCTGATAGTATTCCAGCATGTCCGGTGTGACCGTCGGGCGGACCCGTGAAATCGCTTCTTGGAAGTGGGCCTTGGTGACCTTCTTCTTTCCGGCACGCATGCAGATGAGTGCTGCTTCTCGGCAAACGGCCTCGATGTCAGCACCGGTAAAGCCGTCCATGCCCGTCAAGATGTCCTTGAAGGAAAATTTGCTGAGCGGCATGCCTTCGCTGTGGATGTTGAAAATCGATTCTCGTGCGCCTGCATCGGGCGGTGGAACGTGGAGAACCCGCTCAAAGCGACCGCTGCGTAACAAGGCCGGGTCAATCATCTCAGGACGGTTCGTCGCTGCCACGATGATGACGCCGTCAAGGGATTCAACGCCGTCCATGCTGGCGAGCAACTGGTTCACGACACGGTTGCCCACATCGCTGCCCTCAGAAGCACTTCCTCCGCTCCTCATGGAGGCGATGGATTCGAACTCATCAAGGAAGATGATGGAGGGTGCTGATTGTTTGGCTTTCTTGAAAATTTCACGAATGGCTCGCTCGGATTCTCCAACCCACTTGGAGATGAGTTCGGGCCCTTTGATGCTGATGAAATTGGCTTGTGCTTCGTTGGCGATGGCCTTGGCCAGCAGCGTCTTTCCAGTACCGGGGGCACCGAACAACACGATGCCTCGTGGGGGCTTGATGCCAAAGTGCTCAAACAGCTCGGGCTTGGTCAACGGCCATTCAACCGATTCCTTGAGGCGGTCCTTCACTTCCTGAAGCCCACCGACCTCGGACCAGCCCACCTCGGGCACCTCGACGTAGATTTCACGTAGTGCTGAGGGCTCAATGTCTCGGATGGCTTCCTTGAAATCATCCATGCAGACTTCCATCTTTTCCAACACCTCGGGCGGAAGTGTCTCTTCATCGAGGTCAATTTCCGGGAGGTATCGGCGCAAGGCACGCATAGCGGCCTCACGGACAAGGGCGGCGAGGTCTGCACCGACGAAACCGTAGGTGTTGTCGAGCACCCATGAAATGTCGAAATCGTCTGAAATCGGCATTTGTCGGGTGTGAACGTCCATGATTTCGCTGCGACCTTCACGGTCAGGGACGCCGATTTCAATTTCACGGTCAAAACGACCGGGACGACGAAGAGCGGGGTCAAGGGCGTCCCGGCGGTTGGTTGCGCCGATGACCACGACGTTGTCGCGGCCTTGCATACCGTCCATTAGGGTCAGCATTTGGGCGACCACACGGCGTTCCACTTCACCCGTGACGTCTTCACGCTTGGGACAAATAGAGTCAATTTCGTCGATGAAGACGATAGCGGGAGCATTATCGGCCGCTTCGTCAAAAATTTCTCGGAGTTGCTTTTCGGATTCACCGTAGTACTTCGAGATGATTTCAGGACCGTTGATGCTCTTGAAGTGGGCGTTGACCTCGGTCGCGACCGCTTTCGCAATCATGGTCTTCCCCGTTCCCGGAGGACCGTGGAGAAGAACACCCTTTGGCGGGTCGATGCCGAGCCTTCGGAACAATTCTGGATGCTTGAGTGGCAACTCAATCATCTCACGGACCTTCTGAAGCTGCTGACCTATTCCACCGACATCCTCGTAGGTGATGCCTTCGGATTGACCAACATCTTCCTCAGCCACGGCTTCGTCTTTGATGACAATCTCGGTATCGGTGGTGACCACCACGATGCCCTTGGGCACGGTTTGCACGACAGCGAAGGGCAAGGCCTCAGCAAAGAGGGTCATGCCGGGAATGAAAATTCGGTCGCCAGCGACCACGGGGCGCTTGGCGAGGCCTCGCTTAGCAAAGCCTTCAATGCCCGGGCCAAACTTGACTTTCTGCTTGTTGGCCATGACCGGTGAGATGGTCAGTTTCTTGCATTCCTCGGCCTTGACCTTTCGGACGGTGACTCGGTCGCCGAGGCTGACACCAGCGTTTTTGCGGATGATACCGTCCACGCGGATGATGTCCATTTTGGCGTCCTCGGGGCGACTGCGCCAGTAAATGGCTGCAGTTGAGCGTTCCTCGCCGCTGATTTCAACAAAATCGCCTGGTTTGAGGTCCAAGCCCATTTCGGATGAGATTCGAGCTCGGCCAAAACCGACGTCGGAAGGAATGGCTTTTGATACGCGAAGTTCGATGGTGTCGTCTTTGTCTGCCATGGTGTCCCCTCTCAAAATCAATGAACATTTTACGGTATATAATGAAATTCAACCGGGCCTTTGACCTGCCCGCAAAGAAGTCTACAGCAGGGCCGCTATAAACCCAAGGCCCCATGTTTTTGAACGGCATAACCGAGGTCAAGGACCGCCTCCATCACATTCAAGAGACGGTTTGGATTCGCAAAACCATGACTCATGTTTTGGAAACCGGCTTGGAATACATGGAAATCAAGAACCCAACGGGCAAACCCGCTGTTCGCGGCTACAACATCATCAACGGGCAACTCGCCTCTGCCAGCGATGGCTCGACCTTCCAGTCAACCAACCCCGCCCATTTGGCCGACTGCCTCGGCGAATTCCCGCTCTCCACCCGAGACGATGTTCGTGAAGCCCTCCACGCTGCACACGCTGCATTCCCCGCATGGGCCGCCACCCCGGCGCCCACACGTGGCCAAATCATCGGGAACATGGGCCGGCTCCTGATGGAACACAAGGACGCCCTGGTCGCGCTTGAAACCCGTGAGATCGGCAAGACCCTCAAGGAATCAGGCGGCGAAATCCAGGAAGCCATCGACACCTGTCTTTTCTTCCAGTCCGAAGGCCGACGCCTCTACGGCCAGACCGTCAATTCTGAACTCCCTGACAAAGAGCTGTTCACCTACCGCCGCCCGCTCGGCGTTTGCGGCATCATCAACGCCTGCAACTTCCCGTCCGCCGTGCCCTTTTGGAAGATGATCCCCGCCATCATGTGCGGCAACACCTGCGTTTGGAAGTCGCCTCAGGACGCCCCTTTGCTCTCGTTTGCACTGGCTCGTATCATGCACGAAGCAGGTCTGCCAGACGGGGTCATCAACCTCGTTCACGGCAAAGGCAGCGGGGCCGGTCAATACCTCGTCGACGCTGTTGATGAAGGGCTGGTCAACAAGATCTCCTTCACGGGCTCCACCGGCGTGGGCAAGATGATCGGCGAAGTCTGTGGACGCAACCTCGTCTCCTGCTCCCTCGAATTGGGTGGCAAAAACCCGCTTGTGGTGATGCCTTCTGCCGACCTCAACAACGCCGTTGAAGGCGCCTACTGGGGTGCCTTCGGTACCGCCGGTCAGCGCTGCACCAGCCTGGGCAACCTCATCGTCCACGAGTCCATTTACGACGAATTCATGGAGAAGTTCATGGCCAAAGTCAAGTCGACCCGCATCGGCAACTCGCTGGTGCATAAGGACGTGCTTTACGGCCCTATGCTGTCCGAAAAGTACGGCAAGGATTTCCTCGCCGGCATTGAAATGGCCAAGGCCAGCGGTGCGACCCAGATTTGGGGCAACGGAACCATCACGGCCGACAACGCCCCGGAGAACTTCCTCGGCGATGCCAGTGAAGGCGTGTTCATGTGGCCCCATGTCTTCGTTGATGTGACGGAAGACATGGAATGCTTCCACGAGGAGATTTTCGGCCCCGTCGTCACCGTGGTGAAAGCGAAGGATTTCGACCACGCCCTCCATCTTGCCAACGCCAGCCCCTACGGCCTGTCGTCGGCCATTTACACCAACGACCGCTTGGAAGCCTACCGCTACAAAACCGGTATCAAGGCCGGCATGACGGGTATCAACAATTCCACCACGGGCGCTGAGGCTCACCTGCCGTTCGGCGGTGTCAAGGGTTCCGGAAACGGCACCCGTGAATCAGGTATCTGGGTCATTGAAGCCTATTCCTACTGGCACGCCGTGAACGACGAACTATCGGGTAAGCTCCAACTCGCCCAGATGGACGTCGACGAGATTGAAATGGTCGAGGCGGAAGTCAATTGGTCGGAATTGGCCTGAAATTCTACCAAAATCGGCCTGCGGCTCAATGGTGAACCTCAAAGACCCTGCGCCACTGGAACTGCATGTTCCCGTAGGGAACAGGGGGAATGTGAATGGGTGAAGGCATCAAACTCCCGGTCCTGAACGGGCTCGGGCGCACCAACCGAATCGACAATTGGTGGAGCCAACCAATGGCCATGGGCATCGGGCTCACTGCTGCACTGGTCTACACCTTTTGGCGCCTCTTCCTCTACGACGCCGACATCTCCTACGCCCTCCACGGCAGCACGGTCATGTCGCCCATCTTCTCGCCCAACGTCCTCGAATGGAGCCTCTTCGGCCTCAACGAGTGGAACCACCCGGAATGGGTCAACGCCGCCATCCTCGTGTTGTGGATTCCCTTTGGCTTCCGAGGCACCTGCTACTACATGCGCCGCGTCTACTACCGCACCTTCTTCGCCAGCCCAACGGCATGCTGGGTTGACGAGCCCGATATCAACAAGGCCATTGGCTACAAAGGCGAAAAGCGATTGTTCATCTTCAACAACCTTCACCGCTATTTCCTCTACGCCGCCATGATCATCTTGGTCATCAAGTGGTGGGATGTCACCCACACGATGCACTTCCACTCCGCCACCCACGACGGCTACGGCGTGTCGATCGGCACCTTCGTCATGGGCATTGAAGCCTTCCTGCTCACGATGTACGTCACCTCCTGCCACGCCCTGCGCCACTTGGCCGGTGGCATGCTCGACCGTTGGACAACCGGCATCAGCCGAGTTCGCGGCGTTCTCTTTGGCAAAATCAGCGTGCTGAACCGCTCCCACGGGTTCTGGTTCTGGACGTCGTTGATTTTCGTCTTCCTTGGCGACCTGTGGGTGCTGGCCGTGGCCGAAGGCCGTTTGAGCGACATGGTGCTCTTTGTTGTGTGAGGTGAGATGATGAGCGAAAACACAACCAAACACGAATACGATGTCATCGTCATCGGAGCTGGCGGTGCCGGACTCCGTGCCGCCATTGAAGCAGCCCGCAGCGGTGCCAAGACCGCCATCATCACCAAATCCCTGCTCGGCAAAGCCCACACGGTCATGGCCGAAGGTGGTTGCGCAGCAGCCCTCCAAAACGCCGACCCCCGAGACGGGTGGAAGGTTCACTTCCACGACACGATGAAAGGCAGCAAGTGGCTCGCCAACTGGCGAATGGCCGAATTCCACGCCAAGGAAGCCCCCGACCGTGTTCGGGAGCTCGAACAGTGGGGCGCCGTGTTTGACCGCACGCCAAAGAACCTCATCAACCAGCGAAACTTCGGCGGCCACACCTTCCCTCGACTCGCCCACGTCGGCGACGCAACCGGGCTCGAGATCATCCGCACGTTGCAAGAGCGCGGGATTCACGAAGGCATTGATATCTTCATGGAATACACGGTTCGAAGCCTCTTGAAGGAAGGCGACCGGGTCACCGGTTGTGTTGCCTACACCCGCGTTGACGGTGAATTCCACGCCTTCTCGGCCAAATCCGTGGTCCTCGCCACGGGCGGCATCACGCGCTGCTGGTCAGTTTGTTCCGGCTCGTGGGAGTACACCGGTGACGGGCACGCCCTCGCCTTGTGGGCCGGCGCAGAACTTCGCGACATGGAGTTCGTTCAGTTCCACCCCACCGGCATGGTGTGGCCACCGTCCGTTCGTGGCATCCTCGTCACCGAGGGTGTTCGTGGCGAAGGTGGACGCTTGACCAACAGCGAAGGCAGCCGATTCATGTTTGACTACGTGCCAGAAATGTTTGCCGGCGACCATGCCGATACCATCGAAGAAGCCGACCAGTGGGTCGAAGAAGTCGTCAGCGGCAAGTTGGCAACCGTTCGCCGACCACCGGAACTCCTGACCCGAGACGTTGTGGCCAAGGCCATCAATGAGGAGGTCAAAGCAGGACGTGGTTCCCCTCACGGCGGCGCCTTCCTCGACATCTCTCACCGCGGTGAGGAAGCCATCATGAAGAAACTCCCCTCGATGCACCACCAGTTCAAGGAACTCGCTGGCGTCGACATCAGCAAAGAGCCCATGGAAGTGGGTCCAACGGCCCACTATGTCATGGGTGGTGTCATTGTGGACGCTGAATCACAGGAAACGACCGTCCCCGGCCTCTTCGCCTGCGGCGAAGTCGCCTCGGGCCTCCACGGCGCCAACCGGCTCGGTGGAAACTCGCTTTCCGACCTCATCGTGTTCGGCAAGCGAGCCGGTGAATTTGCCGCCAAGCGGGCGAACGACCTCGCCCAGCCCTCCATTGACGACGCACAGGTTGAACAAGCCATCAACGACATGTTGGCACCGCTTCAGCGAGAGGGTGGCGAAAACCCGGGACGCATCTATGATGAGATGCGCGACATGATGCAGGCCAAGGTCGGCATCATTCGAACCAAGAGCGAACTTGAGGAGGCTCTTGATGACATCAAGGCGTTCAAAGAGCGCGCCCTGGCCTGTTCCTCTGGCACCTCTCGCAAGTACAACTCAGGATGGCATCAAGCCCTTGACCTGCTCAACATGGCCGATGTCTCCCACGCCGCTACGCTGGCGGCCATCACCCGTGAAGAGAGCCGAGGCGGCCACACCCGGGACGACTTCCCAACACCAGAGGACGATTACTGGGGCAAGACCCTCAACATCATCTGGATGGAAAACGGCGAGATGAAGATTCGACAAGAGCCTGTGGAGGAGATGCGCGACGACCTCCAAGACGCCCTCAAGGAAGTGAAGGCGATGATCGCTGAGCGCGCAGCAGAAGCAGGAGGTGGAAACTGATGTCCCTCAAAGGCACCAAACAATCGTTCAATATTCTACGCGGCGAAGGCGATGATGCCAAACTCCATGCCTATGAACTGGAACTTGACGAAGGCATGGTCGTGCTCGACTGCCTGCACCGCATCCAACACGACCAGGAACCCGACATGGCGGTTCGATGGAATTGCAAAGCAGGGAAGTGCGGTTCGTGTTCTGCAGAAATCAACGGACGACCACGGCTGATGTGCATGACGCGAATGAGCGACGTGGTCGCTGAAACGCCGGCCGGCCAACCGATTGAAATCCGGCCGATGAAGACCTTCCCCCACGTCAAGGACCTCGTCACCGACGTCAGTTGGAACTACGACGTGGCCCAGCGCATCGCACCCATCAACGGACCTGAGGAAATGAACTGGGAGTTCAACCAAATGGAAGCCGACCGAGTGCAACACTTCCGTGAGTGCATCGAGTGTTTCCTGTGCGTCAACACCTGCCATGTGCTGCGAGACCACGAGCTCTTCGATGATTTCGCCGGCCCACGCAACCTCGTCCGCTTGGCGCAATACGAAATGCACCCCCTCGATATCGAGGACCGCGTCCCCGAGATCAAGAAGGAGTTCGGTGTTGAGTACTGTAACATCACCCGATGCTGCACCGAAGTCTGTCCAGCAGGTATCCAAATCACCGACGACGCCATCATCCAACTCAAGGAACGCGTCGTGGACCGATACTACGACCCGCTGCAGCGCATTTGGCGTACCTTGACCCGTCAGAAGGTTCGCTATTGAGCATCAAACGAAGGGTCGAAGCGAAGTCGTCTCATCCCCGGGCGATGAGCCAATCCCGAATCCACCGCTCACCGATGCCGTCGTAATCCACATTGGGCGGCTGAAGCGGCCGAACGATGACAAGAATCTCCAACTGGCCACCCCACGTGGCTTTGGCCACCATCGAGACCTCACCGACCTTCGTCCCTTCCGGGTCGGAGCCAAACGCGGTGGTGTTGATGTCGTAGGCTCTGTACACCACCGTCTCAACATCGCCGGAATCCCAACTCCCGAGAATGATGTCAACGGTGGACGGCGCTGGCACGGGCCGTAACGTGATCTCTTCGGGGTTAAGTCGCACGAAGGGCACCTCCTCGTCAATCAACTCAATCGCTTGATGCAACCGACCCGTTTCCATGTTCATGAGCGAAGCCAAGTTCAGTGCCACCGTCTCAGCACCCATCACGCCCGGTTGATGCGGTAGGCGCATGGTCAACGACTGCAGCACCACCACGTCGGTGGTGACCCAGGTGTACTGCTGGCC
>DAGF01000033.1:37326-41963 GCA_002495645.1 Euryarchaeota archaeon UBA549
ACGGGTTGAGAAACCGGTAGAAAACCGGTCGCCCCCATGCACAGAACCGCCACACTCAGCGCCATCAACCGAGGTGTTCGTTGTTCCGACCATTCCTGTCGGCCGGCTGGACTTAACACGGAGAGCAACAACAGTACGGGAAGCGCCAACAGCGCGCCCGCTGGAACAATCCAAATGAGAACGGCAAAGGCAAGAGCCATGCGCACACCGTTGGCCCCAATGGCTCCGGTCCAGTGATGCTCTTCCGAGTCCTTGGTCCGCCGATGGTGGAGGTACAACGCAAGCCCACCTCCTGCGAGAGGGGCCAACGACTGGAGAACACCCTGCCACATCGTCAATACCGGGTCGGAATCAAAACACGCCTGCCATAGAGGTTCGCCTCTCGCCAAGGTTGATGCGAGGGTTTCCCGTGGGTTTGGTCATGGCGGAGCCGGTGCTTTCCTTCCAGTCGGTCCAACACCGACACGCCATCCCCGCTCCGAGCCTGTTCAAACCCTGGGCCAAACGAGCAGGTCCCGGTATCGTCGGCTTGTCCCTTGACCTCTACGAAGGGTCGGTCTTGGGACTCATTGGACCGAATGGAGCGGGAAAAACCACCCTGCTCAGAATGATGGCCGGGGTTCTGCCCGTCCAAGAGGGGAGCATAGAAGGCCGATTTGACGGCCAAGGCTGGCAACCGGTGGACGACCTTCGCCAGTGGGTCGGCCACATGCCAGAACAGGTTCGATGGCAAGGCCGAACCACGGTGTACGAAGCCTTGAGCCAACTTGGCGAGATGCGGGGAACATCCGAGACGAAAATCCAGCGCCTCCTCGCCCTTGTTGGCCTGCGTTCTCGAAAAGACGAGGCGTTGGATAACCTCAGCCAAGGCATGCGGCAACGCCTCTCGATTGCGGCAGCCTTGCTTGGTTCGCCAAAGGTGCTCTTACTCGACGAACCGTTCAACGGGCTGGACCCCGTTGCGGCCGAAGCCTTCGCGGCCTTGGTCCGAACACTTGCGTCCAAAGGCGTCAGCGTGGTGATTTCATCGCACATGGTGGCCCAACTTGAGGGGTTGATTGACCGAATTGGTCTCCTCCACCGCGGTCAATTGCTTGACGAGGGGCCCCTTGAGGATGTTGAAAGGCGCCTCGGGCTTGAAGGACGCTACATCATCACCGGCAAAGGCGAGGCCGATGCCTTGAGTTTCGCTCCGGCCGAAGATGTACTCGAACACCATCAAGACGATGACGGCTGGACCTTGACGGTGAAACAAGACCCACAATCCGTGCTTTCTGCGGCCATGATGGCCGAAGCCAATCTGACATCGTGGGCACCGGTGCGACCCAACCTGGTCGAATGGTTGTGCGCTGCGACCGGCATGAGCGTGGATGATATCTCACTGGAAGTGGCTTCTTCGGCCATGCTCCCGATGCGTTCCGTGGAGGTGAGTGAAGATGAGTGACCTCAAGCGCATCATGAAGGTCGCGGCTCGGATTCGTAAGGAGCGTTTGTCCGGGATTCGCCTCAAAATCATGCTTCCTATCCTCCTGCTGTTCTTACCTGGGATGGCTTGGGGATTTTCCGACCCCAACATCGTGCTGCCCGGAGGACATCAACCCGATACGGCGATGGAAGTCTTGTTTTACGCTTCGCTCGGCGTGGTGTTTGGTGCGACGATGTGCGCCGTGTTGATGGCGTTTGACGGCGTGAGCAAAGACCGAGCCAGTGGCATGTTGGAGGTACGACTCGCTCAACCCATGCCTCGTCAACACCAAGCCACTGCGCTCATCCTCGGCCACGCTCAAAGCATTCTGGTGCCTGTTTACGCCCTGCTCTTGGCCTCCGTCCTCGTCGTGCAGGTTCGAACGGGCCAGTGGCCGACATTGACCGAATTGCTGGTCTATGCACTCTCAACCGGCCTGGTGGTGTTCTGGTACACCCTGTTCGCTCTGCTCGCCTCAACATCCGCAAGAGAACAAGGAACAGCCATCGCCTTCGGCATTGGCGTTTGGTTCTTCTTCACCTTCCTTTGGGCCTTGGTGACGACCATGGTCGCCTATGCATCCGGTGTGGCCGTGGGTGAAGCCAACGACCCTGCGTGGGTGGCGCTTGAAGGGATGCTGGACTTGCTTTCACCCAACGGCGTCTACCACCATCTCCTCGAAACGCAACTTCCAACCGTGGACAGGGGCGTGCATGCATGGCAATCATGGCTGGCTGCTCTGCTCTGGACGGTCCTGCCTTGGTGGGCGCTGCATCGCCGCATGGAACGCCTTGTTCCATGATGGAATCAACCAATTCTTCATGAAGGCGAAAGACAACCGGAGGTTATGGCAAGCCGCTTGACCGCACCGTTCCTCACCCTCCTTGTGGCGCTCGTGATGGTGGGCGTTACATCGTCCCCTTTCATCACCAACTTCGCTGATTCTCCGGTTGTTTCGTCCACCGAAGGCCGACAGGGGCTGGACGACACCATCACAGAAAGCTGCGGCGGCCTCACCTTTGAAGACCTCTTTGAGTATGATTTCGCCCTGTTTGAACTCAACGTTCTCGATGACTGGGCCACCGGCGATATGTACGCAAATGCTTGGGTCAACGGCTCAAACTCAGCCACCGTTCGCGAAAACCTCGACGGTTTGTTCGACGGACTTCCCGGTGGCAACAACTCATGGATCAGCACCGACGAGCGAGACGGCGTGCGCAGCATTGGCCCGAAATGCATCGGCGTCATGGACACCCGACTTGGCATGCGTGAGGGCATTCCCCACTCAGGTGGCGTGGATTGGAATGACTTTGAATTCGTGGAGGAGGGCATCGGACTTGACGAGGTCAACTTGGTTCCGGACGGCCATCCAGATTCCCGTGGCTGCGTCAATGCTGGACGCTCCGCCGATTGTGAAGAAGTCCCCACCTCCACCACCGATGACATGGAAATCAGCCTCTCTGTCGCCGACGGTCAAACCAACAATGTCCAATGGGACCAACTTGCGAGTATGGGCAGTTCCAACTTCACGCTGGCCATGAACATCAGCAACATGAGCGATGCTGCTTTGGTGGTCACCTTCCCAGTGCTCCAAGGGCTGCGGATGTACGATTTCCGTGTTGTTGACAACCAACCTGAAACTGGAGAATCTTGCGACCACATCGGTCAACCATCCATCGTTTACTTGCCCAGCGGTGCTTTGCGGGTGACACAAATTGTTTCCTTCGACCGAACCCAATGGGAACTCTATTGCTACATGTTCATGGATTTCACCACTCAAGAACTTGAAATGAACGACCCTCCAACATGGGAAAGCATCGCTCCTGCCAACGGCACCATCATACCAACCCCGGGCGAAGGCACGTGGAACTTTGTGTCCGCCACCGTCGGTAAATCATGGGCTACGGACAGCAACGACTGGACGCTCCAGTGCACCTTTGATGAAGACGGGTGGAGTATATCAACGAACGTCATCGGCGACTTCTTCATCACACAACCAGCAGGTTCCAGCCAATCATCGGCCACCTGCCATGCAGTCGACTCGCTGGGAGTCGTGGACGAAAACGATTCCCGAACATGGACCTTCGGCACACTCTACACCGCAACGGGCACCGTGGACGAAGACGGCAAGAACGCCAGATTGACCATCACACCCACCGGCCTTGTGAATGAATTTTTGTTCAGTGCACGTGCTTCCCAAAACGGACAATTTGGCGGAGAAAGCGAGACCATCACCGTCGCCTCTTCCCCTGCAACAGCTGCTGTTTCCTTGACTTCCATCCGCCCGGGTGCCTTCCAGTTCAGCGTAAATGCCCAAGCCTCCAACATGCTCGCCCAAACTGTAGACATTTCGCTTGGACTCACCAAACCCAATTCCCCACCGGTCGTTTCTGTGGCGGTGAACTTTGACGGCGAAAACGCCACCTGGGACGAAAGCCAACTCAAGTTCGAGATGTACGGGCTCGTGTCCGACCCCGACCTGGAGGCCGTGACCATGAGCCTCACGATTTGTGGAGCGGAATACCAAGGCTTCACCATTGATGGCATCAATTGGGCCGTGGAGGTCTCAACGGCCATCTGCCTTGCGAACGGGCTGACGGACTACGATGTCGTCATCAAGGCCGTGGACGAGAGTGGAGAACCCACCACCATCACGGTTGGCATCCCCGCACCGGTGGTGGACGACACACCCATTGTGTCTCCTCCGCTGGTTGAAGAGGACGGGGGCGCCCTTCCATCCCTTTCGTTCTTGGCGACCATCTGCATGCTCGGTGTTGCCGTCCTACATCGTCGCAAAGTTGAGGAATAAACCGACAACACCAAAAAGCGATGGTCGCAGGATAAATCAGGTCTTGAGATGTTTACTGGCACCGTTGAAGCACGAAGCCATGAGGGTGGCTTGCTGGTGCACTTCGAAGGCTCATCCCCCGCTCTTAACGCCATCATGGTCAGAGCGGACGACGGCACGTACATCGGAAAGGTGGACGGCGTTATCGGCAGCACCAATCATCCCTTGGCCCATATTGCGCACATTGACCGTTCTCTTGACATGGACGCCCTGATTGGCGTCTCAGTGTCCGTTCGAGCCAAGAAGAAGCGAGAGGAATCACGCGCGGAACGCAGTTCTCGAGACCGTGGAAACGACCGACGTCAAGGCGGCAGGGAACAGCGA
>DAGF01000119.1 GCA_002495645.1 Euryarchaeota archaeon UBA549
GCTTATGCACAAGCGACGGCCCACAAAGGCCAGCCGACCGTGGTGTTGATTCGCACCATCAAGGGCTACGGCCTCGGCCCCGCGTTTGCCGGTCGTAACACGACGCATCAGAAGAAGAAGGCCGACATGGAAACGATGCAGTTCATGCGCACCGACCTCGGCCTTTCGTTCACCGACAAAGACCTCGAATCCTATCCGTACGTGATGCCCGAAGATGTACCTGACCTGGTGGCCTACGCCAGCGAGCGACGCAATGCGCTGGGCGGCTTCTTGCCCAAGCGCGTGGTGCCCAGTGAGGCGATTTCCCTCCCCGAAGCCAAGGCGTACGCTGAGTTTGACGAAGGCACCAAAGGCACCATGGAGGTCTCCACCACGATGGCCTTTGTGCGTGTGCTTCGCTCCCTGATGAAAGACAAGGCCTTCGGACAGCGCGTGGTCCCCATCATTCCTGATGAAGCGCGCACCTTCGGTATGGACCCGCTCTTCGCAGAGTTCGGCATTTACCACCCTGAAGGCCAGTTGTACAAACCCGTGGACCACAACGTGCTGATGAAGTACAAAGAGTCTGAGAAAGGGCAGTTGTTTGAGGAAGGTATCAACGAAGCCGGCGCAACCTCGACCTTCATCGCCTCTGCGACCTCCTACTCCACCCACCTCTATCCCACGGTGCCCTTCTACACCTTCTACTCCATGTTCGGCTTCCAGCGCGTGGCCGACCTCATTTGGTCCGCCGCCGACCAGCGAGCTCGCGGTTTCCTCATGGGCGCCACCTCGGGACGAACCACCCTCAACGGCGAGGGCCTTCAGCATCAGGACGGTCACTCCCTCCTGATGGCCCACACCAACCCTGCGGTGCGTGCTTGGGACCCATCTTTTGCGTATGAGTTGGCCACCATCATTCGCCACGGCATCGAAGAGATGTACGTTGACAACCAAGACGTGCTCCACTACATCGCGATCTACAACGAAAACTACCCCATGCCGCCCAAGCCAAAAGGCGTTGATGAAGGCATCATCAAGGGGATGTACTTGCTTCGCGGGGCGCCCAAAGGCGACGGCCCCGTGGTCCGCCTCATCGGTTCAGGCCCCATCATGGTCCAGGTGCTCGATGCGGTTGAGAAACTCGAAACATACGGCGTGCGCGCTGAAATTTACTCCGCCACCTCCTACGGCGAACTCCGCCGAGAAGGCCTCGCTTGCGACCGACACAACCGACTCCACCCCACCGAGAAGGCGCAGAAGCCCTACGTGGAAACGCTGCTCGCTGAGCCCCTGCCCACCATCGCCGTCTCCGACAACATGGCGGCCGTGCCCGACATGATTCGTCAGTGGGTCAGCGGACCCTACACCGTGCTCGGCACCGACGGCTTTGGCCGCTCCGACACTCGCGAAGCCCTTCGCCGCTTCTTCGAAATCGACGGTGCCGCCATCGCGCTTGCTGCCATGTCCTCGCTCGTGCGCGAAGGCGAACTCGATGCCAAGGTCTACGCCAAGGCGGAGAAGAACTTCGCTGTTTCCACCGAGCGAGACGACATCGCTTCGCTCTGAACCGGTCAGTCGATGTGAACGCCTTCTTCGCGCAGCATGGCCCGTTTCTTTTCCGGGCCGCCCTCTGCACTGTAGCCCCCGATGGAGCCGTCCGAGCGGATCACGCGGTGGCAGGGGACTTCGGGTGCGTACGGATTCTTCCCGCAGGCGTTGGCAACGGCCCTGGCCGAGGACGGGTGGCCGATTTGGACGGCGATGTCCGTGTAGGTTCGCACCTCCCCGCGCGGTATGGTCCGGAGGGCCGCCCACACCTTTTGTTGAAACGGTGTGCCTTCAGTCATGAAATATGCCTCCCTCACTTCAATGAGGTCATCATCCGATGGAAGTGGTGAACACCTTGCTCGTGAGTGGGTGAATAACGTCCCCGCTCATAGGCGGAGGAACGCATGCCTTTCATGCAGTTCTCCACCACAAATTGGTCTTGCAATTCCACCTTGTCGAGTTCTGCTCCCGCACCTTGGCCGAGCAAATCCGCTCGCTTGACATAACTTCTGAACAACACCCGTGTCGTCTCAACGCTGGTGGGGACGACGATGTTGACCGAAACGCCCCAAGGATAGACGTTGAACATCATGTTTGGATAAATCCACCAATAGTAAGCGGCGATGTTCTTCCCGTGGTCGGGTGAATCTTCCGGGGGGTCGAAACAGACTTCGCCATCTGCGGCCAGACCGATTTGCAGCACACCGTGTTCAAAACACTCCGTTGCATACCCGTCGTTGGCGAGGGCGTCGTTCAATTCAGGGTGGACAAAGGGAATGTGAAAACCCTCCAAGTAATTGTCAACATAGAGCATCCAATGTGCGGCGATGTCCCAATCACGGTCACGAGACGCGTCGTACTGGAGCCCGTCAAGAAACCATCCAATTCGGTCGTGAACGGGCTGAAGCACAGCATCAAGGTCCACTTTAGCATCCACAGTCATGAACTCAAAACCGTTCCACTTCGCATGATGGAAGACGGGCAGATGGTCAGCGGCTGTTGGAAAGTTGAGTGCCTCCTCAAAGCCGGGCATGTGCTTCATTCGTCCATCGCAACCGAAGGTGCGTCCGTGGTACGGGCACTGGAGCGTTTTCTTGTCCGTCTCTTCATGGCACATGACCATGCCGCGGTGCGTGCATACATTCGACAGCACACGGACCTCATCGCCATCGTTTGTACGAACCAAGGGTTCACTCAGAAGGGCGTCAAGATGAGGCAGCGGGGAGACGGCGGACATGAATTGCGAACTTGCGCCCATGAATTGCCAGGTGGTTCTGAAAGCGTTGCGTTGTGATTCAAAGTGAACCTCGTCCGTGTAGAATTCGGACGGGAGAGTCTTGGCCAATCGGATGTCGGCGTTGACCAACTCCTCCGACATGAGCAGAATGCTTCGTTCTATTCTCTTGAGCCTTGCGTTGGAGGTACACTCGTGCTCAGAATCGGAGGCACATCAAGAAACGAATCCCCATAACGGTGGACTGTGAATGGAACATTATGTGGGAGCGATTGCTGCTTGGTGCCCTCGCCGCTTTTGTGGTGTTCAAGGTCACCCTCATCACCTACCGACGTCGGAAATACCCAGAGCCACACGAGGACTGGACCGCCGTTGACATGAATGCATTGTCCTTCCCGTCCGATTTCCGATGGGGTACGGCTACGGCGGCCCATCAGGTCGAGGGTCATCTCGTGAACAACTGGACTCATCATGAACAGCAAAACAACCTCGTGCAAAGCGGGGCGGCCTGCGACCACTGGAATCGGTGGGAAGAGGACTTTCAACTCATCAGCGAACTCGGGCTGAATTCGTACCGATTTTCAGTGGAATGGAGCAGAATTGAGCCAACCGAAGGTACCTGGAATAATGACGCCCTTGCGGTCTATTCAAACATGGTTGATAACCTGCTTGAGCGAGGTATTCGTCCCGTTGTAACCCTTCACCATTTCTCGCACCCTCAGTGGTGGGAAGCCAAGGGCGGCTTCGCTGACAGAGCGAATGCACCACACTTCGTCCGTTATTGCGAGCGTGTGTTTGAGGTGCTCTCTGATCGAGTGAAGACATGGGTTACCATCAACGAACCAACCGTGTTTTCCACCATGGGCTATACCTTGGGGATGTTTCCTCCCGGCCACCGTTCGTTGAGGGCCACCCTACGTGTCATGAGAAACCTTCTGCTGGCTCACGCCGATGTGTACCAGGCACTCAAGAAAATACGTCCCGAGGTTCGTATTGGCATCGCTAAAAACGTCACGCTTTTTGACCCGAAAAACCGCTGGAGTCCAATAGATTGGCCGCTTGCACGTCTTCTTGAGTGGTTTTGGAACGGAGCGTGGCGCAGTGGTGTTGAGAACGGAAGGATGTTCTTCGGGGATGTTTCAGCGGCGAAGGGGACGCTGGATTTCGTCGGTTTGAACTATTACACTCACGTGCTTGTAGGCCCCGCCTCTGTTTCGCTGCTCAAAATGAAATTCCCAAAACGAGCTCATGAAGTCGCCACCGAATTTGGTTATCCAATGTATGCCGAAGGCTTGCGTCGCGCCCTTGATTGGCTAGCGCCATTGGGCCTACCGATTGAAATCACGGAAAACGGCGTGGCCGACGCGAACGACACATTGCGCACCGAACACCTCAAGCGCCATCTTTGGGTGTTGTCGCAAGCGATTCAGGACGGCCACGATGTCCGGTCCTACCATCACTGGTCACTCATGGACAACTTCGAATGGGCCGAAGGCTATTCAATGCGGTTTGGCTTGCATCATGTTGATTTTGAAACTCAGGAGCGAACGCTTCGACCGAGTGGAGCGGTGTACAAGCACATCATTGAGCAGCACTGAGACGCTCAAATCCAAACATCGTTTTCAGCGGTCAACTCGCTGCCGGCTTCGCCGGTGTTGACAACACCGCGCGGCTCGACGAGCAGGACCTTGCACTCTTCCTCAGCGTACGGCTTGTGCCGCGTGCCTTTGGGAACCACGTGCATTTCCCCAGCGTTGAGGGTGATGGTTCGGTCTTCAAATTCGATGTTCATGCTGCCTTCGATGACGATGAACACCTCGTCGGTGTGGCCGTGGTCATGCCAGACGAATTCACCCTGAATCTTGACCAGTTTGAACTGATAGTCGTTCATTTCAGCGATGACTTTTGGCGACCAGTGGTCCGAAAAAAGGCTGAATTTTTCGGCGAAGTTGACGGTGGTCATGCAAAAGCGACCCCAGTCGCCTTACTTTGCTCTATGCCCGTTGAGCGGTGGTCTCCACGAACCTTCTTCTCGTGCAAAATCGAGCACGTGACAATACAGCGTGCACACTTGTGCCTCGGGATTCTCAACCGATGCCAATTCTGCAGGCCCGAGCAACCTTGGGGTCTTTCTCCACGCTTTTTTTGCGATCGTGGACAGAGGAAACCGAAACAGAGCGGGCCCGTTGACCGGCAGGCGCCATCGGGTCAACCACGGGCGCTCAACGACGCCAGCTTCGCGCATCGCTGTCAACACCGCATTCCACGAAACCCCTCCCGCTTTGTGCTTGACCAACCACGACGGGTTAACCGAGGAGTCCACGAGGTAACCATTCGAGGCGAGGCAGGCCGCCATCCAGGGCGCGATGTAACCGTTCGGTGCTCGAAAATAAGGTCGGAATGCGCCACCTGCATGCTGTTTCAGCAACGCCGTCGACCTCTCCAACATCGCCTCAAAACCCTCCGTGTCCTCGCCCCACGCCGACCACGAGCGGTGAGTATGGCCGTGGCAGCCCACGGTCAGCCGTTCCGGAAACCGATGCAGGGCACGCTTCAACATCTCAGCGAACGGCTCCATCTCCAGAAGGTCGCTGATGACAAAGAGGGTGAGCGCTCCGTCGTGGCCCTCCATCCAATTGAGCATCCTTTCCCATCCGGTGAGGAAGGCCTCTGAGAGACGGTCGGACGGGCCATCGTAGGCTTCCTTACTCCGCGTTGGATGACCTTGGTGTTGAGGCAGGTGCCTGAAATCGTCGGTGTCGACCGTGAACCAGGTGGGCATGTCAGGCCTCCGGCCCAAGGTCAACAAGATGGAGGTGGTGGGGCACGGTGCGTTCGTTGAATTCAATGCCGATGAACTCCGGCAGGCGTTCGCCTGCCCATGCGTTGCAAATCGCTTCGGCCGTCGCAAGGCCCGCTTCGTTGTGAGGATGGACGGCGATTTCGACCGTGGTCGTGGTGCTTCGCCCGGCCAACCAGGTGAAGATGGTGTTCACGCACCGTGTTGCGATGCCCTTTCGTCGATGGGCACGGCGCACCCAATAGCCCAAATTGAAGGCCGCCTGCAGCGATTGCAATTCATCACCCAAGCCCACCAAGCCAACGAATTCATCGGTGGTCGTGGCGTGAACGGACCAAAAATGCAGTCGGTCGTTGCCGTTCTGCGCTTCGATATCGTAGAGCATATCGCGCAGTTGTCGGCGGACATCCTCGTTGGGGTCAAGCCACGGAAGCGCCACTTGCGCTGCTTCAGCATCCTCTTGGTAGGCTTCAAACATGGCCACGAGGATGGTGTTCGCCGCAGGACGAAGCAGGAGGTCTTCGCCAACGTGAAGTTCCGGGGTCACCACCATCATGCTCACCTTAGGCCAAGAGCCGAGAACGTGCTTGCACAACATGGGCATCGTTTGGATGCACGTAGGCCGCCATGTCCAACGTCCACTTCATGTGTTCGTGTCGGCCGAGGTGTTGCAGCAAGACCGAGATGTGGAGGAGCATGTCGAGGTTCTGGTCCAAGTGAGGGCCGAGTGCATCGAGGGTGGCCGCTGCGGCTTCCATTCGACCGTGCTTGACGTGCTCCATGGACGCCACCACTTCTTGGTAAACCTGGGTGGGCGACCAAGGTTCTGCCTTTGGCCACGGCCAAATTCGGTTGTCAACTTCCTCAGCCGGCTGGAGGGCTGGCTCGGCAGGTGCAGGTTGGGCAGGAACAGGTTCAGCGGGCGGCGACTCCATGGCCACATCATCGTCGGGCAGGTCTGGCAGGTCGGGCGTGGAGGGTTCAGCCACCTGTTCAGGGGGCAATTCAGGAAGCGCGGGTGTTGGTGTTGCGATGGCCTGTGCGAGGTTTCCAACTGCAGGCGCGGTGTCTTCTGGCAGGTCTGGCAGGTCGGGTGTGGCGCTTGGGGCTGGCCCGACATCGCCCAGCAAATCCTCGTCCTTGGGCGTCTCCACCGTGGGCGAGTACAAACCGCCCTTTCCGGTGTGAATGGGTTCGGCCACTTCGTCCATCGGGTTGACGTTGCCGAGGTCGAACTCAACGTACTCTTTGGGGGCGTCCTCCGCCGTCAACTCGACCTCTTCCGGTTCTGAAGATTCGACGGTTGAAGACAGGGTCGGCCCTTCGCTTCCAATGAATTCAAAGGTTTCAGGAACCGGTTCGCCATCCTCATCCTGCGCTGTCGTGGCTGCAAACTGGTCGACTTCAACGGTGACATCGTCCAACGCTAGCACGGCTTCCACCACGGGACCGATGTCCTCTTCCTCTTCGTTTTCGCCCAGCAGGAGACTCATGATCTCCTCGCCGGAGGTTGAAGGTTCAGCCATCGGTTGGTCGCGAGCCGACATGTTGAGCGAGTAATAGCACTGTTCGCACGTTTCGGCGCCCAGCGGGTTGTTGTATTCGCAATATGGACAGGTAACGCCAACGGCGTTGTCGTCCTTTTTCTTGCGACCAAACATCAACTCACCCAGTCCTCGGCTGTGGAAACTCGGTTTAAGAATGCGGGTTTATCGCTCAATGAACGCTTCAATCTTCATCCATAGGATGATGAGGGGCGCGTCCGTGGTGAGAGCATGGCGCGCAAGGGTTCAGTCAAGCGCATGAACAGCGCCAGCGGACCCGAA
>DAGF01000089.1:0-20555 GCA_002495645.1 Euryarchaeota archaeon UBA549
GAGGATGTCGCCGACCATGGCGACAGGCGCGTTGTTGACGCCATTGATACCGGTGGAGCCCCACGGTTCGAGCCAAGTGTCGTTGGCGATGTCGTAGCGGAGCAGACCTTTGTCTTCGGTGGCCATGTAAGCGGTGTCTCCAAACAGCGCAACATCGCCCACGAAAGAGGTTGGCAGGCCGTTGGTGGTGTCATAGGAGGTGCAGGCTCCGCTCGCACGGTCAAAATGGACGAAGACGCCACTTTCGAGGGAGAAGGCGACGCTGTCGGCGTCCACGGCAAGGTCGAGGAGGTTGGCCGTCGAAGGATAACATCCAGATGTTCCATCGTATGTTTGGAGACTGTTTCCGTTTCCGTCCATTTCCTCAACAACGGGGGAGACTTCCATGGCGAAGAACAACGAGTTGGTGCCTTGTTGTGCACCGGGTCCGACCACCATGTCAATCACGTTGTCGTTGACGCTCAAGGGCGTGAGCCACGCCGTTGCACCGATGTCATAGCGCAATACTTCCATCGAGTTGTCTCCGGTGCCGACGTAGAGGATGTTGTCCATCTCGGCAAGCGCCGTCATGTCGTTGGTTGATGGTGCACTGGCGAGTCGGATGTTCCCTTCAATAAACGGAGATTGATTTGGTGAGAGATGAATCAAATTGCCGCTTCCGTCGTCCACCAGAAGGGCGTCAACCGGAGGAGAAGCACCGCCGGTTGCCGGCCAGTGCAAAAGCGAGGCACCGTCGTTAGCGAGGCCGAGGGTTGCGAGATCGTAGGTCGTGGCGAAGACGCCGTTGGTCGTGTTGTAAGTGTGGAGGGAGTCGCCGCTGAGGATGAAGAGGCTTGGACCCACACGGGCCAGGCCAGCAACTTCATCACTGGCGAGCCAATTTCCGGAGTTCCAAGTGGACAACCAGAAGCCAGCAGCAACGTCAAATCGAGCCAGTCCGTTGTCGGGAGAGCCGAGGAGAAGTTGATTGCCCGACGTGATCATGTGGGTGATTCGGTCAGAGTGAAGGTTGTTGGCTGAACTCCAAGTGGAGAGTGCCGTTCCGCTACTCGTATCGTACCTCAGCACACCTACGCCTTCAACGGCCGCATACACGACGCCGCTGACTTCGAGCATGGACAGAGCCTGCGTACCACCATCGATGGTGGGGACAGAGGCGACGGTGTTCCAAGCAGCACCGTCCCACTTCACGAGGTCCAGACCACTGGCAGCGAACACCTCGCCCGCACCGGTCATGAGGAAGCGTTGAACATCACCGTCGGCGAGCGGGGTGACGAAACTGCCGTCGGTGGTCAAGAGGGCGCGGAAGGTACCGTCAGCCAGCAGAAGGTGAAGGACACCGGTGCTGCTGTCCATCACCATGTCAAGCACACCGCCCTCGTTGGAGTAGTCGTACACGTCGATGATGTTCGGGTTGTTGCTGGCGTGGAGGATGTAGAGCTGGTCGTTGACGGCGAGGTAGAGCAAACCGGTGGTGGGGTTGACGATGTGGTCGTGGATATCAACATCAAACGGCGTCAAGGAAACCAATGGGTCGGCTGGTGCCAGTGCTTCGATGACCATCTTGGTGATTTCAGCGTCCGATGGCAGGTCCCATCCGGCGCCTGAGTTGCTGTTGGGGTTGAGTCGGCCACTGTAGGTGCTGCCGGTGGTGAACCCGCCGGCTTCGCCCAGTACGCCGAGGCCTCGCCAGTCAAACAGCGAGGTCCCCATTCCTTCAATCACGAGTTGTGGCTCTTCAATGGTCAAACCGTCTTGGCCGCTGGCACGGATTTCGAGGGTGACGTTGGACAATTCGGCACCGGGTGCGAAGGCCAATTCCCAGTCAGCGCTCGCTCGTTGGCCAGTTTCAGGAACCGCTCCAACGGTGTCCAAGGTGACCCAACCGGTGTCGTTGCTTCCCTGCAGAGGCCATGTTACGCCGCTTGGTTCAGCGTGTGCTGAAACGACCGGTGTTGTCAAGAGCGGACCCATGGACATGAGCACCATCAGGACGACCATGGAAAGGGCTCGTTGGCGACGAGGACCAAGACGGTCACCTTTCCGGGTGAGTTTCATGCGTTGTGGTGAATTTTTCACTTATTTGAAGGGAAGCCTTCGCTGTCTGTACAATGCTCAAGGGAAATCCAACGCTCGCTAGGGGAATATCGGGGGAATCTTTTCGTCATGTGGCCTTTCTTTTCAACCATGGAAGAAGCGTTTTGGAAGGCAGACGACGGTGGCGACGACAACGCAAACAACGCTGCTGACACCACCTCCCCCACACCCTCTCAACCGTCCTCACAAACTGAGCACATCATCTACGGCTCCCCTCTGATGATGATTGGAGGCATCCTTCTCTTTGTTCTCATCGTCTTTTCACTCATTTCTGAAGCTCGCAGTGATGGCATTGAATTCAGCCCCGAGTTGTTCGGCTTCGGTGTTGTCGCTCTTGTTCTCCCTTGGTATGGCTACTTTCAGTATCGGAAAACCGTGGTGATTTCGTGGCGTCAAGATGAGCGGCGCGTGGAGGTGTTCGAAGGCATTCGAAACAGCGACGAACGAAGCACCATGTTTGCATACACATCCGAGCCTCGCGATCAAATTCTCATTCAGTCTGAAACGACACATTTCGGTGGGCATCACGCCGCCGACTACGATCACACAGATTCGAAAACAGAGTATTGGTTGGTCGTCAAAAGGAGAGACGGCACCACGGTCGCATCATCGGACGCCGCCAAGAACACCTATTTTCTGAAGCGAATCAAGCAATATCTAGACCAACTTCAGTAAGTACAAGCATGGGTGCGGGTATGGTTTTGCCGTGCTGAAAGAGCATCACGACGGCTTCAACTTCGCACAACAATCAAACCCTGCCTTCTTTCCCTTTTTTCGGGGAAGCCCATGTCCATGAGCAAAAAAGACCGGATGCTGCGCAAGGAAGCGCTTGAGTATCACGAGGCTGAACCGCAAGGGAAAATCAAGGTTGTACCGACCAAACCCCATGCCACCGCTCACGAGTTGAGTTTGGCCTATTCTCCCGGTGTGGCCTATCCCTGTTTGGAAATTGAGAAGCGACCAGAAGACGCTTACCGCTACACCTCCAAAGGTAACTTGGTCGCCGTGATTTCCAACGGCACGGCCGTGCTCGGCTTGGGCAACATCGGCGCTTTGGCCAGCAAACCCGTCATGGAAGGCAAGGGGTTGCTGCTCAAGACCTTCGCAGGTATTGACGTGTTTGACATCGAAGTGGACACCGAAGACCCTGAGGAATTCATCAACACCGTGGTCAACATTTCGAAGACCTTCGGCGGCATCAACCTCGAGGACATCAAAGCCCCGGAGTGTTTTGAAATCGAACGCCGCATTGCGGAAGCGACCGACATACCCGTCATGCACGACGACCAGCACGGTACGGCCATCATCTCCGCAGCGGCCCTGCTCAACGCCGCCGAACTCCAAGGCAAGGACCTCGCCGACCTCTCCGTGGTCGTCATCGGCGCCGGGGCATCGGCCATCGCCTGTGCGAACCACTACGTCGCCGTAGGTGTGAGCATGGACAACATCACCCTGGTCGACAGCCAAGGCATCATCACCAAGGCTCGCTTGGATGCGGGTGAATTGAACGAGTACAAGGCGCCCTTTGCGCAGGACCGTCCCGCCGGTGACTTGGCGGACGCTCTGAAGGGTGCTGACGTCATGTTGGGTCTTTCTCGCGGTGGTTTGGTCACCAAGGACATGGTCGCGAGCATGGCGGACAAACCCATCATCTTCGCACTGGCCAACCCGACCCCAGAAATCCTCCCCGAACAGGTGCTTCAGGTCCGCAAGGACGCCATCATCGCCACGGGACGCTCCGATTACCCGAATCAAGTGAACAACGTGCTCGGTTTCCCCTACATTTTCCGTGGTGCTCTGGACGTTCGTGCCCGAGACATCACGCAGAACATGAAAATGGCTGCCACCAAAGCGCTCGCAGCCCTTGCAAAGGAGCCTGTACCCGATTACATCTCGGCCGCCTACGATGGGGTGGTCATGCAATACGGGCCCGAATACATCATCCCCAAACCCTTCGACCGACGGGTGCTTCTTTGGGAGGCCGCCGCAGTAGCGCAGGCCGCCATCGACGAGGGCATTGCCGGCGTTTCGGCTGAGGAATTCAACATCGACCGATACAAAGAGGAACTCGAGGCTCGTTTGGGAGAATCCTACTCCGTAATGCGTCAAATGATCAACCAGGTCAAGGGCAAAGGCAAGCGCATCGTCTTCCCTGAAGGCGACAAAGAACCCGTGTTGCGAGCAGCCGCTCAACTGGTGGAGCAAAACATCTGCCATCCCATCCTCCTCGGTCCGGTGGACCGCATCGACCGGATGGTGGAGGAATTGGGCCTGAACTTCGAATACGAAGCCTACGACCCTCGCTACGACGAGCGACGAAAAACGGAGTACGCCAACGCCTTTTTCAAACGCCGGCAACGCAAAGGAACAACCTGGCCCGATGCGGCTCGCCTGCTCAAGAGCCGGCCCTACTTCGCCGCCCAAATGGTCCACGCTGGTGATGCAGACGGCTTCGTGGGAGGCGTCAGTCGAAATTACGCAGATGTGCTCAGGCCAACGCTGGAACTCATTGGCAAGGCCGACGATGCCCACTGCGTCATCGGTTGTTACATGATGAACATCAAAGGCCGCACGATTTTCCTCGCCGACGCCACGGTGAATGTCTATCCAGACAGCCGAACGCTGGCGGAAATTGCCGTCCAGACCGCCAAAGTTGCTCGCCGTTTCGGGGTTGCTCCACGCGTCGCCATGCTCTCGTTTTCCAATTTCGGTTCAACTCGAGCGCAGCGTTCAGAACGGATTGAGGAAGCGGTCGTCATGGCCCGAACGCTGGACCCGACGCTGATGATCGACGGACCCATGCAGAGCGACACCGCCCTCAACCCAACCATTCAGGAAGAATACCCGTTCATGAAACTCGTTGGGCCGGCCAACGTGTTGATTCTGCCCAATCTCGCTTCGGCCAACATCGCCTACAAACTCCTCGAGGAGCTCGGCGATGCCGAAATGACGGGCCCCATCCTCGAAGGCATGGCTCACCCCGTGCAGCTGGTCGCTCGCCAAGACGGTGTGCGTCACATCGTCAACATGGCCACGATTTGCACGGCTGATGCCATTCGGAAGGACACTTATTGGGCGACGCTCATCGACGACGACTCCACTTCGTCGTAGCGCAAAACCGGTCGTCGGGGTCGCCAGATAGCACCGGTGAAGAAACCGGCGCACAACCCTCCGAACAGGAGGTTAACCCATCCTTCGGTGGCGTAGTCGCCCATGCCTCTGAGCACCGGAATAAGGAAGGAAGGAACGATGCCCAACAGGGTCGTCCACAGGAGTTCTGAGCGGACGTTCTTCCATCGGTCGGTGTTCTCAGGGACCCGTTTGGGTTCCTCGGTGCGAACGGGTGTGAACGCCAGCCTGGCCACGACCTTGGGCAACGGTCTGTCCAGCGGCACGCTGGTCATGGCGGTGATGGTCTCGTTGCGGGGGTGAACGGCGATGGCAGCGCTTTGCGCCGCTGCGGGACCGAGCAGCTCGTTGGGGCGGGGTCGTCCGTCCATCATCGCCCCTCGGTTATTGGAGGACGGGGCGTCGGCCAAGCGTTCGGTCAGTCCGTTTTCGAGCAGGAGCACGTTTTGGTCGCGTGCTGCTCGCCATTCGGCTTGGGTGAGGCCGCGGAGTTCCCACTGGCCACCGAGTTGGTTCACCGCCTCGTCAAATGCAGGCGACTTCATCAGATGGTCGGCCAGTTCGCAAAGTTCGAGGGAGGTCAGCGTTTCCGTGGCGCGTTGCTGCTCATCCCCGTCGCCATTCACGCCCATGGCGTTGGCGACTTCGCCGTCGGTGAGCGGCGAGGGCATGACGTAGAAAGTCGGCGTTTTTGCTTCATAACACGGTCGCTGGCCCGCATAGACCCAGCCGCCCTTGGTGGTGCCCATGACGGTGGTGGTCGATTCCACCTGAACGAATTCAAGACCGTTGAGGCTGATGCTCACGACGACCCCTCAATTCAACGATCCTTCCATGCGCTTGTACCATGCCAATCCGTTGGCGTGGTCGGTCAGTTGTTCGAATTGTGGATAGGGGGAGACAGAGCGCATGTAGCCGAACGCAGCAAAGTCAACCAGGTCCGGTGAATCGCCTCCAAAGAACGGCTTTCCATCGTGAGCATCGGTGAATTCCGTCAACAGGTCGTGCCAGAGTTGCTTGGGTTTTCGGCCGTCGTTCTTGACTCGCTTTCGGGCGATGATGCCCCACATGATGGGGAAGCCTGCCCAGGCGTAGAGTCGCTTGGAGATGAAGCCAAAGTTCTCAATTTTTGAGATGCGCGTGGTCGTTTTCAGCGCCGAGCCGAGGCTGCCGTAGAGAATGGGCACGGTGGCCTTCGACAGGTGTGTGTCAACCCATTGCATCCAGGTGTCCTGGCGGGCTTTGTCGCCTTGAGCGGCCATTTTTCCGCCGTTGTACTTCTCGTCGATGACACGGAGAATGGGTGTAGAATCCACGTGGTGTTGGCCCTGTTCATCGGTGAACACCGGCACCTTCCCCCAGTCGCCCGTGAACGCCACGTCCTTCTTGATGCGCATCCCGTTGACGGGGACGTAGGTTGTGTCCACGTTGAGGTGCTCAAGCAAACCCCGTACTTTCCAGCAGAACGGGCAGGAATAGAGGAGGTGCAAGGTGGGGGTTTGACCCATGGTCTGTCCTGCAGGCATGACCTTCTTCAAGCCTCGTTCTCTTCATCAAGGCCCGGTTTCCATCCCGCTTTCCAAAAACTGAGGTCGTCCAACCAACCCAGCCATTCTTTGTCGGTGCAGTTGAGCAAACGGAACGCACGGCCTTCCAATCCTTCTCGAAGCGAAGGCGACATGTCACCCCTGTCCATGGCTTCTTTCCATTCCACCTGCATGTGGCGAATACGACGGCGGGCTTCTTCTGGCTGGTCGAAATTCATCTCGCACGCATCACGCAGTTCCGCCAACCAGGTGCGCGTGTCTTTCAGAATCGGGTCGTTGCTGTTGGAGGTTTTCTTGGCCTTTTTCCCAAACGGCCACCAGCCCATGAACATCGGTTGTTGTCGTTGGTTCATGGTCTTGTCCATGCGCCAACGAATTCAAGAGGCGGCTTTGTGAGAGCAGTCCATGGCCCGATTAACCGTCCACACGCATGGGGTTCCCAAAGAAAAGGCGATGAAACACCTCATCGAGATGTACGGTGAGCGCCTCAAAGGCCGAGGCGTGAGCGTTGAACATCACGCTGCAAAGATGGACGCCACCACGTACGCTGAGCGCTTGCTCTCCAAGCGGGGACGTTTGATTCTCCTCGACGAAGCAGGTGTGCAGGAACCTTCACTGGCCTTTGCAACCCGATACGACGCGTGGCAGTTGGGTAGCGAGGCGGTTCACCTTGCCTTGGGTCCTGCCGAAGGTTGGCCTGCTCATGCAGGGCTGGAACGTTTGGAGCGGCTTTCCCTCTCCGCCATGACCTTCCCTCATGAATTGGCTGCGGTCATGCTGGTTGAACAACTCTACAGGGCCAGCGAAGTCCAGCGCGGTTCGGGTTATCACAAAGCATGATATCGGTGGGCGGGTAGGGGCGACCAATGGATGCGATGTTTCTGGACGAAACTTCGGGAAAATGGCTTGCCTTGGCCGTCCTCGCAGTCGTATCCACCTCGCTCATCGCAGGCAGTCGCCACCAACCCTTCCCCGAAATCTCCGGCCGTTTTGGCTGGATTTTAGCGAGCATCACGGGACTTCTTGCTTTGGGTGAATCCGCTCCCCGCCCAATGTCCTTGACTGCGTTGCTCATTGTGGTGTTTGGCTTGGGCAGTTATGGCGTGCTCGTCGGGGTGCACCACATGGTTCGCACACGCCGGGACGTGTTTATCGCCCCCATGTCCGGTTTTGTGTTTTGCACCGGTGCAGGCGGTCTGATGATCATGACATGGCCGGATTTGAACACGCTTGAACAGTGGGCTGGTTTTCTCCTGCTGGTGCTGCTGGGTGGCGGCCAAACTTGGATGGTGTTTCGAGGCCTGTTGATTGGGCGCCTTCCCCTTGCATGGAGCCAAGCCGGCATGGTCGCCCTCCAACGTCGTCAACTCCACGGCCCGCACGGGGCCATCGCCTGTTTTGAGCGAGGCTGGGACGCCGATGAAGAACACCTCAATCCGATGGCGTATGTCGCTTTGCACCGCATTCACGTCTTTCTTGACCAGCCCAAGGAGGCACGTCGGTGGCTGGAAGCCTTTGAGGACGCTGGCGGTGAGGCAGCGGTTGCGCCCGAATGGATCGGAGCCATCCACGAAGCCTTAACCGAAATGGGTGCAGATTTCACCACGTTGAGTCCAGTTTCGGGTACGGAAGAGGGTTGAGTTTACACTTTTTCGGGGAAAAGTGATACAAATTAAACGAGGACTTATATCCCTCGAGGTCGATGTAGCATCATGAAGCACCTGCAGGAAGCACCAGATGATTGGCCAATGGGTAACATCCTTTGGTTCGCCGTGCTCGTTTGGTTCTCCTCAAGTTTACTTTCGCAATCGGCCTACATGGCCATTCACGGCCTTCCCTACGATGCCGTTTCCATGCTGAAGTCCCTCGGCCCCGTCTACTACCTGGTGGTCGTCCTTGAACTCGTGATGTGGGGGGGGCTACTTGTCATGGGTTGGCTCAAACTCAGTCGCTCTCGTCGCTCCCGTCGAACCTCGCCGTCCGTGCCGGTTACTCCAACTTGAGCAACTTCACTCGGAAGTTGATTTTTCGTCAAAAAACGAAGATTCTTCATGCGCAACCTCCGATGAGTAAAAGAAGCGTCAAGTGAAGGAGTAGCCGTGACTACACCTTCCGACGAACCTCTCTATTCGGGACTACCGATGGAGTTGGACGAGCTTTCCCCCGAGGCAGCGTTGCCCTACCCGCTGCCGGAGGGTGCGCTTGTGGTCACCATTGAACAGGCGCGAGCCTCGCTACCAGAGGCAAGCAACGTCCTCATGGTCCTTCAGGCCATGAGCGATGAAGCGCACGATTTGACCAACGAGTTGGAACTGCTCCTCGACCGCTACACCATGACGCATCCGCACGTGATGGAAGTGGCTGAACACCTCGGACAACTGGTCACCCAGTGGCAAGCGAGCGTCGCTCGCCTCGAGAGCATTGGCGCCCGCATCGTCTCCATGGACCCCGGGCGTTTGGAATGGTACGGGGTGGTCGACCACCGTATGGCCTTGTTTTCTTGGGCGGTTGGCGAGGCCGACATCGAGTGGTATTATCGCATGGAAGAGGGCTTCCCCTCCCGCAAACCCCTCATAGAGGCATGATGTCGCAGGGCTGAGGTCGGTCCATGGTCAAGATCAATCGCGTGTACACGGGCGGCGGCGACGACGGCGAATCCTCGCTGGTTGACGGGTCGCGTCGCAGAAAATCAGACCCCCGGTTCAGCGTGGTCGGGACATGCGACGAGGCCAACAGTTGGCTCGGGATGGTGTTGGCCGAAATCAACCGTGTTCCCGACCACGAAGACGGTGGAGCGCGAACCAGCGTTCAACGGGTTCAAACGGTGCTCAACGAAGCCCTCGCTCGCGTCCAAAACGAATTGTTTGACCTCGGTGCTGAATTGGCTTGCCCACCGGAAAGGTTGCCAGAGTACATGGTGCTCCTCTCGCAAGGCCAGACGGACGTGTTGATGGCGGAAATGGACGCCTGGCTGACCACGCTTCCCGAATTGACCAGTTTCATTCTCCCCGCAGGCTCACCACCGGTGGCGTGTTTGCAGGTCGCTCGTACGGTCGTGCGCCGACTTGAACGGGACATCGTGCAACTTCAGGAGCATGAAGGGGAAGCGGCCGTCCGCCCGCTCGTCAAGGTGTACGTCAACCGCCTTTCCGATTGGTTGTTCGTTATGGGTCGCTGGGTCAGCACGATGTTGAACGAAGAAGAGGCGTTGTGGGTTCCTCTCGGAAAGCGACCGGCTGAGAAAGGGGTCGCGCATCGGGTTGAACAAATGAAAGCCAGCGATGATGACTTCTCGTCGCTTTGACCCCACTATTGCGTACCGTGCAGCTGCACAAATTGCTGAGCCAAGCGAACCACGGTTCGCGTTTCATCATGGGTGATGGTGTCCAGGGCTTGTTCCCAATCCAACCAGAGGTAGCCTCGATGTTCATGCGAGAGTTCTACCTCCATCTCATCGGTTTCGGCGATGTACCAGTAGACTTCCTTGGATTGGCGCTTACCTTTGTGTCGAAAGGAGTATTCGGTCCGCTCCTCAAAACCTTCCAAAATGGCCACGTCTCGGATGCCGGTTTCCTCAGCGAGTTCCCGAAGCATCGTGGCCTGTCGGTTCGGGTCATCCGCCTCAACATGCCCTTTTGGAAGATCCCAGTGCCCTTGCGGGTATTGCAACAACAGCACCGTCCCGTAATTGACCAGCACCACCCCGCATGAGGTTTCCATGGTTGGGTCCTCATCGCTTCTCATTCATGGTCATAACGGGTGAGCACCACCCAACCTTGATGGACATGAGCGATTGGCGATGAAGCATGGGCATCCTTCCGTTGAGCGTTGAGGAGGTGCCCCAGTACAATCGCATCGTGGCCGATTCGGATATGGACGGTCTGTTCGGCGCAGCCGTGCTCAAGGCCTTTCGCCCCGATGCGGCCGTGACCTTCACCCACGCCGCTGCTCTGCGAGCCGGACTGGTCGACGAGGTCATCGGTCGTGACACGGTGCTCGTCGATTTGCCCTTTCACCCGGCCTGCGGTTGGTTTGTTGACCACCACTTGACCAACCGACCAAACGACGACGAGGCTCAGATGTTCAAAGCGGACGGTGGCACTCAACACTGGGAAGCCACCCCATCAGCGGCCCGGCTGGCGTACGAATTGCTCGCAGAAATCACTGACATGGACCATTTGGCGCCGATGATGCCCGTTGTTGACGCCTTGGATTCTGGCGGCATCAGCAAGGAAGATTTTCTGGCCGATGGCCCGTTGTTGCAACTTGCGCGAACCTGCACGTCTCGCGACCCCGAGTACATGCTGCATCTGGTCAAGTTGCTGGCCAACGGTGCCTCCTTTGAGGTCCTGCTCGCCGACCCCATCGTCCACGCACGGTGCCAACAAGCCGCTGCTGAACGGGCTGCTGCTCAACGCCACGTGGAAGAGAACACCACGGTCCACGACCGTTTGGCCGTGTGTCGAATGGATGAAACATCCCTGCGAAGCAACGGCTACTTGGTCACCGCATGGGTTGGGGAAGCGGCTGATGCGTGCTGCATCGTTCACGGCTATGCGGATGGTCATCTGGAGACCCCCGACCGCCCACCGCTCGGGGCCAGTTTCTACGCCAACTCCTTCCTGCCGGACGGGCAAGGACGATACGACCTGTCCAGAATGGCCACGTCGTTGGACCCCACGGGCGGCGGGCATGCCAACGCTTGTGGTTGCAGAATTCAACCGCCGGGCCTCGAGGCCAACATGGAGCACTGGCTATCGATGTGGGCCAACCGGGACGTTGTGCTGAAGCTCTGAATCAGAACTTACGGGTCACCGTGATGTTTGAGGAGTTCTCAATGTCCATGTCCCCGTCGGTTTCCTCAACCGGCTCTTGGGACTCAACGGAGGCGGCCTTCAACCGCTTGACGGTCGCCTTGAGCACCTCAAATTCAATTTCAAGGTCTTCCAAAGCATCTCGCGTTTCCTCGATGTGCTTCTCAACACGAGCCAACACCTTGTTGACTTTCTTCAGGGTACGGTCCTGTCGTGCCATGCTCTTCCGTCCACCCGCCTTGATTTGAAGGTTCTCCACCGGAAAAGGAGGTCACTCTTGCTCGTTTTCGGCTGTTGAAGCGGCGATGGTGATGGGTTCCATGGCCGAGCCGGGTGTTGGTTGAGCAGCACGCATGAAGGCCGGCGCCCACCAATTCCATTTGCCCATGAGCCGCATGGTTGACGGCACCACCAGGGCGCGTACAAGGGTTGCATCGATGAGGATGGCCAGTGCCAAGCCCAAACCGATCTGTTTCAGGATGATGACCGACGACAAGCCGAAAGCGCTGAACACCACGACCATGATGGCGGCTGCTCCGGTGATGAGTCCGCCCGTTTTTTGCAGGCCGTTGGCCACGGCGAGGGTGTTGTCGCCGGTTCGCTCCCATTCCTCGTGGATTCTTGAGAGCATCAGCACTTCGTAATCCATTGACAACCCGAACACGATGCAGAACATGATGACGGGATTGCCCGAATCAATGGGTTGGGCGGTGAAGTTGAGCAGGGATTCACCGTAGCCCCATTGGAAGACCCACACCAGCATGCCGAAGGAGGCTGAGATGGAGAGGATGTTCATGGCGATGGCCTTGATGGGGATGATGATCGACCGAACCTGAAGGAAAATCAGCACCATGGTGGCGATGAGAATGAACGCCAGTGCCCTGGGCAGGTTATCGGCGATGGCGTCGAGGTTATCGGCGTTGTAAGCGGCGAACCCTGCGACCAATAACCGGTCGTTCTCGCCGCTGAGGTCGTCGAGGAAGGCCGCCCGCTCATCTCGAATTTCCTCCACCACTTTGCGGGAGTCAACGTTGGTTTGAGCACCGACGAGTTGAACCGACATCATCGTCGCGTCCTCGCCGACGAAGGCCGCTCGCAGGCTTTCGCGCACAGCGACCTGTTCGGGTGGTAAGGCTTCGTCGGGTGCTGCCCAGAATTGCACCACGTCCTCAGCGCTCATTCCCGGGGAAGGTAAGCCCACACCGATACCGCCCGAGACCCGTGAATCGTTCAACAGGTCCGACAGGTAGGCATGCTGGGCTCGGAGGTTGTCGGCCGAGAGCGGATCTGCACCGTCGGTGTCGATGACGAGGAAAATGGAGTTCGCGGCCTGGTCGGGCCACTGTTCGTCAATCAATTCCATGCCTTGGCGAGATTCGTCATCGGGGGGAAGTGCCTTCCACGAGGAGAGCGAGAACTCAGCATAGGCGAACGGTAAACCGGCACCGATGAGCAACACCAGCGTCGGAATGAGCACGGCCCATGGGCGGTCCATCACGCGCTTGGCAATGCGAGCCCATACACCGTCTTCCTTAGCACTCATGTCGAGGGCGAAAGGAATGTTTCCTTTGTTGACACGCGGGCCCAACCACGCCATCACGGCGGGGAGGACGATGGTGGAATAGACCATGGCGATGGTCACTGCAATGGTGCCCCCAATTCCCAACGATGGGAGGGAGGTGTTGGTGAAAAAGAGCATGCCCATGAGGCCGATGGCGACCGTAATGCCCGAGTAAAACACGGCCTTTCCAGCCGTTGCACAACTCATCGCTGTCGCCGTCCTGACATCGTGACCTCGGGCCAACTCTTCGCGGAACCTGTTGACGAGGAAGAGCGAGTAGTCGATGGAGACGCCGATGCCGATGAGCGAGATGATGTTCGTGGCGTAGACGGTCACATCGGTTACGTTGGAGAGCCAAATCGTCATGCCGATGGCGGCCAACACGGTTCCAACACCAACGCCGACCGGGAGCAGGGCGGCGACGATGGAGCCAAACACAATGCCGAGAATGAGGATGGAGAGAGGGCCTGAAACCAACTCGGCCTTGATGAGGTCGTTCTTGATGCGGTCGTCAAAGGTCCAGTCAACGGCGATGCCGTCGGTCATCCATGCTTCAAAATCACCGCCGATGGACAGCGTTTCGTGCAGGTCATTCAGCAGCGATTTTGCCTCTTTTCGGTCGGTTGCGAAGGTGACCTTGTTGATGGCGTAGGTACCGTCATCATCCGTCGCCACGACATCGTTTCGGTCCACCTCGGCGACGTCCCAGGAATACTCGATGGTGACTTTGCTGTGCGACGCAAAGGACGCCAACGCTTCCTCAACGGCCGTTCTCCACTGCTCGCTGCTATCGTTGAGGGTTGGGTGGAAGACCAGGTAGCGGAAGGATTGGCCGCCTTCATCGCCGTCGCTGGCAAAGCGCTCGGAAATCAACCGACCTGCGTTCACCGATTCCACGTCGTCTTCGCCAAAGCCTTCCGCCCAATCGGCTCCCATGGACATGAGGCCCGTCATGAGAATACAGGAGACCAAGCCAAAGGCCATCATCGCTCTGCGGTGGTCGTGAATGAACAAGCCGAGTTTGAAAAACGCCCGATTTTTCAGAACCTCAGGGTCGGTGGCGCCCTCCATGAAACGCACCGAAAAAAACGGTGTATTTGAATCGGCGTCTTGGGACTCAACACCAGGTGTTGACCAAATCACCGCCTCAGGAGGTGGGTCACGTTCATGAACCGACCGTTGTTTCCACACTCATGAACCTCAAGGACCATATCCGGGGTGTTCCAGATTTTCCAATTGAAGGCATTCTGTTCTACGATATCGCCACCCTTCTACGGGAACCAACGGCCATGGCGTATTGTTTGGACCAATTCGAAGCAGCGATGGCGGCGTGGCAACCGGATGTTCTTGCCGGCATCGAAAGTCGCGGTTTTCTGTTTGCCGCCCCCCTCGCTCAGCGGATGGGACTTCCGATGATGATGATACGAAAAGCAGGCAAATTACCCGGTCCAACGAATTCGCTGACCTATGATTTGGAATACGGCACGGACACCATTGAAATTCAAGCTGATGCATTGTCCGAAGGCCAACGAGTCGTGATACTCGATGACCTGCTGGCGACGGGAGGGACGCTCGCCGCCTCTGTTGAACTGTGCCGTCAATCGGGCGCCGAAGTTGCAGGGTGCGCCCTTGTCGTTGAACTGTCCTTCCTCAACGGCCGCGAGGCGGTGGACGCCCCACTCATCACCCTGGTGGATTACGAATCTTGACGGCTTCAAAAAAGTCCTTTTTTGAGTGTTTTTTGGCTGTTTTGGCACCCGAATTATATTAACCCCTCCATGAGAAGAGGTTACTAACCCTATAGGAGAAATGAACATGGGATTTGAACAAAATATAGCGAATTACTTCAAATTTGAAGAACGAGATGCCACCTTAAACGGTGAATTGAGAGCCGGATTAACGACCTTCCTGACGATGGCCTACATCCTCATTGTGAACCCGTCGATGTTGCACAACTTTGGTGCGACCGGTATTCCATACGACGACGCCCTCTTCGCCACCGCCATCGCCGCCTTCGTCGGTTGTGTTGTGATGGGCCTGTGGGCCAACCTTCCCTTTGCCTTGGCACCGGGAATGGGCCTCAACGCCTACTTCACTTTCGCCGTCGTGCTCGGCATGGGGATTCCGTGGGAAATCGCCCTTGCCGCTGTTTTGGTTGAAGGTATCATCTTCGTTATCATTTCGTTGCCGCAAGTCGGTTGGCGAACCAAGATGATCAACGCCATTCCAAAGGACTTGAAGATTGCCACGGGTGCCGGTATCGGTATGTTCCTCGCCATCATCGGTCTTCGAGAAATGGGTTGGATCCAAGACGACGGCGCTACGCTGGTCAACCTCGCCACGACCGAAGCCTTCGGCTCGGGAGGCTACGCCATTTGGCAGCATGGTGCTGTGATTTCGATGGTCGCCCTTCTCGCCATCGCCGTCATGATGGCTCGAGGCATCAAGGGGGCCATCATCTACGGTATCCTCGGTGCATCCGTGTTCGGTTGGCTTGTCGGTGCCTACGATCCCTACAACGACTTCGCCGCTGGCGGTGCAGGTTGGGCTGCTGCTGAGGCATCTTGGCCAGAGGAAATCTTTGGATTTGTCGGCATGCCAGAAGAAACCCTTGGGGCCGCCTTTGGTGCCTTTGGCGACATCTCCAACAACCTAGCCGATTTCATGCTGGTCATGATCGCCTTCCTCTTTGTCGATATCTTTGACACTGCAGGTACCCTTTATTCCGTGGGCCGCCAAGCCGGCTACGTCAACGAGGACGATGAACTCCAGAACTCTGACGAGGCCTTCATGTCCGATGCTGCCGCCACCATCGTTGGTGCCATCACCGGTACGAGCACGACCACCACCTACATCGAATCCGCTGCAGGTGTCGAAGAAGGCGGTAAGACCGGATTGACGGCGGTCGTCGTCGGTGTGCTGATGCTCTCCGGTCTGTTCCTTTCGGGCATCTTCCAAGCCATCCCGACCTTCGCCGCAGCCTGTGCCTTGGTCATCGTTGGTGCAACCATGATGAAGCAAGCAACAGAGATTGACTGGGACGACAAGGAAATGGTGTTGCCAGCGTTCTTGACCATGGTCTTGATGCCGTTCACCTACTCCATCGCTGACGGTATCGCTTGGGGTGTTATCTCCTACGTGGCCATCAAGTTGGGCATGGGCAAGGCCGACGAGCCAGGCCCCATCATGTACGGTATCGCCGTGTTCATGTTGATGTTCTACCTTGGCCCAGGCGACCAATCGACCTTCGGTTGGTTGTTCAGCAACATCTTCTGAGTGCTGCGTCCTTGACGGCTTTTGCGCCGGCCCACCGGGCCGGAGGCTGGCTCACATCAACACGTCGAACGTGTAGATGAAGCCAAGGAAGGCGTGAATGAACACGAGGTAGATGATGAGGTCAGCGGCCCGTCCGTGCTTGAGTTTGGCCACAGCGAAGGATTCTCCAGCCTCCCGCTGTGTTCGAGCCTGTTTGCCCAGACGCGTCATGAAAACCATCAAACCAAAGCCGACGGGACCCATGTAGCCGTGAAGGGATTGTGGAACCATCGAGGATAGGATGCCTTCACCGGCGTACCAACCGGTGAAGCCCCGTGCGACAAACGCCACGAGGATGACCAGACCGGTCGCCCACAGGAGCCGCTCCCCGTTGGTTTCGTGTCGCGCCAAGTGGAGCGCCCGCTCCTCACCTTTGAGTTCGTACGACTTCTTTCGCCAAGCGTATTGCCACCACATCCAGACCACCAAAGCGCTTGCAAGAAGCGGGTGGAGGAGCAGAGCGACGGTGGGCACAAGTTCCATCTTGACTCAACGAAGGCGAAAGGTCTCGGGTTCATGGAGGTATGCCTCTTGTCTCTAAATTGGGCAAACCAGTCCATCGGTGGGTTGAAAGGGCTCTCGTCGTGGGGGAAAATGAGGGGATGAAGGGTTGGACGAACAGTACATGGAAACCTGTCTCAAGGCAGCGTTTTCAAAACCCAGGTCGGGTGCTGTTCGCGTTTCGGTCATGAACCGTGAATCCGCATGGAAAATGCTGGAGAAACCTCTCCGTGCCCATTTGGTCATCGCTGCTCACGAACAGGAGCCACCGGCTTCCGACGACGATGAAGACGCATCTCCTCGACGACCAATGATGAATCGCCCCCGAGGTCGCATGCGCCGGTCTGGCCGTCAAACAGGGCCGCCCCACATGACATGGCTTCACAAACCAAAGGAAATCATCGACGAATCTCCCTTGTCGACGGCCTATCAGTTGGCCACCTTGCTGGTCCACAAGCAGCTCGACGAAGACAACTGGGACGAGGCATGGAACGCTCACGAAAACTTGCTACGAGAGACGTGCATGGTTGAGGGTGTCCATCCGGTTTGGCACACCATCGGAGAAAAGACGCCTCTTCTCGGCCAATTCCTCGCCTTCCCGAAGGCCAAAGCGACCAAGGTCAAGGAAACCACCGCCATGGGTACGGATTTCTTTTGGATTGACCCACGGGATAAAGACGCCATCGTCACCGTGCTGAAATTGGCCAGTGCGGGCGTCAACGACCCCGATATCAAGGTCGCCATGCAGAAGGCCACCAACCAGATATCAGGTGGCCGTTCGCTCGATTTGGACGCTCCCTTGAACGCTCTTGAGGGTTCCATGGCCTTCATCACAGTCTTGTTGGCGCTTCATGCAGGCCACGATGTTCCTTCAGCAGCCAGAAAAGCCTGCAAAAAAGCCGATGGCGACCTGTTGGATGCGCTTGAGGATTTTGAGCACCTTGCGGCTGGAACCGTCAAGGACTGGCCTTCGCTTCTGGTGTTGAACCGGGACGATTCGCTCTCGGTTGCTCGGCGCACCTTGGGCTGGCAACACGCTCCCGCTGAAGCCGAAGCGTGCAACTCAAGCGAGCTTGAAGCGGGTTTGGCCTTGCTTGAACAAGCCGGCGTCCACGAAGGCCGAGACCGTTTGACATGGTGGAGGCTGAACGCCTTGCTCAACGAAGGGAAGCAGGACGAGGCGGTGAGCGTTCTTGAAGAGCGTCGCCTCGATGCGTCTTCAGATGTTTCCGAATTGCTTCCACTGGTCGTTTCACTTGACAGTGAACAAGCCAATGCGTGGTTGATGCGTTTCATGGGTGACGTGGACGACCAAGCGCTTTACCACATCGTTCACGAAACGGCCTTGGCCTCTTCACTCCGCCGAAAGGCGGCGCAACGTCTGTGCGATGAACAGGGTGCGATGTGGGAGGAGAGTCGCTCGGTGGTGCTGACACTGTTGGTCGAGGAACTGGATGTCGACCGTCTCGCTCGTGTCTTCGCCGGCGACAACATGCTGTCGCTTTCTCACCCTTACATGTCGTTGCTCGTGAGCCACCTGGCTCCCGCCAGCATTGATGCCTCTCTGCGCCCCCACATCTACGCATGCCGCAGCCAAGCCATGCAGGCCATCCACGGCGCGGAAGTGCCGGAGGTGCTGAGCCCTCTTGCCCTGCACCTGCTTCTCCTGATGGAAGGCATCTACAAGGAAACACCCGAAGTGGTTGACGTACTCAACGCAAAAGCCGTGAAAGCATTCTCACCCATCAGCCGTGCGCTCGCTCACAAAGGGGTCGTTACCGCCACGGAAATTCGCAAAATGGGCGCCAGTTTGGATGAACTTGACCTCTCCACCATCGAGCGACGTTTGTTTGATGTCATGCTGTTGACTTTGACGATGAACCGACATCTTCAGGCGTTCAACATCGGTATGGCCAAGTCCGACGATATCAACGAGTTGGACCAACTCTTGGTCAACTCCACCCTCCCTCTTCGCCTGATTCAATCCTTTTCCATTCTCATGGTTGAACACGATTTGGGGCTGGCAAATTTGGTCGCTTGGTACCAAAAGAACGACCCGCTCTCGCCTTGGGCGCCGCTTGCTCGAGCAGCTCACTTTGCTTCCGATGGTGATGAGTTGAATTCTGCACGCGAATACTCACGGGCGGCTGAATTGTTCAACAAGCAACGGAAAACTGGCGGTGAATCAACCGATTGGGCTTCCGACAGTGAGGACAACGACTTCGTCCTCTCGTTGCCGTTGATGCTGTATCGCAAATCCCTCATCCACTATGCGCACGCCACTTCATGGTCTGAGGCCGTGGAATTGTTGGAGCGCGTCCCTTCACTGAAAACGGCCATTACGGAGCGCTTCAAACTCTACCTGCGGGTCTGCCACATGGCTGGAAAAGACACCAACGCCGCCGCTCGTTTGGTCCGAAAGCATGTCCAGCAGCGAAAGACCGTCCTCGAAGAAGACGTTGAAGGCAACATGGTGGAGAAGACCCGAACCACCTACAATGAGGAGGAACTTGACCTGCTGCGCAACTATCCGTTTGAGCAAGCCCACCTTCTTCCACCCGAACCTTTCCTCGGTCGAGTTACGGCTGCTTCAACCCACATCAGTCGAGACCTCCGCCGCTCAAGAACCCAATACGAGCACCAGTTCAGGCAAGCCATGCAAGGAAGTTCACCTTCCATGGAGGAGATTTACGAGATTGCCAAGAACGCTGCTGAAGAAGGTGCCTTTGAGGGCTTGATGTACCTTGAGCGGGCGCAGAACTCCAACAAATTCTCCATCACGGCACGCAACCGTCTCGCTGGTGTTGAGCAGTCCTTGTTCTCGCAGTACAAAGACGACATTCCAACCTCAAAGCGTCGGTTCTTGCACAACCTCTCTCTAACGCCCCTGGTCATCGTTGACACCAACGTCCTCGTCGATGCGCTCGTGGAACGCATGTACCAGCGGATGAATTTGGTGCTTGAAACCAACGTGAACATCATCGGCGCCAACCAGTTCCATCGCATTCTGCTTCATCACGCCCAAGCCAAGCGTTTGGTTATGATGATCCCCGAGGATGTTCGAGGCGAACTCAAGCAGTTTGCCAAGGACCAGCGCTTGCTGCCTCGTTTCAAAGGCGCCATGGTCGATGCCTCCACCCTTGAAGAAACGCTCAGCGAGAAGGTGATGTTGAAACTCGTGGACGAGGTGCTCTCCGAATACAGTACGTGGAGTCCAAGCGCCGACATGTTGGCCGATGTTCCCAGCGATTCAGAGGAACTCAACGCGTTCTTGCTGCGACACAGCGATGTGTTTGAGGAACTGAGTGAACTCAAGGGCTATCGGGGCATCACCTACCGAACCACATTGGAAGGACGGGAAATCTACCCCGAATCCACCGACCTTGACATCTACCGTTTGGCCATGCACCTCGCTTCGCTCCCGCTCCCCTCCATTGGAGCGGTCTTGGTGGCGACCATGGACGGTGATTTCACCCTGGTCGACCGAGCCATCGAGGAACGCTTCGGCTTCAGCGTGGCCAAGAACCACCGCTCACTCAAACCGTGGTTGAAGCGTCAGTCCAACTGAACATCATCTCGTTTGGTTGTGCA
>DAGF01000089.1:20959-21510 GCA_002495645.1 Euryarchaeota archaeon UBA549
TCGCCAAAGGCGCTGCAAGAGAGCAGCGTGGCGTCGTCCATCAAGCGCTCGAAGTCGTAGGTGACCGTCTTGTTGGAGATGGCACCTTCCATGCCCTTGACGATGAGGTCGGCGGCTTCTCGCCATCCCATGTGGCGCAGCATCATCTCGGCCGAGAGGATGAGGGAGCCGGGGTTGACCTTGTCCTGTCCAGCGTACTTCGGGGCTGTTCCGTGGGTGGCTTCGAAGATGGAAATGCCCGTGTCGTAGTTGATGTTGGCGCCCGGAGCGATACCAATGCCACCGACCTGTGCAGCCAGAGCGTCGGAAATGTAGTCGCCGTTGAGGTTCATCGTGGTCAGCACGCTGTACTCGGCAGGCCGGGTGATAATTTGTTGAAGCATGGCGTCGGCGATGACATCCTTGATGATGATCTCGTTGCCGGTGTTCGGGTTGGTGAGCGTGCACCACGGGCCACCATCAAGTTCGGTTGCGCCGAACTCTTCCTGAGCGAGCGTGTAGCCCCAGTCGCGGAAACCGCCCTCGGTGAACTTCATGATGTTGCCCTTGTG
>DAGF01000089.1:21823-27596 GCA_002495645.1 Euryarchaeota archaeon UBA549
TCATGATGTTGCCCTTGTGCACCAAGGTGACGCTTGGTTGGTCGTTGTCGATAGCGTACTGGATGGCTGCACGAACGATGCGAGCCGTACCTTCCTTGGATACGGGCTTGATGCCGATGCCCGAGGTGTCGGGGAATCGAATCTTGTCAACGCCCATCTCGTTTTGCAGGAAATCGATGACGCGCTTCACTTCGTCGCTTTCCGCTTCCCATTCAATGCCCGCATAGACGTCTTCGCTGTTCTCTCGGAAGATGATCATGTCAACGTCTTGGGGCGCCTTGACCGGTGAAGGCGTACCGTCGTACCAGCGCACGGGACGCACACAGGCGTAGAGGTCGAGTTTCTGTCGCAGGGCGACGTTGAGCGAGCGAATACCGCCGCCGACGGGCGTGGTCAAGGGTCCCTTGATGGAAACCAAACCGGACTTCATGGCGTCAAGGGTGGCTTGTGGAAGCCATTCGCCGGTGGCGTTGAAGGCTTTCTCGCCAGCGAGCACTTCAGACCAGACGATGCCTTTCTCGCCGCCGTAGGCTTTCTCGACGGCGGCGTTGACCACGCGAATCATGACGGGCGTGATGTCGACGCCGATACCGTCACCCTCAATGTAGTGAATTACGGGGTCGTTGGGGACCTTGAGCTGGCCGTCTTCCATGGTTACCGGTGTACCTGTCATGTCTCTCATCATCGCCCACCAACCTCTCCTTCAAGAATGAACCGCCCCTGCCCTGTGCATGCAAGGACGCGTGGAGTGGACGGGCGGGACCTCAATGGACGGCATCAACGCAGCAGGTCAACGAATCGCGATGGATTGGGAAACGGGCCCTTCGCCCATGCAATTGACCCTTCAAATGGTCGGTGCGTGTTCGCTGGTTGACGTGGTCATTGGACTCAAAGAACGTCCGTTCACCAAGGCCTGGGTGGACTTGGATTCAACCCGAGCAGAAACGAAGCCTCGTCGCTTCACCTCCATCACCATGGTCTATCACGTCGTGGGCGATGTCCCGCAGAAGTTGGTGGAGCGCGTGGTGGCCAAAAGCCACGAGAAGTACTGCAGCGTGTCGGCAACGTTGGACCCCGACATGGCCATTGACTGGCGTGTGGAAATCCATTCGTCTTCAGAGGCTTGATGGCCGTCCTTGTTGGGAAAGTGCATCGGTCAGGGCCTTGCACAGGGAATCGTACACCGGTTTCCATCGGGCGTGCAGACCACGAGGCGCGGCCATTGGCTTCCAAGCATCCTCAACCGCCAGGACCGTGGCGAAGGGCTTGATTTGCTCCCCGCCCATGTCGATGATCAGCGAAAGGTGGTAGGCATCTCGGTCGCGTTGAACTTTGAGGCTGGTCATGTCTACACGGCCTCCTGAGACGGATGCGGCGAGGCGCTCGTGGTCAAGCAGGTCACGGGCGAGCGTAGCCAGGAGGGCTTCAATCGTCTCGCTTGAAACGACGGGCGTGGGTGCGAACATGTCGTGAACCGTTTCTTCTTCCTCTTCGTCGTCATCGTCCATGAACGCAGCGAGTGGGTCGTAGGCTTGGGTGGGCGCCTCGTCGGTTGAAACCGGGGTGTTCAGGCCCAATGCATCGTAAATATCGATGTCTTCTTCTTCCGTATCGGGGAGAGTGAACGCATCAATCATGGTAATTCTTCGCAATCTCTTCATACTTAATGCATGGTTTCTGTTGAACCTTCGTGCATCATGGTTTCAAGCAAAAAGCAAGCCTCATACCGACCCGCATACTGGAAGCATCATGTTCGGCCGACGCACGCTGATTGTGGCGGCCCTTTTCCTCGGCTTGTTGATAAATCAAGGCGTCATTGCTTCACCAAACGGTTTGGGGGCAGAAGCCAACGAGGGATGCCTTTGCCATACAGCTGTGGACACCACACAGGTCCAACTTTCTGGACTACCGGAAGCCTACGAAGCCAACACCACCTATCACTTGACGTTGGAGGTCATCAGCGCGGTTGAAGCGGTGGACGACCGCTCCCAAGGTGGGTTCAGATTGCTGGTGTCTGAGGGCACCATGACCTACGATAACGTCTCCGTTCAACACCTGGACAACGGGTGGACGCATACGAACAACGGCTCATACCAGCGAACATGGACGTTGACATGGACATCGCCAGCCAACAACGACAGCACGACCACGTTCACCGTCCACGGCAATGCCGTCAACGGAAATAACGCACAGACGGGCGATGCATGGTCAACGCTGGAAACGGTTGTTCCAGGTGTGCTTTACGAAGGCGACCTTTCGCCCGAAGAGGGCATCGATGGTGTGAGTCAAACGGACCGTATCGTCCTCGTTGCAGGTCTTTTGCTCATTCTCGGGTTCCTCTGGTCAGTGGCCCGGCCCTGATCAGTTGACGAACTCGATTTGTCGGTTGCGAAGCGCTCGGAGTTGGCGGTTTTCGGTGGAACCGTGAATTTGGTCGCTCTTCACGCCGGTGAGCACCAACATGACACGGAGTTCATCGCCGAGTTCTTCTCGTACAGCGGCGCCCCAGATGATCTTGGCATTCGGTGAGATTTGTTCCTTGATAAGTTGCGAACAACGCTCAGCCTCACCCAAGGTCAGACTGCTTCCGCCCACCACGTTGATGAGAGCTCCACGGGCATCGCTCATGTCCAAATCAAGCAGCGGCGAGTGCAAGGCTTCCATGGTAGCAGCGTCGGCTCGACCCGGGCCTTTGGCACTGCCAAGTCCAATCATGGCCACGCCAGCGCCGGAATTGACGATGGACTTCAGGTCTTCAAAGTCAAGGTTGACCATACCGTCGGTTGTCAGCAATTCGGTGACACCGGTGATGGAGCGCACCAATAATTCATCACCCACTCGGAACGCACTGGCGATGGGCAGGTCCTTGACGCCCTCAATCTCAAGCAGACGTTCGTTGGGGATGACCAAGATGGTGTCGCAGTGCTCACGAAGACGCTCCAGCCCCCATTCTGCGTTTTGCTTGCGAAGGGAACCTTCGGATTTGAAGGGGTAGGTGACCACGGCGATGGTCATGGCGCCTTGGGCTTTGGCGAGCCGGGCAATGTGGCCCGCAGCTCCCGTTCCTGAACCTCCTCCCATGCCGGCTGTGATGATGGCAAGTTGGGTGTCGTTGGTGATGCGTCGCAACACGCGTTCGGATTCCAGCGCAGCGGCTTCACCCTTGGTTGGGTCGCCACCAGCACCTCGTCCTCGTGCCGTGCGGCCGATCAGGACTTTTTCTTGGATGGGTGATTGAAGCAGAGCCTGTGCATCCGTGTTGATGGCGTAACCGGTCACGTAGGAGGACTCAAACAACTTCTCGTCGAATAAGCGGTTGATGGCGTTGCATCCTGCACCACCGACACCGTAGACTCGGATTCGAGGTTGAAGAGACTCAAGGAGTGCCTTCAGTTCTTCATCAGAGCCTTGGCCGGGGACCTCATCGTGTTGGACCACACGTTGTTCCTCTTCGGAGAGTTCCAGTACCCGTTCAATCAAATGGCGCATGGCCACATTTTCGGTTGTGGACATTTTCAATGTGCCGCCCTCACAGGGGCACAGGAGCCGAGTTTTCGGGGCCGTGAACGGAAGCCGAATCAATCGCGTAGTCCTTCTTCGCACACCTGGTAGACGCACTCACCGTCGGGGAGGTTCGGCGAGTCGACCAAACGAGCGATTCGTCGTCCACCCTTGGCTTTGCGCAGGTAGAGGCGGAAGGTGCTGGCGTGGGCGAGGATGTGGCCGCCGATGGGCTTGGTCGGGTCGCCCCACATGGCGTCAGGCTTGGAGTGCACCTGGTTGGTGACAAGCACGAGTGCGTTGTTGACGTCGGCGAGTTTCTTCAGGTCCTTCAGGTGGCTGTTGAGCTTTTGCTGGCGTCGGGCGAGCATGCCTCGTCCAATGAACTCGGCACGGAAGTGGCTGGTCAAGGAGTCGACGATGATCATCTTGACGTTCAGCCCCTTGCTCATTCGCTTGATTTCATCGGCCAGGAGCATTTGGTGTGCGGAGTTGTACGCACGGGCGACGTGAATTCGTGAAAGGACATAATCGGGGTCCAAACCGTGTCCGCGGGCCATCTGTGTGATGCGCTCGGGGCGGAAGGTGTCTTCCGTGTCGATGTAGAAGACATCGCCGTCGAGGCCACCTTGGTCAACCGGTAGGGTGCAATTCACGGCGAGTTGATGGCCAATCTGGGTCTTTCCGCTACCGAATTCACCGTAGACTTCCACCAAAGCTTGGGTTTCGAATCCACCACCGAGGAGGTCGTCAATGGACTGTACCTTGGAGGAGAGTTTCTGGACTTCACGGCGGCGCTCGAGGAGCGCATCACCGGAAACGAAGCCACCGATATTGGCCATCTTCTTGGCTGCGGCGATGATTTTGGCCGAAACCGCTTCACCGAGTTCTGCTTCTTCCGCAAGGTCGGCAGGCGACATGACGGCGAGGCCCAGGAGTTCTTCAAAACCGGCTTCTCGCAACTTTTCTGCGGTCGCAGGTCCAACACCTGGGAGGTCTTCGATGGTCACTTTGACCTCTTCTTCCTCGGTCATTGGCATGACCTCTTCTTCCACCGGTGCTTCATTCTTTTCAACTTCAATGCTGACTTTTTTCTTTGATTTTGTTGGCATGTTCCATCCCTTCACCCCGATGGTGGTCTGCTTCCCTATATGAAGAAACGAAGGAGGGCTCGGCCCGAAGACATCCTCTTTGTTCTCGAGTATGGCTCGCCGATGGCCGAGCAGTGCAACGAATGGTTCACTTTCCGTTTTGATTTTGTCAAACTGAAAGTGAATCAGATTCCTGCTCCGTCCCTTCCGTTGCCAGCGGGTTGGGCGGAGACTCTACGGTCTCGTAGGCGATGGTTACAATGTGATGTATATCGATGGAATCGTTTCCAGCATCGATGGTGACATTGAGGTTCCAATCCCCGCCCTCCACGTTGTACTGGTTGTGAGCCCACGACGCCTCCTGACCGTCGCCAATCTGTTCGGTGTGGAAGGCTTGCTCTTCACCTCCAGGGTCATTGAGGTGCCAGGTGACTGTAATTTGTGTTCCAGGGATGATTTCGTTCCGGTTCGTGATGGTGGACTGAACGGCCAAATGTTCGGGTGTTGGGCATTCGCAATCGGGCGAGGTCGCCAACACCATGGCATCTGGTTCGTCGGTGTTCGTTTGGGTCCAGTCAATTTCCTTGTCAATGCGCAAGATGAGTTCCATCGACGCTTCGTTGCCGCTCTCATCCGTCGCCGATAAGATGGCCGTGAACATACCATGAGTTTGGTAGGTGTAGGTGATTTCTGCTTGGTCGTTGGCGTTGACGGTCACGGCGTTGACACCCTCTTCGTCATCACCGGGGTCAAAGGTGAACGTCTTCATCATGCCAGCCTTTGAGGTGACCCGAGCGAAATCAAAGGACAATTCCACGCCGGAGGTGGACAAGACAGCACCGTTTTGGACGAGCTCGGTGATGGTGCCAGCCGTCGCATCGTAGTGGACGTTCATGGAGATGGGGTTGTTGTCATCCTCGCTGCCCTCGCCTCCGAGACAACCCGCCAGTGAGGCTGCAAGAAGAACGGCGAGCACGGCCATCGTCTTGGTGCGCTCGGCTCGCATGGGCATGGTAGGTCGCACCACCTCATGAAACCACCCGTTTTCATGATGGGCTGGAGACGGTGGTTTGAAAACGGTGAACCGTGGCGGGCAAAGTAGCGAGGTGGGGTAGTCTGGATATCCCGTCGGGCTCATAACCCGGAGATCGATGGTTCAAATCCATCCCTCGCTACCATCA
>DAGF01000089.1:27856-33288 GCA_002495645.1 Euryarchaeota archaeon UBA549
CGAGGTGGGGTAGTCTGGATATCCCGTCGGGCTCATAACCCGGAGATCGATGGTTCAAATCCATCCCTCGCTACCATCACCCATACTGGTAGTAGTCGTGCTTCGGCTGCAGGCTGTCAAGCGCCGTCTGGAGCCGCGCATTGGCAGCTTGTTCACCTGCGATGATGGCCGCTTGTTGCGCCTCAAGGCGTGCTCGTTCTGCTTGAAATTTGTCGGCGTAGGAAGGAATTGTTGTGGCACCGTTGTGCAGGGTGGTCAACACGTCGTGAAGCGAAACGGGCGGCGAGCCGGGAGGGTCAAGTTGGAAGGCGCCGTTGGCTTGAATCACATCGCCCGCCGCAGCAATCGCCCTGAGCAACCGTTCTGCATGCCCCTTGTTGGGCAAGGCCTCGACCGCTGCCCGAGCCGCTGCCAAATGGCCAGGCACCAACTTCTCGCACACGGCGAAGGCTTTGGCCGCCTTTCGGCCTTTGCCCGCAGCAGCCCAGAGGCGCCCGGAGCGCAGGTGGTCTTCGTGCTCGGGTTGCATGGAAGCCAGCATCTGCGGCGCATGCTTCTGCAACACCTTGACCAGCGCCTTCCGCTCCCCGTGCATTCGCTTGATGGTGGCTATGCTCTGGTCGGCCTTTCCTCGCATCAGGTAGATATCGCACATCAATCGCAGTCCCTTGAGCAGGAAAATCTGGTCCTGAGGCTCTCGCTTTTTCCGCCCCAACATCATGTCGCAAAATTGGGTCGCCATAACCTCGGAGAGTTCCAGTCGGCCTTCCTGCATGTAGCGTTCAATTTGATGCAGGGTTTGTGCTGGGTCCTGCATCCCGAACATGCTACCGATTCACCTGAACACGCCCGAGGCTATGATGCCTTTGCATCCTCGGCCCGTTGTGGGCCTTCTGCGTTTATTGACCACCGCTGGCGAGGGCCGTTCATGGACGAGAACTGCGTCTTGGCGATATCGGGCACGCCGGGTGTTGGAAAATCCAGCCTTTGTGCGATGCTTGAGGAACGCGGATGGAGCGTGCTTTCCTTAGCGTCATTGGCTGACGAGCACGGGTGCTTGGACGATATCGATACCGAGGATGGTGCTGCCCCCATCGATATTCATCGGCTCGCCGAAGCATGGGAAGCATCGTCTTCTGGGCGCTGGGTCGTCGACGGTCATCTCTCGCATCTGCTCGATGTCAGCGGAATTGTCCTTCTTCGGTGCGCACCATCTACGCTGAAGCAACGGCTTGAGGCGCGGGGTTATCCAGCAGGAAAAGTTCGAGCGAACGTTGAATGGGAAATGACCGCAGGTCACTGGGCAGAACTGCTTGAATTTGAGGTTGAACTTCCTGTTCTTGAACTGGATGCGGGACGCCTTTCCACGGAGGAACTGGTCGATGAAGTGGAGGCGTGGTGCGGGGAAGGTCTGCCTTCACAGAGCATTGAAGACGGGGCCGTTGACGCCATCGACTGGCTCGGCGAATCGCATGATTGACCGCCTCTCGCTCCACAAACCATAACACCTCCACGGAATTCGTCATTCCATGGCCCTTGAGAAAATGCGTCGTCGCTGGGAAGCGTGGCTCCAACCTCTCCTGACCGCGTTCTACAAATTATCGCCGTCAACGGTGACATGGTTGGCCCTCCCGTTCGGTGTCGCGGGCGGTTTGTTGGCGATGTACGCCCCCGACGATACCACGGGCGGTGGATGGCTGCTCAGTGCGGCCATCATGATCGCATTGGCGATGCTCTTTGACGGACTTGATGGCTCGCTGGCTCGGGCCAAAGGCCAAGTCACGCGCTGGGGTGACTACCTCGACCACACCATCGACCGCGTGCTCGACGGTGTTTGGGTCGTGTGCATCAGTGCCTCGGTGTTCGTCGGCGACATGACCCTCGGGTTTGCCGCGGCGTTTCTGACCTTGCTGGGCTCCTACATGGGCACCCAAGCCCAAGCCGTGGCCGGTGCCAGAAATTACCGAGGCTTCTCACGAGCCGACCGAACCATCCTCACCCTCCTCTCCTTGGTGGTCATGGGCGTGATGGTGTTGGCCGGTTGGAGCATTGGAGCCACCTATCCGGGATGGTTTGACCACATCGACGTGAACCCGTTGAGTCTCATCGTCTTCATTTCCGGTCTCGGTGGACTGTGGACCTTCGTCGTGCGCTTCCTCCAAGCCAAAGGAGAAATTCAGGCGCTTGACGCTGCAGACCCCTTGCCTCAACCGGGCATTGAAAACGAGTCAGATTCGTGATGCGTGGGTCCACCCAAAACAGTCCGTTGATGGGCTGTTTTTCGTCGTTTGAAGCGACATAGTCATAACGGACGAAGGCGACATAGTTGATGATGGGTAGCCCAAAGGCTGAACGAAACGGTGGTCTGCGCGCCGTCATTCTTACCGCAGTCATGCTTCTTGCACTGGCTCCATTGAGCCCGGTTCACGCCAACGACAGCGAAGGTGAACCCACCAATTTGCAGGCACAAAACATCCAGGCGGTGTTCGATAACACCTCCGAAACCACCCTCATCACGTGGGAGAACATCGCTACGGGTGGCTCTGAACTCAACGGCCTGTTCAGTGCGACCTACATGCTCTACCGACATACTGCGCCGATTGACGCCTCCAACTTGGATTCGCTTGAGCACTTTGCTGAAGTGGATGCCTGCGATGCTGGCGAAGCGGGCGGAAACCCGTTCAACTGTCAGGGCGGCACCCACTCAGGGCACACCGTGACCTTCCCCGTTGCCCCAGGAACCAACGGGACGTTCTACTACGCCATCACCACGTTATTGGCCAACGGCACCGAGGCAGCCGAATTGCTGTTCAACGGTTCCCAAACATACGAGCCGGTGGAGGAAATCACTCGCTCAGTTTACACGCCTTTCATCATCTCAGCGATTTTTGACGCTGCGAGCAGTCAAACGACCTTGAATTGGCTCAACTACAACCAAATCAACAACATCCTGCCCACCACCGGCCCTGATGCCCTGCAAATCCGAGTCTGGCGAACGGACTACCAAATCACCCGCGAACTCGGGACCTACCTCATCACTCAAGAGACACCCATCGCTGTTCTCAATGCGACGGAGAGCACCTACACGGTTGACGTTCCACCCAACACAGAACGCAACAGCTACTACTCCATCACCTACCTGTTGCCCAACTACACCGAGAACGGTGATGATTACGAGGACATTCGATTCGTTGGCGACAACACCTTGGCCGAACCCGTGGTTGAGGACAACCGCCCGCCCGCCCAACCCATCCTCCTTTCGGCTGAATTCACTTCCAACGCCGACGGCACGGGCGCGACCACCATTACGTGGGGGGATGTCGCCGCTGAAACGGGCGAGACCTACCGGGTCTACCGCTCCGACCAAGCCTTCACCACCATTTTGCGAAACGACGTGTTCCTCCTCGTTGAGGGCATTTTGGAAGGCATCAATTCCTACGAAGTACAAGTGCCGCAGGGTTTCCTTGGCTTTTCGTACTATTGCGTGGTAACTGTCGACGCGACGGGCGTCATCAACACCGACACCACCGGTGATTCCTGCACCAACGGCATTGAAGAGAACGCCTTCTACGGTTGGGTGGCTGAGCCAACCAATGTCCATGCGGAGTTCATTGGCGACCGAACCACTCGGATCACCTGGGATGACCAACTCGGTATTGAAGGTGAAATCTACCACATCTGGTACACCACCTATCGCGTAGGCGCTGGGCAATTTGTTGAGAACGAGACCATGACCTACCTGGGAACGGTGGGCGATGGCATCGGCTACTTTGATGCTGAAGTGCCCGACGACGAATACCGCACCAACTCGTTTTACTTCGTCACCTCAGAAGCGCTTTACGGCAATGTCAACGGCACCTATCACTACACCGGGCTGGTTCAGAATTTCTTCCAAGTTCCCTTTGAAGACACCCGAGCACCCAACCCACCTCGCATCAAGAACGCCTTTTCCATCGGTTCACTCAACTTGGTGAGTCTAGAGTGGTTCAACGAAGACGAGAACAACGAGTCTTACTCCATTTGGCGCCATTATGGCGAGCCATTCGGCGAGGACGAGAACGATGTCTCCACCATCGAAAGCGACGGCTGGGAGCCCGTTCTCATGGACATTGACGCAACCTTCACCGTCAGCGACACCCTCACACGAGAGTTTGCCATCCCCGCCGACGTTGACCGAAACGTCTGGTACGCCGTGACCATCACCGACGAGTGGGGCAATTTCAACGGCGAAATCTTTGCCGGTTTCGGTGGAAACGCCTTCAAGGTCGCCGAAGACACCTTGTTGCCCAACGCAAGCCTCACCGTGTTCAACGACGACGGTGAACTCTACGACGGGACCACCTTGGTGGCCGGACAGTATTCGCTGCGTGTCCAGGTCAACGAAGACCTCGGCACAACGCCGACCATCTACATCACCACCTCCGAAGGCGGCGTGTTGACCGGCGAAGACGAACCGTTGTCCATGTTGAACGACAACCGAAACAACCCCAATTTGGGGCCCCTCTACACCTACGACTTCAGCATTCTTTCCAGTTCTGAGGCTGGTGATATGACCGTTTATGTCATCATGGAAGACGAGTCAAACAATCAGGTCAACCAAAGTTGGGACCACCTCGCCATTGACGCCAAGGTTCCCACCATCGACATCTTTTCACCCACGCCCTCAACCGACGGCTCAAAGTACCTCTATGGCAACAAAATCAACGTTCTTGTCGGTGTAGAAGACGACGTGGTCGTGACCTCCTTCCAATACCGCTTCACCGCCCACTTTGGTGGTACGACCGGTGATTCGGACATCGGCGCATGGACTGATTTGACGGGCATCACGTACCTCGATGAAAACAACCGTAGCCTGAGCGCTGATATGGAAAAGTCAGCTGGTGATTTTGAGCCAGGCCTCCACCGATTGAGCATCCGAGCCACGGATGCCGCAGGCAACGAAGTCACCCAAAATGTCAACTTCATCGTTGATTTCTGTCGCAATCGAATTGACGGTACCACCGTGTGTTCCTATGAAGAAGGACTGAAGCCACCGGTTGAGCCTGAAACCATCACACCTTCCTACAGCGACCCACCCTACGTGTTGGTCTGGATCATCGGTATCGTGAACGTGCTGGCCATCGTCGTTTCGCTCATGATCGTCCAAACAAGCATGTCCGGTCCCAAGAAGAAGAAACGAGGAGACGACGACGAAGACGACGAATCGTGGATGGCTGAATTCATTGGCACCAGCCAGGACCTTGACATGGACGCTGTTACCGGCACGGGCAGTGCCGCTTCTCCTGAAGAGGAAAAGAAAGAGGAAACGAAGACCGCCGCTCCAGAAGAGGACGATGACGATCCCTTTGCCATCAACGTCGTTCAACGCAAGTCGCGCCGTCGAAAGAAGAAGGAAGAGCCTGAAGACGATGACGACGACGACGATGATGACG
>DAGF01000089.1:33624-35617 GCA_002495645.1 Euryarchaeota archaeon UBA549
GATGACGATGACGACGACGATGACGACGACGATGACGAGGAGGACAAGCCCAGGAAGCGACCCGCCCGAAAGGTCGGCCGCCGAGCTGCCCCTCGCAAAGCGCCCGTGAAGCGTCGCGCCGTGAAGCGGAAATCCGATGACGATTGATGCGCATCGCTCGGTCAAACGAACGAGGCGGAATCATCATGAGAAAGCAACAGAAAATTGGCTACGGCATGGTCGTGGTGGCGGTGTTGCTCGGCCTGGTCGGTACGGTGGGTTTTGTTCTCGAAGGGCAGGTCAACGATGTACCGACCCCGAACGTTCCTGAACGGACCTTCTTCGGTGATGAACCGCTTCCTGAAAACGGACTGACCGCTTTTGTTTCGGCCAGTTTGACCTTGACGTGGGACCGCGACGACATCTACGTGGTCATCGTAGACGAAGACGAGAGGAACGCCTGCGACGCCACGCCTCCTGCCTTGTCCAATCCAGCGCTCTCTAAGGCCTGCACCCCGTACGATGGTGACATCATCGCCTCGGGAACCGACGGCAGCGAGGGCTTGACCTGGGACGTTGAGGCCGGCGTTTATTTTGCTGGCATCGGCACGTTTGGTGATTCCCTGCCCGAGGGCACGGAGGTCAACATGAACTACGAGGTTCACCTCCGAGCAGGCTTCGTTGCTTACTTCCTCTTCGCCTTGTTGGGCATGGCTGGGTTTGCCTACACGCGTATGGAATGAATCATTCCACGCCCTCGTAATAACTCGCTACCGCGACGTCAATTTCGTCAAGCACCGCCGCCTCGTCGACGGTGAGGGTGACACCGTCCCGGCGCAGCGCCCTTCCATCGACCCACAGGTCCATGCAATCAGCCCCGTTGAAGATGAGGTTGGCCAGGTGCCGGTTGTCCGAGCGTCCACGAGGGCGCATGCGCACATCATCGAGGTTCCAAACGGCCCAGTCCCGACTTCCCGTGGTGGCCAAATCCATCGCTTCCACGGCCGGAAGCAGGGTTGAATCCCAGTGGTCGTGGCGCTGGACCAAGGAGGCCAAGCGTGCCTCTGCCTGCATGTTGAGACCGTTTCCTGAAGAGGCGGCGCCGTCGGTGCCGAGTCGCACGTCCACACCGGCGTCCCTGTAGGCGGGCAACGAGAGCGTTCCTCCACAGGCCAGCTTCATGTTGGAGGAGGGGCAGTGAACCGCCGTCGCCTCGTGCTTCTTGAGCATCCGAATCTCGTTCTTCTTCACCCATGAGGCGTGGGCGCAAACGGTTCCAGGTTGGAAGAAACCGATGCTGTCGAGGTATTCCACGGGATAGAGGCCGGTCTTGGCGTGGCAGTCGGCCACCTCCTTGCGGGTTTCACTGACGTGGATGTGGAGGCGACCGTTTCGGCGTTCGGCGAGTTCTGAAGCCCGCAGCAAGGTCTCCTCGCTGCACAGGTAGACCGAATGGGTGGCGATGGCGTACTGCACCAAGTCGTCTTCGTTGTTGGCGGCAAGCAACCCGTCGAGTTCCTCGAGCGCCGATGCGGCGTCGGGGTGGCTTGGAAGCGCCGCATCGCTGACCGGTCCACCGACGAGTCCACGCAGGCCGGCATCGGTCAACACCTCGCCCGTCACGCTGGGATAGAAGTACATGTCAGCCGCAAAACTGCTACCGGTGCGAATCATTTCGGCCGCAGCGCATCGGCTTCCCATGCGGACATAGTCGGGCGTGATTCGGGACTCCGTGGGGAAGATGGCTTCGTTGAGCCAGCGGTGGAGGGGAAAGCCGTCGCTGAAATCCCGTGCGTTGAGTTGCATGGCGAGATGGGTGTGCCAATTCTGGAAACTGCGGGTGATGAGTCGCTTAGAGCCGTCGATGTCCTCCAGGACGTCCTCGTCGCCCTTGGACGGTGTCCATGAACCGTCGGGGTGAAGCAAGACGTCGCCCACGGCCTTCTGCCCGCCACGGTCGTAGAGGACCGTGTTTCGGTAGCGGACGGGAGCATCGCTCATGGTGGGGCCTGCT
>DAGF01000016.1:0-27059 GCA_002495645.1 Euryarchaeota archaeon UBA549
GTCACCATCGAAGTCCAAAACATGGTCGCCACCTATGCTCTTCACTACCCCGAAGACTACGACGGCGTCGACAAGTTCACTGGTGAGCCACAAGCCGGCGTTCCTCGTAAACTCAACCTCAACCACTTGACCTTCCACCTGCCCTTTGACAAAGTGGAGTACGAGCCAGAGCAGTTCCCCGGCCTCATCTATCGACTTGATGACCCCAAGGTCGTCTGTCTCATCTTCGGTTCCGGAAAGATGGTCATCACCGGCGCCCGACACAAGGACGAGATTCTCGAAGCCGTTGAAATCATCAAGGACGAACTGGCTGACCTGCTTTGAGCACACCCCTCAGCCAAAGGGCTGGAGGAGAAGTCTTGATGTCCTCCCGTGCCCGTGGCTTATCCATGGGAGAGGTACGCTTGAGCCGCACCGTCCCCGTGGCCTTGGTGCTGCTGCTGATGCTGAACCTGGTGCCCCTCACGCACCACGAGCACCTCGCCGAACCCTCCGTTCAACGCTCAATCGCCGGCGACCCCGGTGTTTCAGACGTCCCGACATGGCGCATCGGCGACCGTTGGATTTACTCCGGAACCTTCGACCCGACCATTTTGGTCACCGACACTGGCGTTGACGCGACCGTCGGAGAAATCCAAGGTGACACCACCTCAGAAGTCACCGGCATCACCACCCAGAACGTGGACAACATGTCGGTGCTGGCCTACACCCTGCGCACCTCAGCGAATTTTGACAAATCCGGCGTCTCCCTGGAGGGCTACTCCGGCAACGTCTACATTCAGTTCACCCAAACTGAGTACCTGCGGGTGAGCGACCTCTCACCAATTCGAAGTGAACTCGACATGTACATTCGCTTCGTTCCAAGTGGCATTTCCTTCCTCGAACAAATCCTCGGCGACATCACCATCACCACCACCTATTCCCCGGTCAACGAGAACTACGACTTCCCGCTCCGCATTGACGAGCGATGGACCACCACGACGACCTCGTCCTCACAGTGGTCGGGCCAAAGCGATTACATCACCCCATTCCCCCCACCCGAGACCGACACCAACACAACCACCTGGGTAGTGACTGATGTTGGAAAGCCCACGAATGACCTCGGCCAAACCATCGATTACGGAGGATGTAACGAATCGTACGAAATGACCTCCTTCAACAGCGAAGGCATCTCGGAAGGCTACCGATGGTATTGCCCCGAAGTGCGAAACTACGCTTGGCTTCACACGGCTGATGATATCGGCTTGGTCATCGATTTCAAACTCAAGCGCTACGATCCCGTTGGCTCGACGGGTGTGGAGCCTTACACCAATCCCGGCACCCGTTCGGACTGCCTCGATGTGGTTCCTGAACGGTCCATCACCGCCCTCAACACGCCGATGCAGGTGTGGGTGAACGCCTCCTCGTCGTGCTTCTCCAACCCGGCCGGTTTGCAACTTGAATTGCATCACGAAGTGGAAGGTTTTGTCACCAGCCTGACCACGGCAGCCAACGGCAGCGCTTGGGCCATGGTCGACATCGGCGATGCCCTTGATTCGTCGGCAACGCAACTCGACTATGCCAGCCACGGGCTGGTGGCGAAAGCAGGAAACAAGGTCGGTGCAGCAACCGTTACGCTTGACCAATACCTTGTGGGCTTGGATGTCTTTGCTGACGAAGGTGCGGCCATCATCCTGCGAGAACGATGCATTGGCAATGTGTGTACCTTGACCCAACTCAACGCCCTCTCCGGCTACAACGTGTTGCCCGGCGATAAACTCGATATTGAGGTCGCCTTCAACAACCGTGGCATCACGACCTCAACGGTGACCGACGCACGTTTGACCACACCCGACGGCGTCGCCATCACTGAGGAATTACCTGCGCTGCAAACCTATCAGGCGTACAAAATGTTCCAAATTTGGACCGTGCCCAACGGCACCAGCATCGGTTCCCTCCAAATCCAATGGGAAGCGGATACCGGGCGCCTAAACTCCGCCGATGCCAATTTCCAGAACAACATCGGAAGCATTGAACTCTTCGTGGGGCGATTGCCCACACCCGTAGCGCCAATTCCCGTTGGCATGACCCAGGAAACCATTCTCGTCAACGCCAGTGGAAGCTATGACGAGGACGGCGGGAATGTTTCGTGTGAATTCTATGTGCCCTTTGATGATGGCACAAGAACATGGGATTACGAACGCATCCTCGCCCCGTCCTGCATGTTGAATTACACGTGGATTGACGACGGCGTCTACCCTGTTGAAATCACCGTTAAGGACGAAGAACGCGATGAAACGGTCATGATTCTCAACGTCACCGTTCAAAACCGAGACCCGAACATCGAGGTACGAAGCCAGCGAACAGAAGCGAAGGTGGAATACCCCATTACACTCTACGCCTACGCGAACGATTCCGATTCAGAGAAAGTGTGGCCGGGCGTTGTTGATATTTACTGGCCAGGAGCCAACTGCAAGGAAGGCTACTACACACGCGTGTGCACCACAACGTCAAACATCGAGGGCTGGAAAACCTTCACTGCCATTGGCACCGACGACGACGGAGCAGTCTCATCAGCGACCTTTGACGTCAAATTCACCAATATTCGACCGCACAGTTTGAACGTGCAAATGGTCGACGATGAAGGACCCATCACGATGGACGCTCAAGACACCTGGCACGTCGAGGAAGACCAAGTTGTCACGGTAAAGGGCCAAGCGCAGGATTCCGTGGATGACATCGACGGCCTGACCCATACGTGGTGGCCCGACGACGCCCAACCCTCCCTTGTTCGCGTCTTCGACGGCCGAACCTCAGAATTTGAGATGGTCTGGCTTGAGGCTGGCCTTCACAAAATGCGAGTTGAAATTACCGACTCCGAAGGTGCCTCAAGCGGTATTGAGGAACGCTGGGTGAGCGTTCAAAACGTGCCACCAACCATCGAACCCATCGCCTCCGTCCTCCCTGTTGCTGAAGGCCAAAGCATCCGTGTCTCCGGCTCATCTTCCGACACGCCATCGGATGTTGACGCTTTGGTGCGTTGCTGGGACATCGACCCGAGCATGGACTCTGATGATTTCGGCAGCGCCGACGATGATTGCGACGTCATCGGCGACAACCTGACCGTTTCCTGGAACCGCAGTGGCATCCACAAACTCGTCTATCACGTCACCGATGATGACGGAGCCCACACCAGTGAAGTCCTCGAGGTCTTGGTGCTCAACACGCCTCCAATCGTGCGCACAGCGCCGTTTTCCTGCGTGGCCTATCAGGCATGCCTGCTCGATGCCAGCAGCACGCTCGATGCACTCAACGATGTGGGCGACCTGACCGTGGCGTGGGACATTGATGTCAACGACGACAGCAACGAAGACGGCATCCCGGACAACGACGCCGACCTCATCGGAAAGGCGGTCACCTACACCTTCAAGCGGGACGGCCTTCAATCGGTCAAGGTCATGGCGTGGGACGAAGACCCGGAGCGACCCGGAACCAAGGTGGTCACCTTTGCTGTCCTGCCTGCAGACCGCACCCCCATCGAGAACCTCGGTGCCGCCCTTGTCGGTGAAGAGGCCAATCCTCTCGCTCAACTCAGCCTCTTGGCCTTGATGTTGTTACTCGTGGCCTTGTTCGCCCGCCGACGCAACCGGGTTGAAGCCAACGAAAACGTGTGGGATGAGGTGTCCGATGCGTTGACTGGGGATTTGTTCACCGATAGAGAAGAGCGCCGACGACAAAAACAACCCGAAGGACCGCCGCCCGACTACTTGTTCCAACAAGCCGTGCAGAATGCACCGGCTATGGCATCAGATGTGCAAACTGGACCACCAATTCCTGAAACGGGCCTTCCAGAAGGATGGTCCATGGAGCAGTGGGAACACTACGGGCAACAATGGCTTGATTCCCAAGGTTGATTCCGTCCAAAAAAGGACATTCTCTTTTGTATCAGAACTGCTACCTGCAACCATGCTGGGACGTGCCTCTCAAGCCGCTTTCCTCGTCGCCCTCTTTGTTCTCTCGACGGGCCTGGGCGTGGTGGAATCATCCATTCTCCACGACCAAACGCCGTCTGAACAGCGCACGCAAGGCGTGAACGGTGTGGTTGATGTCCCCACCTACCGAGTGGGCGATAAGTGGGTTTATGAAACCAAATTTGATGTCGCTCAATTGCTGGTACAAGCCAACGTCTCCGCATCACTCAACACGCTAACGGGCGACACCGTCAACGAGGTCACGGACATCTTCTACGAAACCGATACCAACGGCGACACCGTCCTTGCCTACGAGATTGAAATCAGTGGCAGTTTCACCTCAGGGAACAGCGGTGCAACCTTGGAAGGTGTCACGGGGCGCCTCAACATCGATTACGACGGCATTGACATCCTCCGAGCCAGGGATTTGGCTACGATCACCAGCGACTTCACGCTCGACGTTAGGTTCCGTCCGTTCAACCTCGGCATCTTCGAGCAAACCCTCGGTATTGTGACCTTTGACAACACCTACACGCCCGCCAAGGAACGGTACGACTTCCCCGTTCGAAACGGCGACCAGTGGTGGATGGAATTTGAGGCAAAGACCGAAGTAAGCGGCACATCTGACTATTTCGACCCCACTGAATTTGACTCCGAAGAGGATGAGAACAATTCATGGCAGGTCATCAAGAACGAGGCACCCACAGAAGATGGAGACTCACCGCAATACACTGGATGCGATGATTCGTACAAGATTGCTGAATGGAACGCTACGGGCGTCAACCTCGGCTTCAACTGGTATTGCCCTGCCGTGCGTGGAAGTGCTTGGAACCGCATCGTCAACCCCGCAGGATTCACCATCGATTGGATATTGAAAACCTACAATCCGGCGGATTCCAACAGCGTCGACCCCGCTTCATCACCCGGAGGACGCAACACGCAAATTCACGTGAGCACCGCCACCACGGCGACCTTGCCGGACGCCATTGAACAAATTTCCATTGAATACAGCGTGGCTGGCTCACCCAGTATTCCCATCAAAAACACCAACCTCCAACTTCGTTACGAAATTGCGGACACCATCCTCAACCCGACCACGGACAACAACGGGCAGGCTCAAGTCTCGCTCAATGTCTCAGACGAAGTGGACGACACACCCGCCAGCGATGATCACACCAGCAACGGTGTCGTGGTGTATGACCCGGTAGCCGATATCGTCGGCGCCACCACCGTGGTGCAAGATTTGAGCGTGGTCGGTATCGACCTCGTGGCGCAGGCTAGTTCGGTCATCGTTGAGCGCACCCGAAACGGCGACACCACAACGCTGAGCGCCTCCATTGGCTACAACGCTCTGCCCGGCGATGTCCTCAGTTTCTCACTGCCCGCCCAGAACCGTGGTGTTCTGACCGCTCCGTCCACCTTCATGGAAATTGAAACGCCAGATGGCGTGGTCTCTCGAAGCACGCTACCGACCATTGCGCCCTATGCAGAGGAGCGTGTTCTTGTTGACTGGTCGGTGCCGGCTGACATGCAGATTGGAACGGCTCAACTCACCTTCACGGTTGACCCTGATGAGAACGTGTCCGCCGACGCAAACCGGAGCAACAACGATGCCTCCATTTCCATCTTTATCGGTCGTTCACCCAACGCTTCGCTCGTGGTTGACCAAGGTAAGTTGACCTACGAAAACGTCACCCTCAACGCAACGCAAAGTTTCGACCTGGATGGCGGTGATGTTGACTGCGTCTTTGAAATCAATTACCGTGATGATTTGAACGACAGAATTGAAGCTCCGGACTGCTGGACTCAGTACAACTGGTCCAACAGCGGAGAATGGAGCGTCAAGGTGCTCGTCACCGATGAAGAACTTGACACCGACGAAGTGGTGGTCGACGTTCTGGTGCTGAACCGTGCTCCGAACTTTGAGTTGTCGTACCCTGAATCCGTGGCCGTGGAGTCTCCAGTCACCATTGAAGTCTTCAACATGAACGACATTGACACGGTGGCTCCAGTGGGCCAAATCGTGAAGGTCTATTGGCCAGATTGGACGAACTGTGGACCCATCAACGACAGCCCATCAGACACCGACAAAACCTGCACCTTTACGCCGACCGAGGAAGGCATGATTTCCATCACGGCCCAAGGCGTTGACGACGATGGCGACACCATGAACATAACAGCCGACATCATGGTGCTGAACATCCCGCCGACGATATCACCACCTTCCCTCATTACAGGCGGAGAGGAGGTCATGCCCGATGAAAACGGCACGTGGCATCTCAACGAGGATGAAGTGGCCTTCTTACGAGCAAACGCAGACGATTCGGAAAACGACAAGGGAACCGTTCTCATCGAATGGCACCCCTCACTTGCGGACGAGAACTGGACCATCTCAAGCATTGGCAGTTATTCCAACGAAGCGGTCGCTTGGAACACGTCAGGCATGCACACCGTTCAGGTACGAGCGATTGACGCAGATGGCGCATCCTCCGAAGTACAGCAAGCGAAGCTCATGATTCACAACGTGCCGCCCAGTGTGACTGGGCTACCGGGGAACACCCCGGTGTTTGAAAGCGACCTGTTGAACTTGTCTGTGGAGGTGACGGATACCGCTTCGGACACGGCGAGCCTTGAGGTGTGTTGGGATTTGGATGCGAGCATCGATGTTGACAGTGATGGCACGAGCGACAACGATTGTGAACTCAGCGGTACCAACATCGAGCCGTCTTGGACCTCCAAGGGTGTGCGCATGATCACGGTGACCGTCACCGACGATGACGGTGCAACGGCCCACCAGACCATGAACGTGAGCGTCCTGAATCTCCCACCCACCGCCGTCATCTCTGAAATCTCAGTGCTTGACGGTTTGACTGAAGGCGACAACCTGACCATCTCGGGAACGGACAGTGTTGAAACAGCCAGCGACAAAGAGAACCTGGTGTACGAGTGGGACAGTTCTCATCTTGACACCGACCTTGACGGTGAGAAAACCGGCGATGTGGATTTCACCGGACCGACATGGACCGTGGAGAACTTGCCTGCAGGCACCTGGACCTTCACGCTGACCGTGACCGATGACGACGGCGAGTCGTCCCAAACAGAAATCATCGTCCTTGTTGCTGAAGCACCAGCTGAAGGCATCATCCAAAGCATCACGAACTCGTTGGGCACCACCACAACGGCCATCATCGGCTTACTCGCCATCATCATCATCGGTTTGGTCGTCTTCCTGCTGTTCACCCGACAAGGTGCGAGCGCGCCCGAGGATTTCGGTATGTTCGAGCAGAGTCAGTTCACCGCTGCACCCAAAACCATGGCGCCCTTGCCTGCCGCACAATCGGAAACTCCCGTTCAAGCCGCCCAACCCGTTGCGGCGGCTGTTGCTGCGCCGATGGAGACGGCCCAAGCGGTCAACACCGGTCCACCCCTTCCGGCAACTGGCCTTCCAGAGGGATGGACCATGGAGCAATGGAACTACTACGGTGAGCAGTGGTTGGCTGCAAACCAACCCGCACCAGCCCCGGTTCAACCCATAGTTTCACAAACTCCACCAACCCCTGCCTCCAATGAGTTGCAGTCGTTGCTCGACGACTTGGACTTTTGAGGCCGATGAAGATGGGAAGTTTGTGGAATTTTTTCGGATTACCCGACCCAGAAGGCAGCACCCCGGCCGCTGCAAACACGCCACCGCCGACGCCAGTTGCAGCAAAGCCGGTTTCGTTGACGGGAACGCAGGCTGAAGAAGCGGCGCCTCAATCAGAGCAAACGGTGTCAACGCCCACCGCCACACTCGAACCCGACATCAGTGGGTTGCGCACACCTCCACTGGGTTGGAATGGCCCACTCACACCCGACGGCGAGGCCTTTCACGACCTCGGCGTGGAACGAAAGCATCGCCCGTATGTTCCCGACAAGGCCCTTCGTTACATAGCCCCCGATGTGATGAAGCGAATCCCCACAACCGCCATGCTTGAGCGGGTCTTGCAGGGCGACACCGCCATCGTGGATTTGCGCTCCTTGGTTCACATGGAAAGTCACCAGATGGCCTGCCGTAGAGAGATCAAACACATGGCTGACCACGCCCGTGTCAGTGTCTTTTCGCTTGACGCCGAAGATAAACTGCTGATGATTCCGGGACAAAACGTCGTGGTTGATATGCAAAAACACGAGTTGGGTTTGACCCCGTTATTGTGAGCATCAGCGAGTTGACGCCAGAGCCTCGAGGAAGGCCATCGCTTCGCCTGCAAATCCCAAAACCGTGCTTTCGGCTCCTTCCACCAAGCGCGCATGCTCACCCATGGGACCGTGGAGGTCGTACCCCCCTGCCTTTCCTATCCATGAATCGGAGGTGAGCAATCCATCCAACTGCTCGACGGAGAGTTCAGGGATGGAGACGACCGAAGCCTCGCACCAGAAATGCCAGGTTCCGTTCCAGCGAACACCGGTCGCCGACCATACCTGGTGCAGGCGACCGCTGAGGCGATGAAGCATGATGGCGGCGTGGGTGCGGTCACGTGGCTTCCCCATGCTGAGGGAATGGTCGTCCGGGTCGCTCAACATCGTGTCGGCCACAATGACGAGTTCGTGGTTTGTTTCTGGAAGCGCCTCCGATTTTCGCCTGCAAATCGTCAGCACCTGATGCTCGACCGTCCCAGTGGGAGGCGTTTCATCCACCCCGTCCAAACCCTCGTGATGCAGGTTTGGAAAAAGAGGGTCCAACAGGGCAAAGCGCCGCTGTGAGTTGGAGGCCAGCCAAACGTCCATACCTCAAACTGAACGATGCGGGCTTTGGAGATTACCCATCAAATGCGTGGGTGATATTGAAGAATCGGAAGGTCCACCGAGAGACGAGTGAGCCCCATGTCCGAGATGGAACGAATCCCAACCCACATCGAAGGCCTTGACGAGAAGATGCAAGGCGGTATTCCACAAGGCCACATTTGCATCGTCGCCGGTGCCTCAGGTGCCATGAAGTCCAGCCTAACCTTCTCAATGCTCTACAACGCTGTTCTGTACGGCGAAACCAGTGGCATCTACGTCACCCTCGAGCAGGGCAAGGATTCCCTCCGCTCCCACATGGCCAATATGGGCATGAACGTGGACGACCCTCGTGTGCGCAACCGCATTGCCATCATCGACCTTGCTGACCTTCGTGTGCAACTTGATGAGCAGGGCATGAGCAACCGTGTTGATTGGATGGGCCAACTCATCAAACAGTTGACCTCGTACCGCCAATCCATCGGTTTTGAATTGCTGGTGTTTGACTCCTTGGGCGCCTTCTTCACCTTGACCAAGATGGAAAACCCTCGCGACGAAATCTTCCGTTTGTTTGAAGCGGTTCGACGCCTGGAGTTGACCTCGTTCTTCATTTGCGAAATGACCGGTGAAGACCACAAACAGTTCGGTGAATACGGCGTTGAGGATTACCTCTCGGACGGTGTCATGCATCTGGTGATGGAGCGAGACGGAGACGATGTCTTCCGTAAACTCGGCATTGTCAAGATGCGCCACACCAACCATTTGCTCGGCTACAAACCGTTCAATTGGAAAGAGAGCGAACAGCGATTCACCATCGTTTGAGTTCACTCAACCGTGACCGATTTCGCAAGATTTCGAGGTCGGTCAACGTCTCGGCCAAGCTTCAAGGCCGTCTCATAAGCCATCAACTGAAGCGGGAGGACCGTGAGCAGGGGGGTCAACCAAGGATGAATGGCCGGAACGGCGATGGAGACATCGCCTTCCGCACCAATAGGATCGCCCTTTTCGTGAATCAAGATGATTTTCGCACCGCGGGCTTTGCACTCGTGCAGCGCTGACATCGTCTTCTCCTTGAGATGGTCATTGGGCGCGACCACCACGACCGGACTGCCCTCTTCAAGCAGCGCAATGGGTCCGTGTTTCATCTCCCCAGCGGGGTAGGCCAAACAGGGGATGTAGGCCAGTTCCATGAGTTTGAGCGCCCCCTCCTTGGCGACGGGTGCGGAGAGGCCACGACCGAGGAACAACACCGAACCTGCGTCGTGAAGTAGCTCAACCGCTTCGTGAATGGGCCCGATGTCCTCGAAATAGGTCTCCATCAGGTGCGGTGCTTGCTGCAAGTGTTGAATCAAATCCCGACCATCCGCTTTGGAGAGGTGGCGGGTCCGGCCGAGTTGCGTGGCGAAAATGGTCAGGGCAGCCACCATGTTGGTGAAGGCCTTGGTGGACGCCACGGATTGCTCGGGGCCGGAGTGAATGTAAACGCCTCGTCCACACAAACGAGCAATGGTGGAGCCAACAACGTTGACAACGCCATAGACTTGACCGCCCTTGAGTTTGATTTCCTTGATCGCAGAAATGGTGTCGGCCGTCTCACCCGATTGTGAAACGGCAAGGTAGAAGGCTTTTGGATTGATAACAGGGTCGTTGTTGCGGAATTCACTGGAGATGTGAGTGACGGCGGGAATGCGTCCCATCTTCTCAATCAACATCTGACCGATTTCAGCAGCGTAAGCCGCTGTTCCACAGCCGAGTAATCGGACGTGGGGGGCTTGAACCAAGGCGGCGTGGTCAAGACCCATGCCACCGAGGCGACCCGTTCCCATCTCTCGGTCAACACGACCCGCAATGCACTGTCGCAAAGCATCGGGCTGCTCGTAGATTTCCTTGTACATGTAATGGGGCGCATCACCGAGATCTGCCTCGCCCCATGCCTCCTCGAGCACCGTGATGTTGGGTTTCACTTCCCTCCCTTTGGTGTTGGTGATGGAGAATGAACCCCTTTCGATGACGGCGAGGTCACCGTCCTCAAGGTAGACCACGCGCTGGGTGTGGGCCGTGAGTGGATGGGGGTCGCTTGAAACATAGGTCTCGTTCTCCCCTTGCCCGATGATGAGTGGTGAGCCATTCCTAGCGCAGATGAGCACATCGTGGTCTCGGAAGAGAATGCAGAGACCCCATGTGCCACGGAGGTGTTTGAGGGTGTTCTGTACGGATTCAAGTGGTGTAGCACCACCATCAAGTTCCAGCGCCATCATTTGAACGAGAACTTCAGAATCGGTTTCACTGACACACTCAATACCTCGTGCGGAAAGTCCACGGCGAAGATGTTGGTAGTTCTCGATGATCCCGTTGTGGACGAGGTGGATGGCTCCATCGGCCGAAACGTGTGGGTGGGTGTTGACCTGCGTAACGCCCCCGTGGGTGGCCCAGCGCGTGTGAGCAATCCCTCGTGTTCCGCTGACATTCTTGGGAAGAATGGCTTTCAAATCGGCCACTTTGCCCACCGTCTTGTGGGTTTGAACTTGAGAGCCGTCATCAACAGCAACACCGGTAGAATCGTATCCCCTGTATTCCAGCCTTCTCAGACCTTCAACCAAAATCGGAAGGGCCTGTTGATGCCCAATATAGCCGAAAATACCGCACATGGAATCACTTCACAAATCGAAGACTTCGGAGCACACGGGGCATGTAATCCGCTTCAGCATCAGGTCCTTCACGCCAAAATTGGCATTGCACGAGGGGCAGGTCACCTCGCGCTTCAAATCAGGCAGAGGCAGCGCAGGGGCAGGTAGTGGAGCGTTGCTGTCCAACGGTGGAAGGGTGTTGGGCATCGGAAGACCGGGTGCGGGCAGTGGCGGAAGGCCCTGTTGGAGGATCGCTGCCATCTCCCGTTGTTGCTTGCGCTTCATTCGGCGCTCAAGACGGGCGTTGCCTTCACCCTCCTCGAGTTTGCGCTCAAGTTCATCGGCAAGCGACTCATCTTCATCCTCCACGATGACCGCCAACTGACTGTCGTGGACCGTGAGTTCCTCTGCGTCCTCGTCAATGGAAAGCAACGGACCGTCGTCTTGCTCGGGTGTGATCATCAACTCGACGCCATCAACATCGCCTTCGCCCATCTCCTCAAGCAATTCTTCTACCTCGCTGTGGGAGCGCCGAACCATAACGACGACGAAGCCCAAGAACAGGAGCAAGAGACCCATGCTGGCGGCAAGAAGGCGATACTTGAATTCGTCCGAGTCGCCCGGAAGGTAATCGAGGAGCGTTTCCAAGAGACCTGGAGAGGCGACCGGATTGTTGGACCCCTTGAGGGACGCCACTTTACTCAAACTCAGTGTACCTGTTGGGGTGATGGAGCAGACGATGGTGTCGTCTTCCATCACACCGATGCCAAACAAATAGCCTTCATCCAGCATGTTTGACATGCCTTTGATGGCTTCGCCATCGGCGTCCGTCACCAAGCCCATTCGATGGACTGGACCGTAGATATTGATTTCATCATGGTAGAGGTAGACACCTTCGTTGCGAATGGCGAAGCCGAGTGTTGAGACACCGGGAGCGAGGACGCGCTGGATGTTCTCTCCCGCCCAGAGGGCGTTGGTGTTGGACACCACGATGTTGGACACCTTGCCTTGACCTTCGACCCATGCGGCGATGATACGGTCCTCGTCGTCCTCAACGAGGACGTCCATGGTGGGGTGCTTGGCGTTATCACCCACGGAATATTGGAAACTCCATGAAGAGGTGGTGTAGGAGCCATGCGTGTACATCAAGCCGACTCGTTCAATGCCTGATACGTCATCACGATACTCCTGATAGAGAATATGCAGGTATTCTTCTCCAAGACCGACCGCCAAAGGCTGGGCGTCACCGGGACGAATATCAATATCAGAAAGGACGGTTAACGGGCTGGTCCATGAATTGCCTTTGTCGGGCGAAGCGGATGAGATAACAAAGATGGAGGTGATGTCTTGCCACGAGCCACTGGTGGACAAGTCGCGATGATAGCCTGCGAGAACCATGGTACCGTCGTGCTGGTCGAACGTGAATCCGTAGTAGGATCCCTCCGAGAGTTTGAGAGCCGGCATGTGGTAGTGCTTCGGTGTTGTTTTTCCGGCGGCGGAAATGGACGTCATGGCGATATCGGTCAAGATGTAGCCCTCAAGGCTCAAGGAACGTCGAGACCATGCCACTTGAACCAAACCGTCATCTCGCTGATAGACGGCCAACTCGCCGCCCCAATTTTCTTCCAAAACCACGCCCCCGACCAACGATAACGTGGAGGTGATGGTCCGGGCATGAAGTTCGCCATCAATGGTGGTGAAAAGGAGTCCACCATCCTTCAGGCCGACGAATTCAACGGCTACCTCGCCGCTCGAGAGGTCGATGGGCGCTTTCGCACCGCCCTGCAGATCGGTCACCGTGATGTTGAACCGAAGTTCACTGTGTTCGATTTCAACACCCGATCCACTCAAGACAGCTCGGTACGAGACGGCCCCGACAGCATCGTGAACATCAGCAAATCGGGCAAAGGCGTACCCCGACGTCGTGCTTGAACCGGGGACGAGGGCCACCGGTTTCTCGTCAAGCCTCTGCCATCCCTCCGTCATTAATCGCTCCAAACCGAGGTTCAAACTGCTGGCATCGGTTTGGCCAAGGTTGTCAACACGAATACGAATGTCGTACGGCGTACCTGGCACGGGGACATCAGGCGTGGTCCGGGCTGCGCCGGGAAGGAATCGGAGCATGGGTTCAACCGGTCGTTCGTCGATGGTGAAACTGAAGGTGTAATCGTTATCGCTACGGTCGGGGTCTTCGTATTGCCCGTTCGGGTCAAGGGAGAGCGTTACGTCGTGTATGCCCGCTTCCGTCGCCCACCAGTAGAGCGTCACTTGAGCGCTTTCGCCTTCCTCAAGCGAGGTCACCTTGCCCTCGGAGGGGTAGGTGGTTGAATCGCTGCCCGGCCCCTCAAGCGTCAAGTAGACCTCATCGGCGTCCAAATCACCGATGTTGCGAAGAGCAAATCGCACTTCAAGGACGGTGCCGGCAACAGCGGAGTTCACCGGAAGGCCCCCGTCGTAGACGCCAACCGTTCCCGTGAAGGCAAAGTTGGGAGCTGCGGGAAGGTTGTCAACTTCGTAGGTTCGCTTGAGGACATCGCTGGTGACGCCCGATGCGTTCACCAATCGAACACTGATCCGGTGTGAGCCGTCGGCAACGGCGCTGGAATCCCACGTGAAGGACCAGTCCTGAACAGTCTCCCCCTCCTGATTGAGGTTGTCGCCGAGTTGCCAATCTTGACTGCCAATTTTGTATTCAATGCGGTCGTGCTCAATGCCTTCCGCTGTTCCGGAGAATTCTACCAACCCGACCAAAGCCGTACCGAGCGGCGGCTCGGAGATGGAGACCGTCATGCGAGCAAAGCGGACAACTCGGACGTCGACCACTGAGGCTTCACCGTCTTCATTGAGCGCACGGGCGTAAATCAGCGTGTAGGCCTCATCAGCATCGACCCAATCATCGTCAACGACCATGTCAATGTACCAATCTTCAACCGTGCCATCGGCGCCAAGCCAATTGGTGAGTTCGGTGCTCTCTCCGTCATCATAAAATTGTTCAAACTTGACCTGAACCTCAACGTAGGCGTTCTCGCTGGTATCGGTGGTGCCTTCGACCGAGAGGGTGTTTCCTGCCAAATACAGCGATTGGTTCACAGGAGCGCTCATCGAGACATCCTCGCCGAGCCCGTCCCCTCCTCCTGGTGGCGGCGTGACGATGACGCCGCCGTTGTCCTCCAGCGGGGTGCACGAGCGGCCAAGAACATGGTCGAGCGCACAGGATGCATCAACAAGGCCGAAACCCCATTTCTCATTCCATCGGTTTGAGATATCCGGTTCTGAGGCTGAACCGCGTGCCTCTGAAGAGTTTCGCAAGATATTGCGAATGTCCTCTGGCGAGAGCGTATCGTCGGCTTGGAGCAGAGAGGCCACAATTCCTGAGACCAATGGCGTGGCCATGCTCGTACCGTCTTTTGAATCGTAATCGTTGTCGGCCAACGAACCCCCAAGTTCACCCGGCAAGGAAGGCCCAGTTACCGCTGAGGCCGAAATGATGCCCGTGCCAAACGCTGATACGTCGGGCTTGAGTTCATCCCACTCATCATCGTCTCCGTCATCCAATCGTGGCCCCCAATTGGAATAGGAAGCCATGATATCGTCCGTGCGGTTGACGCTGTTTCGGTCGTCGGCTGCCCCGATGGAGATGGCCCCGTCTGCGCTGGCAGGCGAGGGAACTCGCTTGGCCCCGTCGTTGCCCATGGCCACGATGCACACGATGCCCTCGTCCCTTGCTTGATTGACCAAACGGGCTTCGGCAGATGAACCGTTGTCGCCTTGGTCGTCGCTGTTGAGCGGCGTACTCAACGAGCCAAAGGACATGGAGGCGATGTCGATGCCGCGGCTGGAATCGTTGTTGCCCCAATCCGTGTCCTTATTTTCAATGACCCACTGAATGCCATTTGCGGAATATTGGGAGTTCTCTGCCGGGTCAGTGCCTCCACCTCCTGCATCGGTCAACACCTTGACATCAACCAAATAAGCGCCCATGCCGCTACCGGTGTGGACGCGTTGCGAACCGCCCGTGCCGAGGGCCGTCGCTGCAACGTGAGTCCCATGGCCGTTTCCGTCGTCAGGGTCTACACTTCCATCCCGGTTTGAAGCCGAAGAAGTCGCGTCAAAGCCTGCAACCCATTTTTGGTCGTTGTAACTGTTCGGATCACTGTCGGGCTCATCGTCGATGTCATCGAAATCGTTCAGGGCTCGGTGTTCATTGTCAACACCGGTATCCAGAACAGCGATGACCACACCTTCGCCGTAGTAGCCACGTGAATAGGTGCTTGCAGAGTAGACATCGGAAGGCATGGAACGGACGGCCTCGCTTGCAACGCCGTTGAAAGGCGCCATGAGGTTCTGCATCTCGATAACGACCACGCCGGGGAGATGGTAGATGTCCATGAGGGCACTCACCGGCACCTTGTCAACGAGCACGGAATCGATGGAGGTCATGACTTGGAACCAAGCCCCTTCATCTTCACCAACCCAACCGTGGGCCTCAAGCGTTTCAACCAACGTGGTGATCTCTTCGCCGTTGGGCGCCCATGCATAATCGACCACGATGGCGACCGTTTTTCGCCCATCAGGGCCCATAATTGCTGTCGATGAGACGGATTCTTCGCCGGCGAGCACGCGTTGGAGGCGGTCGTCCATGCCGTTCCAATCGAGGTCGGGGCCGTAGGCTTGCCACCACTGGTCATCCTCTGCGGCTGCCCTGTCACCTCGTTCGAAAAGCCGGGTCGGGCGTTCACACAGTTCTTCGCCGCACATCAACGGAGGAAGACCCTCCACCAAAATGGGAGGCTCGTATTCGCTGACCTCGGACGTGGATGTGGTGCTCGCAAGGACGCCACCGCTGATATCAGCGAAGAGCATCAAGAGCGCAAAGAGAACGGCACCTGTCCGCAACGATGCCTGCTGTTGACCGAGCACAACTTCACCTCTCAATTGACTGGAACGCCTGCCCACCTTTGATTCTATCCTCAATTGTATCACGCTGTGGACCGATGATGAGAGGATTTAGCGAGGTGGCCATTCAAGATGCTCAACCGCAGACGAACACTGCAAATGAGGTCCCGTATTCCGCTCGACCAAGCCCAGCGGTGCATCGCACACAGGGCAACGGCCAGCGTCGGCGAGATGCTCCATCCAGGCGGTTCTGGTCTCGGGCTCGTCACTGGCCTGAACCAAGTTCTTGAGCGGCTCCCGAAGGTGTTTGGGAACATCAAGACCACGTGCCGTCCAAGGGTCTTCAATGTCGTTGAGGTTCACCATGGTGGCCTTGAGGCGACGGCGCTTTGCAGCATGGACATCACCTTGACTCGGCCCGCCGTCGACCACGCCGAGTTCAACAGGCCCGCCTTTGGCCACCAAAGGCAACAGGGCGTAGGCTGCGATGAAGCCCCCGATGTGAGCCATGTGGGCGATACCGCTTGAAACACCCGAATCCATGGTCGCCAAAGCCCGAACCAGTTCCAATCCGAAATACAGCAACGCGATGAAGACGACCGGCCAGGGGCGTATCAACAAGAGCGGAAACGGAATTTCGTCCTTGGGCCAGCCGGCGAGGTAGGCGCCGAGCAAACCGAACGCTGCTCCAGAAGCGCCAAGTGCTGGCGTGCCTGAGGCGGCGTTGAACACCACCCAGCCCAGTGAGCCGCCGAGCAAGCCAATGACATAGACGGCTGCGAAGCGCTTGCCGCCGAGGCGTTGCTCCAATGGCACCCCCACCAAGGCCAGAATGATGACGTTGCCCAAAACATGCATCATGTCGCCTTGACTGTGGAGAAAACCCGCCGTGGCCAATGTGTGAAGAAAAGCGAGGTCAAAGGTCCGATTTTCAAGATCGAGAGTCCGATTTGGCACCAACACAAAATCATACCAAACCCAATACTCCACCAAACCCCACGAAGAGAGCATGGCCCAAAGCACCTGAACCACCGCTCCCAACAGAACCGAGACCGTGATGCCCATGGCCAGTGAGGTTCGAGTCCGAACAGCATAGACGATCGGCGCGCTGACGGCCACAAACCACAGCAACAGGACGAACCACTCGCTGGTGGTGAACAGCGACATGGCGAAGCCCATGAATGGCGCTTTGTGTCCCTCTCTTTTGAGTTGGTGTCTCGCAGGATGAAAACAGGAGGGTTCTTCCTTGGTCGGCCCTTCCCCGCACCATGGCCAAGGCCCTGCTCAACCTTGTTGATGTTCAGGTTCGTCGAGGCATGAACACAGTGCTTGAGGGTTGTACCCTTGCCGTTGGAGCAGGCCAAACCGTGGTGTTGACCGGAGCAAACGGTGCCGGAAAGTCAACCCTTCTGGAAACCGCTGCTGGTCTGCTCCCGATGGAGCAAGGTCATGTTGAGCACGGCGAGGTGGTCGTTGCTGATGCCGACGGTCGTCGACGACCATCTCCCCTTACGGTGGGCATGACCCTTCAGCGAAACGGCGTATTGGGAAGTGAACTGGTGGCCGAACACCTCCAAACAGCCATGTCCATGAGCGGGCACAGTGTGGACATTGACCCGTTTCTCGAAGCGTTCAACTTGATGCATCGTGCGAACGACCTCGTCGCACATCTCTCCCAAGGGCAAGCGAGAAAAGTAGCGGTTCTCGCAGGCCTCCTACCTGCCTTTGCAAGCCCAACACCCGCCCTCATCATTTTGGACGAACCCGATGCAGGCTTGGATGACGCATCCATCGAAATCCTCGGTCAGTGGCTCAATGAATTGCGAGCCATGGGGCACGCATTGTTGGTGGCCACACATGACGAGCGAGTGATGACTCAAGCCACCCACCTCTACAATACTGACCAAAGTGAGGTTGAGACAACCACCGAACCCCCTGTTGGAAAGGTGGATGCCCGAACTTCCCGTGAAGTGAAACCCCTTTCCCCCTCTGCGTTTGGAGTGAAAATTCACCTTCGAACGATGATGTGGCTGAACACCAATGCCATGGCCGGCCTCTTGACGCTCGGGATCTTGCTCACACTCGGGGATTTCATGGAGGAATTGGACAATCTTCAGCGGATGGGATTCATCCTTGCTCCCACTTTGGCAGTCGGCCTTTGCGGTGAGCCCCTCGTGGCCGCTCTTCGAGAAGAACGAGCTGGCGTATGGTGGCGTGCGGTTGGCGGCGGGGAGCCACATGCGGGCTGGATTCCTCTGGCCATCGGTGCTGTGTTCACGTTCCTTACAACGAACGGGCTTCAAGATGCTCGGGAAATCCACATCATCCTTACGGGAGCCGTGTTGTGCTTCGTCGTTTGGCACAGCGTGGGTTGGATGCAGCGGTCGACCCAGCGTTTGGCCCGCCCTCACGCCGTCTTCATCGGGTTGTTGACACCGGTCTTGATTCTCCCCTACTCCATCCTCATCGGCCTCCTCGCATGAAGCAAACACCAAGTTCAAGGAGGACGGTTCAACCCCCTAACCATGAGATTGGGAGAAACCGTGCTTTTCGTCGGTTTCACCGGTATTGGAACCACCCTTCTTCTCGCGTTGCTCTGGGCCCCGAGCGTCTCCATCAACGCCTTTGAATCACCGGCTGCCCAGCGCATCTTCTACTGGCATGTGCCGGCAGCGTGGGCTGCCTTCATCGCTTTTGGCGCCCTTTTTGTGGGTTCTGCAGGATGGTTGTTCAAACGCTCCGAGCGGATGTGGCGTCTTCACGTTGCAGGATCGGAAGCCGGGCTGGCGACGGGGCTCATGACCGTCTGGTCTGGATGCGTTTGGGGTGCCGCAGAATGGGGTACGCCGTGGGATTGGACGGATGTTCGACTGAACACCTTCGGTCTGCTCACCCTGCTCGCCATTTACGTCGTTCTCGGGCGAAACAGCCAGCCAGACGGTGTGGAAACCAGAGACACCTTCGCAGCGTTCGGACTCTATGGCTTCGTTTTGGTGCCTGTAACCTACATCGCCACACGCATCTGGACCATCCGACACCCCGGACCGGTGGTGGGAACCGGCGACGAAGGGTCCATCAACGGAGAAATGGGGCTTGTCTTGTTGATAGGGGCGGTCTCATTTACTGTCTTCATCATCGGCCACATGATGGCGTCCATGCGATTGACGGCGTTGGAACAACGACTTGAGCGCATGCAGCACAACTTCGACGGAGGAGCATGACATGGAAGGCATGACCTACCTCGCCGTCGCCTACTTTGGGATGCTGGTGGCCATTGCACTTTGGACATGGACGGTGGTGCAGCGAAGTCGACGGCTTGACCAGCGGCTGCTCGCCATGGAAGCGGCCAGCACCAAAACGGATGGCGAAGATGAATCCAAGGCGTAGTCTTTCAAAGGCTGTGCCGCGAGCCCACCGCGGGGAGGACCATGTCTGCACGGCTCGGTGGGGAATTTTGTTTGGTCTGTGGCGCAGACCCCCCGTTGTTTGGCGACCGTATGTGCGAACCCTGTTTACGAGCACGAACGGTCCTGGCGAAAGTCCCCGAGAACGTGCCGTGGGTGCGATGCGCTCGGTGCGGTATCGTCGAGATTGAAGGCAAATGGGAAAACACCACCGAGGCTGAAGTCTGGGACGAGTTGCTCCATCGCAATCTCGTGGTCCACGAACGAGCCGAAGACATTCAACTCGCCATGGAACCGGTCAAGGTGTCGGACCGCCACACCTTGCTCCACATCCAACTCGAAGGCGTCATCGACGACCTGCTGTTTCAGGAAGAACACACCATGCGAGCACGCATGGCCAACGGCGTGTGTTTGACCTGCACACGCCGGGCTGGAAATTACTTCGAGGCGACCGTCCAACTTCGTTCCAGCGCCCGACGCTTGACCGAAGATGAATTCAAGCGATTGCGAGCAACCCTCGAGGATGTCTTGGAGAAGTTGTCCGATGACCCGATGTTCTTCATCACCACGGAAGGTCCGGTCACCGGAGGTTATGACGTGGTCTTGGGTAGCAAAGGCCTTGCAAGGGCTTGGGGCCGCCACCTCATCAGCGAATACGGCGGCATGGTGGTGGAAACGAATTCCACCGTCGGACGAAAGGACGGCGTGGACGTCACTCGACTGACGCTTCTCTACCGAAAACCCGGCTACGAAATTGGCGATGTCGTTCAGTGGAGAAACCACCTGTGGCGACCCTCGGCCTGGACCAAGGAAGGGGCCATCATGGAACGCATTGACCGAAGGGAACGCACAGGCGCCTCCTGGCGGGACCTCGAACAGGCCAAGGTGTTGGCCCAACGCCACGAATTCATCGAGGTTGAGTTCATCAACGAAGACGCTTCAGCCGGTGAATTCTTGGACCCGACCACCTGGGCGATGAGCCTGGTTCGCCTCCCCTACGACCACATCCAAGGGCGCAATGGCCTCTTGATGCGACATGATGAAGAATGGATCGCCCTCCCATTCATGGCCATTGACACGCCGGAAATCAAGGAGGAATGAGCATGGAACACGAACCTGATGATGCTCCCGAACCGACGTTGGTCGACCTTGCGGAACGGTTCGATAACGAAGGCATGGTGGGCTTTACTCGGATGTTCCACGACGACCTTCGCAACGGATTTGAAGCCGTGAACGAGGAGCGCTTTCCATGGCTGAGTGAACTCAAGCAAGCGCCATGGAGCGGCGTGCTCTGCCTCGGCATGGGTGGTAGCGCCGCAGGGGGCGATTTTCTCGCCGCGTTGACCGCTCATGCGGGCGGTTGCCCGGTCATGGTGCACCGCGATTACACCTTGCCCGCATGGTTTGATGCCACATGGCTGGTGCTGGCCACGAGTCACAGCGGCAACACCGAAGAAACGGTCGCCGCTGCCGAGGCGGCCTTGGGCCGTGGAGCCACGGTCATCGTCATCGCCACGGGCGGTGTGCTCGCAGGCTTGCCCGAACTCTCACCTCGCTGCCACTTGATTCCAACCGTGGGCGGCCAGCCACCCCGCACGGCCTTTGGCCATATCTTCAGCCGACAGGTGGCGTGTTTGGAACACCTCGGCCTCTTGCCAACCCAAGCCGACCACGAACGAGAAACGATGCTCCAACGATTGGAAGCCAATAACGAGCATTTCGACGTACTGAAGCAGCCAGAGGGCGACATCGCACTCTTGGCGGCCGGTCTGCTGAATCAACCCTTGGCGGTCATCGGACCGAGTGAACTCGCACCTGCGCTCAACCGATTCAAAAATCAGATGAACGAAAACGCAGCACGGTTCGTCCGCATCGGCGTCTTACCCGAAATGAACCACAACGAAAGCGTGGCCTGGGGCGGTGTGGGACCGGACGGTGATGACCAAGCAGCCGAGCAAGCCTTGCTGCTGCTGACGTGGCCGGGCATGCACCCTCGTGTTCAACAGCGCCTCGATTGGATGGTGGCGCATTCACCCACCGAAACAGCTTGGAACTTGGCCGGAGAGGGCGAATCCTTGCTCGAGTGCATGCTCTACCACTGCCTTGTGATGGACTGGCTCTCCATCACGTTGGCGTTCCTGCACGGCAAAGACCCTGCAGCCATCGGCCCCATCAACGCCCTCAAGGCCCACTTGAACAGCGTTCAGTAAAGCGGCCCGCAAATCAAACGAGGGTCAGGAAAACGCTCGAGCGCCTCCAATCGGTCTTCTTGACGGACCACGCCCGGTAGATCGCCATCCAGGGGTGCTTCCCAAGCCATCTGAACATGCACGTGTGGGGGCCAACCTCCGTTTTCGGATTCAGCGCCCATGGCCGCCAAGACCTCGCCTTGGTCGAATTTGTCGCCCTCCTTCCAGTGGGCGATGCTGTCCCAACTCAGATGCCCGTACAGCACCCAAAAGGTTCGGGCTTCGGCCTCAAGCGGTCCGCCGACCTTCTCGGGAAGGCAGAGCGTGTGCTTGGTGACCAAGGTCGGCCCGTAGGAGCCGTCCTCATCGTTGATGGCGATGGCAGCGATTTCACCGGCTCCAAAAGCGTGAATGGGCGTGTGGACCGGCCCACCCAAATCCAAGCCCACGTGATGGTTGCGTACGCCGCCGAAGAGTTCGGTGGTGTACATCCCCGGACGGTGTTCGTCGTAGCGGCCCACCGAATAGATGTGGGGCGCCTCCCAGTTTTCGGGACTGGGTTTTGAAAAATCATGAACCCAATACGGCCCATCAAACACCACCGTGGGATGGTAGCGGAAGGTGGATGCAGAGGTCATAGCCCTGCGACCGTCCGATTCTACTTGAGGTTTCGGCGAACCATCAAAGCATGTCTTGAGCGTGCTCCTTGCATGCTCGGTAGCGCTGTGGTCGTGTTGGCCCCGAGCATCCTGCCGGGATGGGCGCTCAGCAGCGTTCTCGACGGTAGCAGTGACCGGTTCCGAAAAATCCTGCTGGCCCCGGCGCTCGGCCTCCTCCTGTTGTACGGTCTGTCGGGCACGCTCGTCTTGCTCGATGTTTGGTCGCCGTTCTGGTTGGCCGTGGTCGTGCTGGCCGCCAATATCGTGGCGTACCGATTGATTCACCAGCGCCACGAAGTCATTGCAAAGCGGACGCGATGGCAGTTGTTGGAGGCGGCGATGCACGGGGAAATTTCCGAGGATACCGACGCCCCTTCGTTGAGTAAAGAAGCGGAAGTGCAGCTTGAATTTCAACGAAACCGCTCCACGCCGCTGATGGCCTTGAGCATGGTCGTGGCCACCACCGCCCTGCTCTCACCCATGATCCAGCGCCTACCCTTTGGCGTGGATTGGATCGGTTTTGCCATGCTCACACAGCAATTGGTGCTGGAAGGTAACCTCGCTTTGCCCGGAACAAACGAAGGATTCTGGACCTACCCGCCGGCCTTCCCGTCGGTGGCCGCTTGGGTGGCTACGCTCACTGGCCATGATGCGGGTACAGCCGTGTTCCATTTGGGCCATTACACTCTCTTCGTGCTCATGATGGGGTTGATGGGTTCTCTCGACCGGCACGGCGCAGGTGCTTACGCCATGTTTGCCATGGGCTTGGGCCTTGGATTGTTCGCCAAGACCTTTGATTCGGGCTTTCCCAGCGTGGCGAGCCAGTTGGGCTTGGTCGTCGGCATACTGGTGTTGTTTCGCCACGCCGAACAGCGTCAAAAACACCACACGATTGGCCTGTGCATAGCGCTTTATTCGGTGTCCTTGGTTCACCCCACCGGAGCGATATACCTCGCCTTGTTATTGCTCAGCCACGTCATGCACGGCATGGCGATGGACAACGAAGAGCATCGTGAACTCGTTCGCCGTCTGGCCTACATCGCTTCGGCGTTCATCACCCTCGGATTTACCGTCGCCCTGCTGGTCATCGCCCCTCGCCTGTTCGATGAGGCGGTGTTTTCCGAATACGGTTGGCAGGGCGGCAAGCCCCTCCTGGTCTACAACGGCGCCCTGTTGCTCGTTGGATGCGTGGCCGCCTTTGCCCTTCGAAAGACCTTGGAGGGACGGATTGCCATCACGTGGTTTGCGCTTCTGTGGTTGCTCAGCGTCGTTCACCTCGTGGAGGGGCTGCGGTACATTCCTGTTTTGTCACTGCTCTCCTACACCCTGTATTCTATGGCCTTGCATGCATTCCATGTTCCGTTGGCCGTTCTGGTGGCCCTGTGGTGGTCGCCCCACACCAACCTCACTCCCCATCTGGAAACATCGCCCAAACCAACATCCATGCCTCAAGCCCTCTCTCTGGGACTGGTGGTCACGGTTCTCTTGGGCACGGTCATGGCTCAATCGGTAGCGTTTTCGCTGTCGCAACACGAGGAACTCATGGCGGTTTCACCCGGTGATTTGGAACTGCGGAGCGCGCTTGAAGACATCGATGGAGCCGTCTACACCGAGAATATGCATTGGGGCTATATCTGGGATGCGCCCGCCAACGTGCAGACCACCTCCATACCCACCCTCGGGCTGGTTCACATCACCACAAGCGAGCACGCCAACGCAACACAGGCGATGTTCCTTGACAACACAAGCTACTTCGAGAAACACAACATGCTCCACGCTTTGACCTCGCCGCTCGGCACGATGCAGTGGACCCTGGCGGTGTCGCCTTACTGGGAGGAGAGCCTGCAAACCGACGGAGCGACGTTGTGGCGGTTGAAACCGGACGGGGATGCAAAAACCCTGTTGCTGTCCGGCATTGATGAGGAGGATTGCCCAGCATGCGATGTTCGTTTGGACCCGTGGAGAGATCACAAATTCAGGGACCCGCTTCAACTCGGTGAGGAGCGCCCCTTCTTGCCCGAGGGAACCGAGGGTGAGTTGCGGGTTGAAGCACCTGAAGACGCTACCACCATGTGCTTGGTCTACGAGGTCATCGGGCAAACCGAAGGGCTCTACTTGCAATCTTCGACGGGACTTGACCGTCCGTTCCACGGTCTGCGAAGCGACGCAGGCTACCACCAAGCCTGCTTTGACGTGGACAACGCCAGCCAACTGACGACCTTGAATCTTGAATGGGACCGTTCAGAGCCGACCAGATGGCTCAACCCACTCGGACTCTCAGGGAGGGACACCGTGCTGCTGGATAAGACGGGGGTCAAACTTCAGTGGTTGACCTGGTCCACCGCCCCGTGAACGGCAAATACATGTGGAAGAAGCCCCGAGGAGCGGTCATGCAACATCTCGTTGTCATGCTCCCGGTGCTCAATGAGGCCTTGGGATTGGCATGGGTGTTGGACCACCTCCCCTACGAGCGCTTGGAGGCAATGGGGTACAAGACGACGGTTCTGGTGATGGACGGCCACAGCACGGACGGCACCGAACAAGTCGCAGAGGAACACGGCGTTTTGCTGGTTGACCAGGACGACATCGGCAAGGGAAGCGCGATTCGCCATGGTTTTCGAGAAGCCCTTCGCTTGGATGCCGATGCCGTGGTTATGTTGGATGCTGACGGCACCTATGCACCGCACGAAATGACGCGCCTTCTGGCTCGCCTTGATGATCACAATGTGGTCATCGGTGACCGACTAAACGGCCAGATGGCGCCCGATGCGATGACACGGTTGAATTTCGTCGGCAACCATGTCTTGACCTGGTTGGCAACCGCGTTGTTCAGTACGACGACTTCGGACGTGTGCTCGGGGTATTGGGCCTTTAGCAAGGAGGCCATCCACGCCCTTCAACTCAACAGCCGCTCGTTTGAAATTGAGGCTGAAATGTTTGCCAGCATGGTCCACCAAGGTGTTGAATTTGACTTCGTGCCCATCAGTTATGGCTCACGAATCGGTGAGGCAAAACTCGGTTCAACCGCCGACGGGTGGCAAATTTTGAGGAAATTGATCACCCGCCGAATCTTCCCTGAACCGTTGATGTGACCTTGGAAGCCCTCAAAGGGCAAGGGCCACTCGCCCGAGCATGGAACGACTCAAGGTCGCTGTGCTCGGCGCAGGCGGTCTTGTGGCCCAACGTCTCCAACAGCGGCTCGCAAACCATCCTTGGTTCGAATTGGCCGCCGTTGCTGGCTCGCCTCGGTTTCACGAACGTGCACTGCGTGATGTTCCATGGGTGCTTGAAGAGCCACGACCAGAACTGCCCGACCTGACGGTGGGTGATGTCACCGATGCCTCCACCGTGGCAGACCTCGCCAGCGAGGGCGTTGTCCTCGCCTTTTCCTCCCTGCCAAGAGCACAGGCTGCCGAACTCGAGCCCCTATGGGTCAACGGCGGCATCAGCGTTTTTTCCAACGCCAGTGCATTTCGAGGCGTTGAGGGCGTGCCGCTGGTCATCCCGGAAGTGAACCCTGCAGCACTGGAAAGCGAGGGTGCACCGCTCACCCACGCCTGTGCAACCAACTGCACCTTGCTGCCCCTGATTTTGCCGTTGGCGGCCCTGCATGAGGAATACGGCTTGGAGACCTACACCATGCGCAGCGAACAAGGGCTCTCTGGTGGAGGGCACGCCTACATGCAGTCGGCTTTGCAGGCCGGCACCGTCGATCCCAACATCCCTGGTGAGGCTGAGAAAACGGAGGCGGAATTCAGCCACATCCTTCAGTGGCAGGGTCCGGCCACGCTGGAGTGCAATCGGGTGATGCGAGCCGATGGGCATCTCGTCGTTGTCGAGGCGAAATTTGGCCGCACGATGGACGCCAAAGGCGTCCACAAGACGTTGGAATCATGGGCAGAACACCATGCGTTGCCCGACCTTCCCAGTGCACCGGTCAAGCCTCTTTCGGTCGTGGAGACCATCGAGGCCACCACCCATTTGTTTGCTGATGGGGAAAGCTTTCCCCTCAACCCCGACCCTTCTGAGAGCCTCGCCGCAGGCATGGCCGTCGTCGTCGGCAACATCAGGTGTCCAGATTCAACCACCGTTCAGTTTGAGGCGTACAGCCACAACACCCTCCGAGGCGCTGCTGGCGGGGTCATCTTCCTCGCTGAATTGGCTCACTGGAAGGGTTTGCTCTCAACCAAACCCGTTCACCCGTAGGGTAAAAGGTCACAACCACCTCCTCCTCATCGGTGCCGGGATGGGAATAACCGCAATGATTCCGGACATGACCATCGGTCAACTCACGACCGAGGCAAGCTCTCGTTGGGGCGAAATTTGGGACCCCCGAGCGACCCGGATGACGATTTTGCTGCTCTGTCCTCGAAAGGAGCGCAAGATGATGGAATTGCATGGCGATATGATCGAACACGGCCAGCCCGTTATGGCGGTCTTCCACCGCCCTCGCGCAGAAGCCCACCTCCTCGAGGAACAGGGCTTTGACCCCAGAGCCGCCTCGTTTCAATTCGTCAACATCGCCACCGCAGACATGGGCCCATGGATGCAACAACTGGTGAACAACGAGGGTTGG
>DAGF01000016.1:27375-27659 GCA_002495645.1 Euryarchaeota archaeon UBA549
CAACTGGTGAACAACGAGGGTTGGTTGCGAAGTTCAATCGCGCTCAACCCCACACCGTTTTCGGTTGGATTGCCCTCGCAACGTCCCTTTGAGGCGGTGCAAACGCTGTGTTTCCGACACCCATCTCTTCCCGCTCTTGAACAGTACTTCCTGCCCTACCCCGCCGAGTCCCTCCCCGGCAAATGTTTCGTCAGTCTCCCCCGACGTGCTGCGGCAGAAATGGCTCGCCAACAAGCGGAAGTCTTGGGCGTTGGACGACTTGAGAAGCCACAACCACCGGCACC
>DAGF01000016.1:27998-45045 GCA_002495645.1 Euryarchaeota archaeon UBA549
GAACCCGCCCCCGAACCTCAACCGGCGCCTGTCGCTGAAGCACCCTCGGAATCACAAGAAACTGAGGCGAGCGAAGCCGAAGAACCTGCATCGCAAACCCCCCCGGAAGACACGGCCGAACCGCCTGCTGAAGAGCATGTTTCCGTCCCACTACCACCGACGGCCAAACCAGACCCTGCCCCTGCACAGGCGGAAACGCCCGTGCCTCTTCCTCCAACACCCGGCGAGGCATCAACCGAATCGCCGGCCGAAGATGCACCAGGAGACGGGGAATTGTCGGGTTCGGAGAACATCGACCTGCCAGAAGTGGTGGAAGAAGCGGAGGAAATTTCCGAACTTGAAGTTGAACTCCGTGCCTTTTTCCAAGAACTCATCGATGCCGGCGTGGAACCCTCGGCCTTCATGGACGACCCACGTTGGGAAGACATCAGCGAACGAGCAGTTGCCGAAGGCTTGGAAACTTGGCCGATTCTTTTGCAAATGACGGCCATGGGCTGAGAAGGTCTAAATCCAACAACGACATGAGGAAAATGAGGGAGCACCATGGGATTCTGCATCAACTGCGGCCAACAACACCCCGATGGTACCCGTTTCTGTCGGTTCTGTGGCAACCAGCAGCCCGGCGAACAACTCCTCCAACGCCTCCGAATTGAGGCCCAACAGATTCACAGCATGCGGCTGCAAATGCAATCGCAACAACCCCAACAAGGCAACCCCTACCAACAGCGCCGTTGGTGAGGCGAATGCGCCCCAAGCACCTTGCGATGGCGCTGTCAAAACTAACGCCCCACCCCTGTGCTGATGTCAGCTTGGAACAGTACGCCACTGAGGGTGACCTCGCCGCTTACTGGATGCTGGCGGTGGACCAAATGGACCAGATGGAAAATCGATACATAGCCGATTTAGGGGCAGGAAATGGCGTTCTTGGAATTGCGTGCTTGCTTTTGGGTGCAGCGCATGTTCATTTTTATGAGTGTGATGAACAAACTGTCGAAGTTCTTGAAATGAATTTAGGAGCCCTCAATCATACGTTCTCAGGCGAATGGACCGTCCATCATGCATTGGTGGGTGAAGATGAAATTGACCTTCGTGAAGTGGACATCGTCCTCATGAATCCCCCTTGGGGTGTCCAAAAAAGCAAGGCAGATCGTCCATTTCTTGAAGAGGCATTTGCCAGCGGTGCCAATAGCATTCACCTGCTCCACAGTTCAGAAGCGACCCATGTTGAAGCCATAGGGAGAGACCATGGCTGGGAGCATGAACATGTTCTTCGGACAGATTTCCGGCTCCCTCCAACCTACAGCCATCATTCAAAGAGAAAAGGAGTGACTGAGGTTTTGTGTTGGCGATTTTTCAGACCAGGTGACGCTCGTCTCGCTGAAGAAAACGATGAATGAATCATAAGGGGGGTTCAAAAGGAAGGAACCCTCGCCTCAATTCAGCGAACGGTGTGCGACCCATCTCGGGCCATGCCTGCAAAAAGGAATGAGAATCATGACGGCGAGCCTCGTCACACCCGGAAGCATCATCGCCAAAGAGGGCGAACACGAACACGGCGAAGGAACAACCCTCGCTGACGGCAACATCATCTCAACCGTGGTCGGCTACGTCCACGTTGACAACGGCGCCATTTCGGTCTCGCCGTCAAAGGCCATCGTAGAGCCCGTTGTGGGCGACACCGTCCTTTGCGAAGTGGTGAAGCTCAACGAAAAGAACGGTGAAGCGATGATCCTCGCCGTTGAAGGCAAACCCGGTTCCATCCAACCCCAGCACCTCTACGGTCAATTCTTCGTCACCGGTCTTGTTGACCGTTTCATGCACCAAACGTCCGATGCACTGCGCCGACGAGACGTCTGCCGTGCCGTCGTAAAGGAAGTTGAGCCGGTCGTTCGCCTCGATTTCCGTGAGCGAGACGATTGTGGTGTGCTCCACGCCATTTGCCCATCGTGCGGCAACACCCTTCATGCCGAACTCGACGGTGATTGGAACGTCAAGTGTTCTTCGTGCGGCTACCAATCCTATCGCGCCCTCGCTGACAACTTCGGCGCTGGCTGGGCCGAACTCGACCAAGGAGCGAGTGCACTGAACAATTCTGGCAAGCGCTGGGGCGCTGCTGCCGAAGCCATGTTCGCCAAAGGCCCTGCCGGCCGAGCCACCTTCATCGCCGCTGATGTTCGTGAAGACGGACGAGAGCGCACCTACTTCCGCTTTGAAGGCCAAGGCGGTGGCCGAGGTGGCGGAGGACGCCAACGAGCCGCTCCAGGCACCCGACTCTTCGTGGGCGGCCTGCCCCGGGATGTTGGCACCGATGAACTCAGTGAATTGTTCAAGTCCCACGGCGACATGACCGATTGCGTTGTGTTGACCGATGACGCCGGCGTGAACCGAGGCTTCGGCTTTGTCACCTACGCCGAGAAATCCATGGCTGAGGCCGCCATCAAGGCCCTTGACGGCCACCGAATCAACGGTCGCCGCATCGGTGTTCGAGACGCTGATGACGACAAGAAGAAAGGCGGCAGAAAGGAACGAAAGGAGCCCGAGGGGCTCAAACTCTACATCGGAAACTTGCCGTTCTCGGCAACGCAAGATCAACTCAAAGAGATGGTCGCTGCTCACGCTACGGTTAACGAAGTCATCCTCGCTACCGGACCGGGAGGCAAGGCCAAGGGCTTCGGGTTCGTGTTCATCGCCGAGAAGGATAAGGGCGAGGCCGTTGTGGCCGCCCTCAACAACACCGAAGTGGAAGGCCGCAACATCAAGGTCGATATCGCCAAAGCCAAGGGCGGCAAAGGCGGTGGGCGCGGTGGAAACCGTGGTGGTGACAGCGGAGGAAAATCTGCACGGGAACTTCAGGCTCTTCGTGAAGAGGGTGAGGGCGGCAAGAAGCGCAAGCGACGCCCTCGTCCAAAGAAGGATTGAAGGCGGCACCCCCGCCCCTTGAGCCATGGTTGAATCGTCCGAGCCACGCTGGTTGGTCTTGGACGGCTACGAGGACGAACCCGCTGCCTTCGGCGTTCCCCCCTACGTTGGCTTTCATATTCGCTACGTTTGTGGGGTGCTGGAATCCGCCGGTCTTGACTACGAATACATGACCGTTGACCGCTATCGACAAGCCCTCAAAACCAAACCCGAATCCATTGCAGGGCGGTTGAAGGATTGCCTCGGCGTGGTCTGCATTGCCGGTGCGGTCGTCCCCGGGAAGTACCTGCGCGGCACGCCCATTTCCCTCAAGGAAACACAGACCCTCATCCGAAACCTGCCACATGGCATACCGGCCTTGTTTGGAGGATGGGCCATCCGAGGTTGGAAACAGCAAGGCTGGACACCGCTTCGGCCCAACCTTTTCCTCGCCGTCCAGGACACCGACGCCACCCTTGCACACTTCCTCGGAAAGGGCGAGTGGAAACACCAGCGCAGGACGGCTGAACAGTGGACGGCGTGGGCGCAGGCCGGTGCTGCGAGTAAAGCGGTCACCGACCATCCCGACCTCGGAAGCGAAACGCAGGCCGGGCCACTGACCTACGAAGTGGAGGTCTACCAGGGCTGCGTGCGCTACAAGCGAGGATGTAAATTCTGTATTGAACCCAAGAAAGGCGTCCCGATTTGGCGGACGCCCGAGGACATCATCGAGGAGGTACGCATCGCCCACGACGCCGGCGTGCACCATGTCCGTCTGGGCGGCATGACCGACACCTACACCTACATGGCCGAGGGCGTGCGTGAACTGGAATACCCGGTGCCAAACCCTGAACCGATTGCCAAGTTGCTTCACGGCCTGCGAGAAGACGAGCGCCTCGGCATCCTTCACACCGATAACGGCAACCCGTCCATCATCGCCGAGAATCTTGAACCTTCAGAGGAGATCACGAAGACGCTCGTGGAAACGCTCTCCGACGGTGCCGTGCTCTCCTTTGGTTTGGAATCGGCCGACCCCAGCGTTCACGAAGCGAACTGGCTGAATTGCGACCCCGCCCAACTCAAGACGGCGATTCGTCTCATCAACAAGCACGGCAGCGTGCGAGGCGAGCGAGGCCTGCCCAAACTGCTGCCTGGACTCAACTTCATCGCCGGTCTCAACGGCGAGACCGAGGCCACCTACGGCATGAACATGGCCTTGCTCCGGAACATTCGCAGCGAAGGCTTGCTGCTCCGCCGCATCAACATTCGACAGGTGGAAGGTGAGGGTTTCCAAGAGGTCCCGTCCGAAGCCTTCGCCTCGTTCAAGACCGCCTGCAGGGACGAAATCGATAAGCCACTCCTGGAGGAACTATTCCCGCTGGGTCAAGTCATCCATGACGTCCACTGGGAATCCCACGACGGGCGAACCCGCCTGCCGGTCCACGAAACAGAACTCCACCGCGCCCCGGGGGTCCATGGCAAAGCCGGCATCACCTTTGGACGGCAAATCGGCGCCTACCCCATTTTGGTGGGCGTGGAGTACAAGATTCCGCTGGAAACACAGTCCAGCGTGATGATCACCGGCCACGGGGCCCGTTCCATCACGGGTGTGGAGGTGGGCCTTAACCCGCTGACCGTCTCCGAAAAACAACTCGAGGCGATTCCAGGTATCGGCAAGAAATCGGCGTGGGCCTTGGTCGGTGCGCGGGCCAAACTGCGTTCAAAAGGCAAGGAAGTGGAACTTGAACCGTGGCTGGAAAAGGCTGGAATATCACTTACGGAGACCATTGGGAACATTTTGGGGTGAGAAGCACTATCATGCCCCTACGCAAGGAACGGGCGTGAACACGGTGGAGCGACTCAAGCAAGTGGCACGCCGCTTGTCGGCTGCGTGCGATGAAGCGATTGCAGGTCTCGAAGCATCGGGTGCCGTCGCCCACGCCACCAACCCGCTGGATTATGCTTGGGCGCACCACGAACAATACCTCGAACAGTGGGGCGGTCTTGGCGCTACCACCCTGCTGCTCGGGATGAACCCCGGCCCGTGGGGCATGGCGCAGACGGGCGTGCCATTTGGGGCAACCGAGGTGGCGAAGAGCTTCCTGCGAATTGAAGCCAAACAACTCAGCACCCCGACCAACGCCCATCCCAAACGGCCCATCGTTGGCTTGGGCCTTGAGCGTCAGGAAGTCTCAGGAACACGATTGTGGAACCTCATGGAGGAATTGTACGGTAGCCCAGAGGCGACCTTTGCCAACCTGTTTGTCGTCAACCACTGCCCGCTCTTATTGCTGGGTGAACGAGGCCAGAACATCACGCCGGACAACCTTCCTAAGGCCCTGATTGAACCGGTGTTGGAAGCCTGCGACGACCACCTTCGTGAGGTCGTTGAGGTGATGGGCATTACCCGTATTGTCGGTGTTGGCAAGTACGCCGAGAAGCGCGCCCGACTGGCGTTCAACGCGGGAAAGAAAGGACCGGGAACAACGAGCGACGGGCGAGAAATTGAGATCACCACCTGCTGGCACCCCAGTCCAGCCAGCCCGCTTGCGAACAGAAACGACGGTGCTGATTGGCGTGAAAACGTAAGCAAGGTCCTCATGAGGAATTAATTTTCTAAAGGAGAGGAGGCGTCCTCGGCACATGGCAGGCGAAGATGCCCAACATGAAACCAGCAAATTATTGCTGACCCTGATGATTTTGATGCTTTGTTCGGCCTCCTATGTTGGCATGGTGGGCGTTCCAACGCTATCGGTCATTGAGGATGCGGAACAACCCTACGAGGAAGAGCAATCCGATTCGACAAGTTTCCTGATCGGTGGTGAAAACGGCAACATCAACTACCAAATTGAGGGAGCATCGTTGTTTGCTCCAGAGAATGTCTCAAGTGAGGAATTGGAAGTGAACATGGCCTTTGTTTCCGAAGAGGTCCCGTTCCCCACCCAGTCTGAGGTGCTGGCCTTGACGCCCCACGGTGCAACCTTTGAGGAAAGCATCACCGTTAGCATGAACATCACCTCACCCAACTCTGCGCAGCCGGCCATGTACACCAAAGCGAACGCTGATGCGCCTTGGATTCACTACAACGAGCCGTTGGATTTGTCCGTTGAAGGGGTTGTTTCCTTCGACATCACGCATTTCAGCTACTGGGTCATCGGTCAAGCCTGCACGCTTGGAACCAGTTGCCCGTCGCCCGACGGCCTCAACCAAGCCGACATGTGCATCAACGGAGCGTGCCAGTACTACGTGCCAAAGAGTTGCATGGAAGGCATGAACCATGCGGCCTTCGTCAGCGGTGGTTCCGGTCAACGCTTCATCGACCCCGATGGCGTGGGCGGTACGCCCATCACCAAGGTCTACTGTGATTTCACGACCAATGGTGGGGGCTGGACGCTGCCGTTCAATCACTTTACAACCGATGAAATCACGCAACTCTCGCTTGGTCGCGTTCACACCTGCGCCATTCTGGTCGACAGTACCGTAGCGTGTTGGGGGATTGACCAACATGGTCAATTTGGAAACGGAGACGGTTCGGGAGCAACCAGGTATCAGATGGCCACTTTACCGCTTGGCGGTCAGGCAGTTGACATCACAAGCGGTCACAGGCACGTCTGTGTGCTGCTTCATACCGACGACATCAAATGCTGGGGGTCAAACAATAAAGGACAACTCGGCCTCACAGCAGGGAGTTTTATTGGAGCGCCTATTTCGCCCATAGGATTGCCAAACAAACCAGTTGCGAGCATCGATGCTGGGGCATCACACACATGTGCCACCTACGACGACGGTGATGTTTGGTGCTGGGGTTCCAATCAAGATGGTGAGTTGGGGCGAGGGTTTACCTCACCCTATGAAGCCCCAGGGGCTGTGATTTTTCCCAATCCAACAACCATTCTTGATACACAAGCAGGAAACAAACACACCTGCGCCTTTCACGACGATCAATCCATCTCATGTTGGGGGAACAACCAATGGGGGACGTTGGGTAACGGGCAAAGCATCCATGCTGGAACCGGCACTTCTTCATCGGTACCTGCACCCATCCTCGCCACAACCTCAACGGCTGTTGCCCTTAGTGTTGGATGGGCAACGAATTGTGCGCTTCTTGATACTGGCGCCGTGGATTGTTGGGGTAACGACGTTGAAGGAAATCTCGGCAATGGAGAGCCCCACCTCCATCACTTAGGGGCCGTTTCTGGACCCGGAACAAACACCGTATCATCAGATCCACTTGCTGGAACTATTTCCCATCACCCTCAACCAACACCGGTGACATTGAATCCCGGTGATGAGGTGACCAGCATTGCAATGGGCGAACGGCACACGTGTGCCACCTACAGCGATGGAGACATACGTTGCTGGGGCGCCGATCATGATTTTAGGCTGTCCAATCATGTCAAGTTGGGAACAAACCCGTCGTACCTCGTGGTTACCCCACTTGATGCAGCGGCGGCGAATTACATGTTGGGAACAAGAAACGCAGTATCCGTCACTGCAGGCTGGGCGCATACATGTGCCCTCACAGACGAGGGTTCTGCTATTTGTTGGGGCTTTTCGGCTGGCTACGGAAACTCCGCAGCAATCGCAATGGGTCCGTTCAACGGTCCCGGCGTAATGACCTACGACGGACCTGACCTCATTGGAGTTGCAGCAATGAATCCGAATTATGCCCAGGAAGTCGTGTTTGGCTTTGATGAAACGTTGTGTGATGCCGACCGACGTTGTTTGAACTGGGACCTCTGGAGCCTTCCCTCCACGCAGTTGTACCTCGATGACGAGGTCTGTGGCGATGGGAATGACAACGACCTTGACGGGGATGTTGACGAAGGGTGCGGTCCCGACGGCGACCCCGATAACGACCAGATCCTCACCGTGGCTGACAATTGTCCGGTGGATTGGAACCCCAACCAATTGGACCTCAACAACGACGGTATTGGCGACGTTTGTCAACCAGCCGTTGAGCGCACGGGTGGAGAACCCCTCGCTGTTGGAGGTACGAGCGACAACGCCGACGGAGAATTTGGTTGCATGATTCAAGAAACGACGAACCATGTGTATTGTTGGGGTCGCAACACCGAGGGTCAAACCGGCGTGGACCCTGCCCTGTGGGATGAAACGGCTCAGATGGTCAACGATAACGGAGAAATTCTCCTCACGAGGCCAACACACGCGGTCATGGATGCATCAGGAACAGAAATTGAGGCATTCAGCCTCTCGGCCGGCAGTCAGCATGCATGCGCCATGCCGACGACCAACAATCAAGACCGTTTGGTGTGTTGGGGCAACGTTCCGTTCATTGCTCAATCGGGCCACGAAGCCTCATCCATCACGCTGAGCGAACTGGCCGTTCAGATGCACATCCACAGTGTTGACTCGGGTGGCGAAAGCACCTGCGTCATCACCACCGATTACTATGAAGAGACCGACGCCTACTGTCTGGGTGAACTGGCGAGCAGCAGCCTCACCGTCCCTGATTTCAGAGGCGGCGATGGAGCGATACAATGTTCGCCGGGACAGGTGATTGACCTCTCCAACGGCTTGCCCGGTGTTTGCGTGAACGAACCGTCCAATTTTGATAACGACCAAGACGGATGGCCTTCAAACGCTCATACAACCTTCCTCCAATCCCTCGGCCACGTCGTTCCCCCAATGGACTGCGACGATACCAACCTTGCTATTCACCCCGGAGCTGCTGAAACAATCGACAACGTGGACCAAGATTGCGACGGCTACATTGACGAAGCCAACGTTATTCGCGCCTCCATTCATGCACCCACGCATCTGAGCGTTGGTGGCGACCACGCATGCGCTGTGAATCGCACGCACGATGTGTTTTGTTGGGGTGACAACGCATGGGGGCAACTGGGCATCCCTTCAAGCACCCTTGCCTCTTCCACGCCAATTCAAATCACCCACGCCAACGGCAACCCTCTGAAAGCCGTCGCCGTGGCTGCAGGTGCCGCCCACACGTGCATCATCGCCCAATCAAACGACGTGCAGTGTTGGGGGCGAACCTGGGACAGCACAGGCACACCGGTTGAATCGGCACGATGGACGGTGCAGACGTCTGACCCGCAATGGGAGCCATCACTGACTACGCCCGGAGACAACTCTGGATTCAGGACCACGCATGCGCTGAACATCAAGTCGATCAAAGCAGGCAACGACCACACATGTGTGGTCGCGGACAATTATGCATACGGCACCCTCTATCCAAACAACGGAACCTTGTGCTGGGGTCGCAATCACCTCGGTCAGTTGGGGCAAGGTTCAGACCGTTCGCATTTCGTAGATGAGTTCCAATACCTATCAACTGAGCGAAATTATGCATCAACGGATGATAACTATGTTTTCCCGACCAACGGCTACGCCCTCGGTGGCCACGTAATGTGTTATGTCACTGATGGCAACGCAGGAAATAATAAAATTCGATGCCTTGGGAATCAACAGAGCGCCATCAACGGGTTTGGCCGCATTGGCACGGACCAACTGACGCAAACGGAGATGGACATCCAATCCGCCCAGTTCCAAGTCGGACACGGAGTCGGCGGGGCGCAACTCCTTTTGGTTGACGAGACCCAACCTGTTAGTGCCTTCTCTATGCAAGATTTCAACGTTTCAAACGACCGGGGGAGCGACGGGTGTGCTTTGATGCCTGCAACATCCAACCAACCCGTCAACGTTGTCTGCTACGGCGAATACATCGCAGGACAGCAAACCAACTTCGCACCGTTGACTGGAACGCCTGTTGATGTCATGGCAACCAAGTATACTGCATGTGTGCTCACCGATTCTGGAGAGGTAGGGTGTTGGGGCACACCATACAACCTCATTGATGCCAACGACGATTGTACGACGTACGGTCAAACGGAACTCTCAAGCAATCCTTTCGGAAAATCCTGCTTGGGCGTCTTCCAACAAACAGTACATGCGCTCCCCCTGAGTGACACATCGACAGCCATTCACCTCAGCCTTCTCGGAGGATGTGCGGCATTAAATGATGGCTCTGTTGAATGCTGGGGACCTGTTTCTCGCGTTACAGCCAACAAGGCATTTGGTTATCCCTCCACCTCGCCCATCCACGGTTCCAACTTCCCAACTTCAGTATGGCAACTTGTGCCAAGCGGAACGGTTGAGTCGCAGCCCGCACAAAGTGATGTTGAAATCTTTAGTCGCGAAATACCTTATGAAACATTAGGTTTCAGACCCATGTGCATAATCCTCGCTAATGGCGATGTGCAATGCTACGGCGCAACCTACGGCGTGTTTAATCCCAACTGGCCAACCGATGCGTCAAACAGTGTATTTGCATCCGACCAACCTGGTGTTCTCAACACCCTCTCAAAGTTCTCAACGACGGCGACGAATGTTGCCATCGATGGAAAGACCATTTGTGTCTTGCTCGCCGATGAAACTGTGCGTTGCGCTGGAAACAACGAGGACGGTCAACTTGCTACCGGCACTCGTTCCACAACGGCTTGGAACCAAGACTGGGCCAATCCCGGGTTAACGGGTGTAAAGGAACTGTTTGCTGGCTTCCATAATTTCTGTGCCAACATCGAAACCAGCCCAAACCAACCCCTTGAGACCTATTGTTGGGGGATGCTCAGTTACGGCCTTCCAGTTGACTACCATTACTGCTCGCCAACTTCGACAACCACTGCGTGGTTTGTAAGTTCGGCGTGCGATATGGCAGGGGACGCTTTGCTCGTGCCTGTACGAGCAGGATACACGGTGGGTCTTCCACACGTTGCCGACCTGTTTTGGGAGTGGGATGTTGGTTGCTTGCTCACCGGCTCTGGTGCGTTGGAGTGTTGGGGTCAAGACGACCACAACAATGATGGCTTCGTTTGTTTGAACGACGGTTCTGTCGGCCAGACTGGAACATATTCCATCAGTACCCATCCTTACCAATTTGGGGTGATGGAATGCGGGACACCTGCAGAGATTCAAATCACAAGGTCAACCCCGGATGCGCCGGACCTGACCGTTTCCTTGGCTGCAGATGCGGGGAAGTCACCTTATCAGGTCGTCGACCAAAGCTCTTCGGTGGGTTGCGTTGCACAAACCTCGGTCTCCAACCTGCACCCCGGCAACATCGAGTTGACGGCGAAGTGGATGGTCAAGCGTGCGGCTGGTGGATGGGATCACTACCCCATCTCACAGATGTTTTACCTTGACCCAACCTCGCCAATTGGTTCTGCCTATATGCTTAACAACCGCATCATCTCTGGGACTTTCTCCAAGGTTGATTTGACCAATACGGACAACGCCATCGGTGGCGTGCCTGCGCTTGGCGACCGTATCTTCTGCTACGTCGAAGCTGTTGATTTGTTCGGTCAACGGGTCACCCAACGCACCACTTCGGCATTGGTCGTCAAGACGTTGTATCACGACATGGACGGTGATGGACAGGGTGCCGGTCCGGCCTTCTATTCGACATCTGAAGATTGTACCACAAACGCCGATTGTGCCGATGAACACCTTCACTACGCTTGGGGCCTTCACCCGCTTCCACCAAGCACGCAGGTCTACATGAACGAAGGTGAAATTTTGGAAGTTCAGTCAAATCAGGACTTCTCACTTGCCCTTTTGGACACCGGAGAAGTGATTCAGTGGGGCCGGGAAACGACTGCACAAAAGACGAGTTTCATCGCTCGTGGATCTCAACTTGACAACGTGGCAGAAATCGTTGTTGCTGACCACGCTGCTGCTGCACTGACCACCAGCGGCCGTATCGTTGCGTGGGGAGATGAAGACAACGGAGGCGTCATCGACGACTTCACGCAGGTGTTCATGCGACCCCACACAACGTTCACGCAATTCACGGCCAACCGAGATGCGTTCGCTGCGGTACGCGATGATGGTTTCGTGGTTTCCTGGGGCGCCGCTGAATCAGGGGGCACAGGATTCCAATTCGACGCAGTCAGTTTGCATGCCAGCGCCCATTCCTTTGCCGTCATACACGATGACATGACCGTCTCCTCATGGGGAGGGAGTGGAGCGACGCTTGAGCCTTGGGAAACGCACACGCCGGATTCATCCCAGTACGATTACAACTCGGCCTTCCATACCGGCGAAGACTGCAATGCAGGCGATGCCAGCCCCGTGCTTTCTCACCTCACCAACGTGGTGGATATTGTGTCAACCGATTGTGCCTTCGCCGCCCTTCGCACGGACGGCTCAATCGTCGCATGGGGAGAACCTCGCCACGGTGGCCTGCCCGACCGCAACGGCGATGGCATTTACGATTGGGAAAACGGCGGAGCCTTGTCGGGCGGATTCACGCACATCGACTCCACCAAGCACGCCTTTACCGCCCTTTCAGGTTCAGGAGAGGCAAAACACTGGCCTGCTCCATCAAATTACTGGCATTCCATTGAATGGGATTGGGGATTCGGCAACAGTTGGCCAAACTCGGCGGAATGCGATATTCTCCCGCCCTCAATGCAGAGCCAAATGCCGCCCGCTGTAGACATCATCACCAACGATTGCGGATGGATGATCATCTTTGACGATGCATCCACCGACGAGTGGGCCTACCGAATTTCTGGATCTCCGTTTTACGGCGTCGTGACCACAGGAAACTATCTCTTCAGCATGTACGAAACGGTCAATCAGTACCCAGACAAAGTGGATTATTCACCAATTGATGAGGTGACCACCAACCGATACGGGTTCGCTGTTCTCTTCCAAGACGGAACGTACTTGATTCAAGGTGATGCCATGTTTGGAGGCGACGGACCGGACACCACCATCCAAGATGTGGAGGCCTTCTTCGCCACCGACGCCGCTTTTGTGGCGCTGGACGAAACCGGAAAGCTCCATCGATGGGGCCCTGAGGTGTACGGTGAAGACACGACCAACGACATGCTGAACCCTCCTCGCTGTGTTGAGGACGGAACCTACCAGTCGTTCTGGAGCGAGCGAGAGGCGACACCAAACTTCGCCACAACCGACGTTTGTCCGGTTGACATTATCGCCATGCGAGGCGGTGTTGCTGATGTTCACACCGGTTATCGCACGTTCATCATGAGCATGGACATGACCACGGGCACCTGCACCGGCAACGAATGCGGGCTTCCGCCCACCATCGTGCAGTTCTCAGGCAACGACGACGATTGCGATGACCTTGAAGCGACCATCTACCTTGGGGCCATCGACGATCCGACCACACCGTACGACGAGAGTTGCACAACGCAAATGAATTCACAAACGGATTCGGTTCAATTGAGCCTTGAGACTTCAAGCTCAAACAACGCTTTGTTGCTGATGACGCTCGTCCTCGGCGTATCGTGGTTGGGCGTGGCGCTCAAGCGCAAGGCGTGAGGCGTGTATCCTCCGGGCAGTGAAGAGCTTGCTGGGCGTTGAACGCCATGTCGGGTGAACCTTACCACTCAGATTGAGAGGGGCCATCTCAATCAGCATCGCCACCCTGCTTTCGCTACGGTGATGCTTCGTCAGAGCACGAGGTGCCCTGACTGATGCGTCGCTGCGCACGTTCACTGGTCTTCCAAACGGCGGAAGGCAACGATGGCCGCACCGAGCATGGCGATGAAGGCCGTCAAGCCTGTGAAGCCAGGGATGTCTAGGCCGAGGAAACCTCCGCCACCGCCATTATCTCGTTTGGCCGGATCGACATCAAAACAATCCGTTCCTGAACTGACCGAAATTGGGACGGAGTTCATGTGTTCAAACAACATGGAATTCACACAATACGTGCCTTCATCGAGACCGTCTTGAATCGTAATCGTGAAGACCTCAATGTTGTCGGTTTCTTCCCAAATTCCAATCTTCTCAGCATAGACGCTCAGTCCGGCAGAATCCACAACTTCTGTCTTGATCTTGTACTCGTATCCATTGAGCGTACAGTCTGCAGTTAGCACGTATTCAACCGGGTCAGACACCTTGTAATCCACCTTGCCGATGGCAGTTTTCAATTCGACCAAATCTGCGTCCTCTCCGCAAACATTTGCATTAGCCGATGCCGCAGTTCTCTCTTCTAGGAAGTAATTGTTCGAATCAAGCAAACTTCGTATTCTAGCTGTTGTGCAAACGACATCCTCTTTTTGTCCAACAGCAGTTTCGCAAATGTCATCTCCGCTGAAACCGGGATGTGAATTTTCAGTCGGTTCGGCGTGCTTGAACGACTCTCGTGCTTCGGCAATATGGCCCTGGAACCAACTAGACGGATCGACAATCGTAATTGCCACTTTTGCAGCGTCTTTGATGCCCTTCAAAATAGGTCCCCGCGCGTAGGCATCGGTCCCTAAAAGGATTGGGTCATGAGCTTGTAGGATTGCAAGTTGGCTATGAATCGAGAGTTTTGTATCGCCATCCATTTCACCAAATTCTTCGTCCTTTATCTGCATTTTCAACTGCTCAATATACGTCTCATGGGCATTTTCCGCATTCCAGTTATCATGAACATACTCGAGTGCTTGATACGCAGCTTCCGGCGTCCCAGCTTCGCGATTTTCGTCAATGGCCACTGCAAGGCCGGCATAGGCAATGCTCTCAGAGTCGTATGGGGACGAGGCAAGTTTTCTCAACAGCCGCTCATGGGAGGCAACCCAATCATCCCGAGTAGCAAAGTGCGACTCAATTATTTGCGAGTTGTTTGTTTCGACGATTAGTGCAACCATATTATTGTAGTATGAGTCGCTGTAAATCGGTGAGTAAATACCGGTTTCATGTTGCGAGTCAACCATCGCACCGAGCATGTTGTTGTGCTCAATGGCAGCAACCGTACCAGCAACACAATACCAGTCTTCCTTACCACACGATTTTTGGTCCATCCAAGCGGAGTCGCGCATTGTTCTTCCGAGGTCTCGAAGCGCCGTTTCGTACCACTTCTCGGTGGTAACTAGCGGCGGCGAGGTCTGAATAGCAGAGAACCAAGTTGGATTGTGGGGGTCTGCTGGTGACTCATTGGGTACTTCCTCATCACATTCATATGCAACGTTGACGATTCGTGTGACTGTCTGAGGCGAATCAACTGCATCAGGATGGAATTCTGTGTAAGTGACTGCATATTGGCCTTCTTGGTAGAATTCACCAATTCCGCTTCCGATGGAAGCAGCCGGAGATGGTGGAGTCGGTGTAAACATAGGCGTGACCGTCCACGAACGTTGTAGAAGGGAATTGTCCAATATTACGCGGTCGGAGGCATATGGACCTGGGTGATAACTGTAGGAACAAGGCTCAGACCAACCATGGTTCCAAGGTATACTTGGATCCCAGTTGTAGGGCACTGGATATGGATACCAAACTTGTCCGAAAAGCCGCACATAATTCGGAGAATTGTCAAGATTCAGGTCGCCCAATCTCTGCACTGGCTGTGGAGGAGGAGTGGGGTCTGGACCTGTGTCGCAGGCTGAATCACCAAAACAATCCTGATCATCACAATCAATATATCCGTCTCCATCGTTGTCTAAACCGTCGCTACAGTCTTCCTGCAATTGAGCCAGAATATAGTCAATGTCATGTTGCGGGAAGAGAGATTTCAAGAATTTGTTTACCTTGAAACCGTATTTGAAAAGTTCACCGAAACCAGCCGCCACTGCCGGCCAAGCAACACCGCCTGTGGCAGTAAGTCCAGCGATGATTGCTGCAACTGCAGCAATAATTAGAATGACACCGGCAACCAACCCAATGCAATCGGCTATGAACTTAATTTGTTCCCAAAGCGTCATTTCTTTCCAGGTTTTCGTATGCTCATAACCTCCTCCGCGTGCCATGGAAACCTCATTTCCGGTTTCCTCCTCAGCATCGGTCTCATCATTTCCTTGGCCACCTGAATTCCCATTGGTTGATTCGACACGTTCTCTTGTTTCGTCCATCACGGAACACCAACGCTCCGAACCCACGGTATTGAGGTCACGGAGACTAGCGGTGTTTTCATCACAAGCCCAGTAAGACATTGAGGCGTGCGCGCCCGACTTCACAATCATGAGAGCGAGTTTTGCACCAATAGAAGCATCTTCATCGGGTTCGAGGAAATCAACAAATGATTGTTGGGAATCTGCATACATATTGTCAATTGCAGGATTCAAATAGTCCTGAAGTTCCTCTGAAAGGCTTATACAGCTATCTTTCAATGTTGAGTTTGAGGCCTCATAGACGTCTGCCACTGACAAATCGCAATATGAGTGAAGGTTTGACACCGTTGCGTTAATCAGCATCTGTTGCTGTTCCATTGATGTGTGGTTAGAGTGATAATTTGCCAGTTCCAAGGAATGTTGGTGAACACCTCGCCATCTGTTGTAATGCTCCATGAGTTCTGGATCTCCATTTTGCAAAATTACACGGTCATACAGCATAAGATCCTTCTCAGGAGATTCACCGAAATCAACATCCATTCTATCCATCGTTTTCATTAAAGAGCGAAGGTCGGTGTTGTGCTCATCCCCAACTAAAAACATGTACCCGCATGCCTCGGCGACCTCTGTACGGTCTGCATCAGGAAAGAGTTCATACAAATCACAATCGTAATTTTCGTAAAGCGCACTGACGACGAGTTCTGGATTTTCTGATGCCAAATGGAGCACATAATCTTCAACAAATTCATCGGACGACCGAATTTCGTGATGTACAAGTCCGGACATCGTGGATAGAATCATTATCAAAACAATTGAGATCGCTGCTCGCTTCAGGCTCTGCATGTTATACACCTGCAAAAATACGAAAATAAACTTTGAGCCGAACTTCTTACAAAAAAAGAAGGGGAGATGTTCAAATGCTCAGCGCTACACTAGGCAAACATGGAGCCATTTGAACTTGCATGGGAACGCCAGCCCGACGACCGACAGTGGGAGAAGCCCGAAGGCGACGACCCCCGAACTTTGTACCAGATGCTGATGACCAGCGTGGACCGCTTTGGCGACCTTCCGTGCTTTGGCTATATCCCTGCACCTGGCATGCCACGAACGCATCTTTCCTACAACCAGTTTGGCGACCTCGCCACTGCCGTCGGAAAGCAACTTGCAGCCATCGGCGTGAAGGCCGGCGACCGTGTGGCCCTCATTCTCAACAACTCTGTTGAATGGGCTGCCCTCTCATACGGTGCCAACGGCATTGGGGCCGCTTACACCGCCATGTACACCCATCAGCACGGAACCGAATGGGCTTACATTCTCGGCGATTCAAC
>DAGF01000061.1:0-3530 GCA_002495645.1 Euryarchaeota archaeon UBA549
CTTTGCCTCTTTCGTGGCGAGTTCAAGTTCACTCCATCGAACAATGCCCAGGCAGCGCTGATTGTCGGCCACGTACAAATGTCCAGTTTCCGGTAGATCTTCCGAGGGAACGGTCAATGGGAGCAGTTGCCCGTCTTTCTTACTCACAAAGAGGTGGCCGGCTGTCTTTTTCTTCCCGGTTTTCTCCTTGGGTGGTTTGAACACGAAGGGTGCCTTGCTTTCCTGGATGGCCCTGACAAGGTCGGATTCGACGCCAGCAATGCTTCGTTCAAGTGTTTCAAGGTCCGTCTTGATTCGGGTCTTCTCCTCATCTTTCTTGGATTTTGAAAGCTGTTTTGTCAACACTGCGTGCTCGTCATTGAGGGGTTTCAATTTCTTTTCGAACTGTTGAGCACTCTTCTTGGCCTTGTCAACACCTGCTTGATGTGTCTTCAATTGCGCTTCCTTGGCTTTTTCCAGTTCTGCCTCTGTTTCTGCATCGTCCATGGCCTTGGTGTTGGCCATGATGTCTTGCGTGAGCGCTTCTACATCGTCCTTCATCTTGACCAGGGTCTTGACATTGCGAATCGAATCGACTTCCCCAATGGCTTTGTCAAGTTTGGTTTGAAGCGTCTTGATTTTTCGTCCAAACAGTGCAATCTTGGGTGGTTGGTTCAAATCATCCAACGTTGACAAGCGGTCACTGACGACTTGTTTGGCCTTGTGCCATTCCTCGTGGAGCGGGTCTTTGGAGGCAGATGTTGGCAACGTTGGAGGGCTCACCTTCCAACGCATGGTGCACGAACGGGCTATTTGGTCCATGGGAACTTCAAAAGATGGTTTGAACGCCCTCAAATCCTCTTCAGACCCCGGCATGTCCTCAAGCGTGATGATGCCCAAATCAACTTCCTGTCCGTCAGCAACGGTCATGCGGCGTTCGTTCCAAATGATTTCATTATCGATGTCTCCGATGACAAGGTCATCGTGTCCAACCCATTGAGCCTCACCGATGTGGTCCTCAAGCCATTCCTTGGCGACGTCTTCTTGGTCATCATTCAACATCAAGAGGCTTCCCCAATCGCTTTCAGCACCTCGGTCCCACCCTGCGATGAATGTCCCTTTTCCAGACGCCAGCAAAAGAGAAGCGCCGCTGTGAGCGTAAGCGCCACTGAAGGGTTTGCATTGTTCCGGTGTTGAGTAGAGAGAAACTCCTGCTTTCCCAGTAATGTCAACCAGTTGCCCTTTCAACACAACGCTCTGTTGAATACTTTTTCCATTGGACAAGCGATCCCATTTTTTCATGGCCCGAAATGCATCTTCAGATGGTGCATCATGCCCTTCGGTTGAGCATCGTGAACGACAAACGAGCGCACCGTTGAGCAACGGCTTGAGGACGAAAGGTGGCTCGGCAACCTCAGGCGGCTGGCTCACTTCTTCAGCAGCCAACACCTCACGTGTTCCTTCAGTGCTCCAAAACTCATGCGTCATGTGGCGCTGCATTTCGTCAATTTGTTCACCATCAAGTTCCATGGCCCATCCACCTGCTGAAGAGGAGAGGGTGAGGTCCAACGGACAGGACAGCACCATCCCCCATTTGTTTGGAAGGTGCCAGTCGCACAACGCCACATCCATGCCACGTGATTCGCGTTCTCGAATCAGTGCCGTCCCATGAAGAGGGCTGGCAATGGTGTTGGTAAGTGCCTCTTCAAATCCAACTTTGTCCAAGAAAATGTACGTTCGCACACCGCGCTGAACGGCTGAAGAAAGGGCCTGAAGCACGGTTGGTTCAGACAACGACGAGGACGAAATGAACACCCGTTCCCGCGCCTTTCCGAGCGATTCGCAAAGTTGGCTCCGTAGTGCGTTTTCTGGTCCCGTGAACCAAAACGGGGTACGTGATTCCACCACCGCAGCACCTGCTCCCTTCCGCAACCAGGTGGCTCCGATGTTCTCGGAGGTCCGGTCGATCGTAAGTTCATTCGTGAATGCCGTAATCAAATCGTTATCAGTCATGCTTTTTCCTCCTTTTTGGTGGCCAACTCCAAGTGTTTGAACAGGTCAGGTTCCAGTACACGATCAATCATGCTGAATCGCTTTTCCCTGATGCTTTGGAACAGGGTGTCGGCCCCTTCAAAGAAACGGGCTTCAGTGGTAGATTCAACAATGATGTACCGATTGTGAGGTGCCCTTGCCCCTTTGGTAGATTCCATGAGCAGCAGTTCATCGCAATGCGGCTTTACTTTCCCCACGTATTTCTTTCGAGCATCGTCTTCGGAGAAATCCTCTGACATTCGTTGGTATGGAATTCCACTGGTCAAGAGTCGGACATCAATTCCATCATTGAGCTCCTTGCATGCTGTTGAGAATGCTGCGAATTTTTTGATGTGTTGATCGTGATAGATGAAACGGTCAACCACCGTGATTCGTTTCAGTTGGCCGTCAACGCCTTGAGTTACGGCCAGAACGAAGGAGGTGTAATCGTTGCTTCCGTCATGGATAACATTGCTCAAACTGCCACTTCGCCGCTGACTTGTTCCAACAATGTACGCCATTGAACCAAGGTCGTCGCCAGCAGACAGGAGTTTTGAAAGACGCTGGTCGGCACGACTTGAATCCAACAACTTGTGCACTTTGGCCGTAATTTTTGGGTCTTCAAGCCAACTGAAAGGAGAAGCCGTGATGAATTCATTGAGAAGTTGTTCCACGGTTTCTTCGGTGGTGTAGCCCTTCACATGTTCTCGAATCAAGTATTGAATCCAATGGGCAGCGTCCTCAGGGTTGTAGGCATAAAGCGGCATGTCTTCAATGGTTACTTTTCCAGCCCAATCACCGGTTTCATCGGGGTCCAAATCAAGGTGAAGAGTCCACCGGTGTCGTTCTGTGGTATCGAGTTCGTCAAACCGGCGGCGCATGCCAAGCAACTTTGTATCCCACTGGCTCTTTGCAAACCGACCTTGGCTCAGCCATGTTGCGATGCATTCCGACGGTTCAAACTCAAAGGCGTTATCGCACTGGGTGCGGAACGTTTTCCCGTCTTGATCTTTGTTTTTGTTGGTGCCCGTTAGCGTGCCTCGAAGTGAAAGGGTTTGCTCGGCATGCCACTCATTTTTGTCATTGAGGGTCCACTTCCATTGAAGTTCTGCTCGTGATTTGTACTTCTCAACCGACGCCCAGGCACCATTTTCCCAGTGAATTCGCCAGCGTTTCTTCTCGCTTGAAAGAAGACTTGTTGACGCACGGTTTTGTGAAATTCTAGAGAGTACCTCCGGGGCATTGTCCACCTGAGGGGTGGCATCCCCTGTGGGCAATCCGTTGAGTCGGTCAGCATGGAGCAACACGGGTCCGGTTGACGGATGATCAAACACCCAAATTCGGAGCAACCCAACTTCCTTGACCATTACCTCACCCGTTGCGGCGGTCTCATGGCCTTCATCTGTCAGTGACCCTTCTCTTGTCCATACGCCCGATAGGATGCCGTTTTCGAACAAATTTCGAGCCGCACCGGCAGAAAGTTGCGAGTAGGCCTCACGAATTGAGGCCTCGTCAATTTC
>DAGF01000061.1:3874-4077 GCA_002495645.1 Euryarchaeota archaeon UBA549
CCGTTCTGGGTGATCGCCCACCCGCAGAGCCGTTGCAAACCCGGAGCCTTTGCAGAAGCAGCGTAGGTGGTGTTAATGTCGTACACATCGACCGTGCCAGTGTAATTCAATCGTATGTTCATTGGTTCAACTCCTTTAACGAGATTTTCTTGTGCGCCTTCGCAAAGGCGTTCAGCATTGGATCGTTGCACTTCCTACCCTTT
>DAGF01000027.1 GCA_002495645.1 Euryarchaeota archaeon UBA549
CGGGTTATGGCGGCGAAGCCATCCAGAACATGACCCGTTGGGATTGGGGCCAAGACCTGTTTGAATGGATGGAGTACTACCTCAAAGGCATCGGCGAACGCCCAGCCCTTCATGCACAAATTCAGCGAAACGATGGAGAGTGGCGCATCGAAGAGACATGGCCTCCCGCCGATCTCGAATGGCAACCTGCGTCATGCTCAGCAAGCGGTTCGGTCGGCTCATCCTCCACCGTGGTCGTCGCCTGCGATGCCATGTCAATGGAGCACGACACCCACATCAGCGGGTTGCCGACACTGCACCTCGACGTCACGCCTTCGTTTGATGGCGGCCAAATTTTCGCAGAACTTCGCGACGCTGAAACGGGTCTCCGTTTTGGCCACGCCACCATGGATGTTCGGTACCATGCAGGCGGCTACGACGCTCAAACCGTGGTACCTTTCGCACCCATTACGATGCTGATGGAGTTCCAGGGCATGGATGCCATTCTGCCTGCTGGGCACGCACTTGAGATCGTCTTGACGCAATCAGGCGAGGATTACCTGCCACCCGCATGCAGTAACACGTGCCCTATCACGGTGAACTCGGGCGAGCTAACACTTCCAGTCATCGACCGAGACGGCTCAACCATTCTCATCACCCCGCAGAGTGAAGACGCTGCCAACAACCAGTAAGCACCTCGGCGGCGCGTTTCAGCGAGTTTCTATTCCTCAATGCAGGAATTGAGCATCTGTGCGAAAAATAAACTTCCAACCGCGCAATTGTCAACAGATATACAAACTCACCAGCAAGATAACAAGCATTAACACAACCAAAACCCATTTTTTTGAACAGATGATTTGGATTTTTACAATATTTCTATGCGGATGATTCATATACCGTCCTCATAGCGACGCGAGTGATACCCATGATAGACAAAGCAAAACTGGAGTACATTTGGCTCGACGGATATGAACCAACGCAGAACATGCGCAGCAAAACGATGGTGCGCTCAAACTTTGGTGGCACGGTTGAAGAGTGCCCCATGTGGATGTTTGACGGTTCGTCCACCAAGCAAGCCGATGGCAGCTCCTCCGACTGCCTGCTGAAGCCCGTGAACATCTTCCCCGACCCCCAGCGCGTGAACGGTTACCTCGTTATGTGCGAAGTCCTCAACCCTGACGGCACCCCTCACGCCAGCAACGGCCGTGCGACCATCGATGACGACGACAACGATTTCTGGTTCGGCTACGAGCAGGAATACTTCATCATGGACGTTGACACACAACTTCCTCTTGGCTTCCCTGTGGGCGGCTACCCCGGTCCACAAGGCCTCTACTACTGTTCCGTTGGTGGAAAGAACACCCACGGCCGAGCCCTCGTTGAAGAGCACGCCGACCTCTGCCTTGAGGCTGGCATCAACTTTGAAGGCATCAACCAAGAAGTGGCCTGCGGCCAGTGGGAATTCCAAATCTTCGCCAAGGGCGCCAAGCAAGCCGGCGACGAACTCTGGGTTGCTCGCTACCTCCTCGACCGCTTGACCGAGAGCTACGGCTACTACATTGAGTACCATCCAAAACCCATCAAGGGCGACTGGAACGGCTCGGGTATGCACGCTAACTTCTCCAACGGCGCCATGCGCGACAAGGGTGGCAAGGAACTCTTTGACAGCATCTGCGAAGCCTTTGGTCAAAACATCGAGAAGCACATGGCCGTCTACGGTGCTCACAACGAAGAGCGTTTGACGGGTCTCCACGAGACGCAATCCATCGATCAGTTCTCCTACGGTGTCTCTGACCGTGGGGCATCGATTCGTATTCCTGCCTCCGTCCCCACCGACGGTTGGGTTGGCCGACTGGAAGACCGCCGACCCGCCTCCAACGGCGATCCCTACAAGATCGGCTCTGTGATCATCTCGACCACGAAGTCAGTCTGCTGAGTCTCACGCCGCTGCTTCGCGCAGCCGCAATCGGCGCACACCGATGAGGACCGCAAGGATGACGACCAGGGTGAAGACATTGGCGACAATCATCGCCAGCGACTCGACGAGAATCCCGTAAATGAGCCACAAGGCAAGTGCCAGCGTGACCACGCTGAAGGTGGTCAGGGAGATGCCTTCGTGCCGTTCGTGAACCCAGACGTCTCGAATTTGTGGAATCCATGCGATGATGCCCAATGCACCGGCCACCAGGCCGATGGCTTCAATCCACATCGCTGCCATGAGAGGGGGCCTCGTTGCAAAGTGCTTCAAGGCTTCTCAAGGTGTTGACCCAATCCATCGTTCAGCGAAGGGGTGGAGAGGTTGAGCGCAGCAACGGTTGACCAGGGGATTTCTTCTGGATTTTTTTGGCCGACGACATGCATTTTCAGTGTTTTTCCAAACGGGAGTTTTGCTTCCATGTGGCGTTCGCCAGCCTGCAGGCGAAGTTGACTTGGTGGAGCCGTGAACAGCGAGAGGAAGCCTTTGGGATGCGTCATTGAACCTTTCAACGGAACCCTGCGTCCAGCCTGCCATTCAACAACAGCATCGCCCAATCCCAAATCCAACACGTCGCCTTTGCACATCAGTCCCCCGTTCAACTCCACTTCATCCCAGGTGCCAAAACCCTGCAATGTTTCCAAGAGAGCTTGGTTGAGTTC
>DAGF01000022.1 GCA_002495645.1 Euryarchaeota archaeon UBA549
CGACGGGCGCCAATGGTTTTCATCACGGCAATATCTTTTCCCATGCAACGAGGGCAATGACCGATTTCTTTCATGCCCCGACTCAAACTCAAACATGAATAATCGTTTCGCAAAGCCTGCAGATTACGAGAGGGGTTATATGGCTGGATTCATCATTCCAGGGTCATGAAGAACACCGGTGTGTGTCCAAAGTGCGGTTCCAAAGACGTGAAAGAAAACCAGTTGGGCGGCATGAACGCCATGTGGGCTGGCCGTATTTACAGGTGCGAAAATTGCGGCTTTTCGGAAATTTGGTCCACAAAACAACATCGCAGACAGCTTAATGTTGTCCTCGGATTGATCATCCTGCTGCCCATAATCATGATCGGCTTCATGATGTGGATGGTTCCATGACATCTCCCGCTCAACTCGTGCGGTCATGATGAGTGAATGTTGTGCTCTACCGGTTGTTGAGGTAATCCTCACCGTAACAAGCCCACTGCTCCATGGTCCACCCTGCAGGGAGTCCTTCGGGAGGAAGAGGCGGACCGGTAGGTGTAATCGCTTTGGGAAGTTGAGGCGCTGCGGGCAAGGAGCCAAGATCAAGCGATGGCCCCCGGCGGCGTCCAACTCGCATCAACAAGACCACGATGACCAGAAGAACGCCCAAACCGATGGAAAGAACAGGTCCCGATGTGAGCACACTGGCTTCGTGTTTTGCGGCATCTTCGGGATAGGCATCCGCCGAATTCGACCATCCATCGCCGTCGGTGTCGGGGCAGCCAAGGGTGTCTTCGGTTGAGGTCCCGTAGACCTCAGGGCAATCATCGGAGAGATTCGTGCCTTGCTGGTCGGCATAACCATCTTGGTCGGCATCGGACCACAGAAGCTGGTTGTCGGGATAGGCGTCCATGCTGTCAGCCCAGCCGTCCCCGTCACCGTCAAGGCAGCCGTAGATTTGCTGATTTGACGTGCCGAAGAGCGTTGGACACGCATCGGGCTCAACCCCGTCGGCGTCATCGCCGTAGCCGTCCTCGTCGCTGTCAATGTACTGCGTCGGCTCCTCAGGGAATGCGTCGTTAACATCCGACCAACCGTCATCATCGGCGTCCACACAACCAAAGCGGTCCTGGGTGGAACTTCCAGCCACTTCAGGGCAGGCATCGGCCTGGAAACCATCGGCTGCATCACCGTAGCCGTCGTTGTCTGAGTCAAGGTGTTGAGTACTGAGTTGCGGGAAGGCGTCGTTTGTGTCCGACCAACCATCGCCATCGGCATCTGGGCATCCAAACCGGTCCTTGGTTGACGTTCCCTCTTTCCTTAGGCACGCATCGGCTTGGATTCCGTCGGGATTGTCGCCGTAGCCGTCTTCGTCCACGTCAGACCACTGCGTGGGCTCGACCGGGAAAGTGTCGACAAGGTCGCTGTACCCATCGCCGTCGCCGTCGGTGCAACCGAGGACGCCACCGAGCGAGCTGCTTCCTGCAACCAGCGGGCAGTTGTCGTCCACATCGGCAAAGCCGTCGTTGTCGTCGTCGAGGTCTTCGCTGGAATCTTCGCAGCCGTCCCGGTCGCCGTCGCTGCTTCCGGCGGAGGTGAAGCCGAGTGTGCTCGTTGGACAGAGGTCTTCCTCGACCGAGGAGACGGTGCACGCCCAGAGCAGATTCGTCGTCGTGCCGTCGCAGATGCGGTCGTTATCGTCGTCGGTGTCCTCATCGACGTCTTGGCAACCATCACCGTCGTAATCCGTGGACCCGTCAGACGACCACGCCAACGCACCGATTGGGCACGTATCGGCGTAGTCGAACACACCGTCGTTATCGTCGTCATTGTCTTCTGCAGAATCACGACATCCATCACCGTCGTGATCCGTTTGGAGGGTGGATGTCCAGCCGAGACCGCCGCGCATGCAGGTGTCATCAACATCCAACACGCCGTCATCATCATCGTCCTCGTCGCAGGCATCGCCGACCCCGTCCGTATCAAAGTCAAGTTGGGAGGTGTTGGCCACCATGGGGCAGTTGTCGTCATCGTCGGCAACGCCGTCGTCGTCCTCGTCGGTGAACGGGTCGATGCGAACAACCTCGTCCTGGCCGTTGTCAACGTAGTGGAGATGGCCGTTGGGACCGAATTCAAGGCCCATGATGGCCGTTGCTGAGGTGGCAATCTCATCCACGTAGGTGCCGCCTTTGCCGTCGGAGGGGAGGTCGTACGCGACGATGTTGCCGTTGCTGTACTCGGAGACGAAGAGTTGGTCGCCGTGGAGGGCGATGCCCGTTGGACGGTCGAGACCGGTGGCGAGCACGCCCCATTCAATGCCGTTGAACCTCGAATATTCTGCCAGGGGCTCCAGACGTGAAGGGTCGTTCATGAGGTCGGTGGTGGTGTAGGTGGTGTCGTCGGTGTTGACCCACAGGACGCGGTTGGCGGCCGGGTCAGCGATGTAGAGAATGCCCGTATCGTGGTCGAGTTCCATGTGACCGGGGACACCGAGTACATGGCCGAGTTGAATGTCGGAATAGCGGTTAACGATGGCGTCGGAGTGGTCGTCGTAGCCCGTGTCGTGGTCCTCTTGGAAATCATAGCGAACGAGTTCGCCGTAGTGTCCGTCGTTGTACCAGTACACGTTGTCATAATCGTGAGCGATGCCCGTGCCGTACGGCGATTCGTGGTTCATGTCAATGTGACTGCCAAGCAGGTTGTTGTTCTGGTTCTCCACGGCGTAGTGGTCGAGGGAGGATGGCCAGAGCGTGGGTCCCATGAAATTGTTCGCCTCCGCCTGACCGCAGTAGGTGTTGGCCGTTTCTTGAGCCGAGCCCCACTGCCAGTCAAATTCCGGGTGGTAGGCACCAAAGGCGATGGCACTGACCTCTTCGAGGAAGTGGTTGCTGTAGGCGTCTTCTCGGTTTTCGGAAGTCTGGTTCTCGAGGCCGGTGTTGTGCACAATCGTGATGCTGTCCGTGGCCCGGTTGGCAATCCACAACTCGTTTGCGCGGCCGGGATGGAATTCCATGTCCGTTGGCTCATCGAGGTCGTCTGTGGCATCAGCGATGACCACCTCAACGAGGCCATCGCCAAAGGCGTCCACCATCTCCGTGTCTTCGGCGTGGGCGGAATATGAAGGGAGGGAAAGAAGCAAAAGCAGCACCATCATGACTGCGGATTGCTTGCTCGCCATGCAACAATCTCAAGCCGTTCTCATTTGAGTTCTTGCTTATTGTGTGAATCCAAAGACCGCTAAAGAACACAGTTCATTCATCTATTTTGAGAAGAACGCGAGTGCCTTTGAGGTGAACAATGGGGGGCGAACGGTGGATGTCGCTGGGTGTGCCCCCTCCATACCTTGCTCCTTTGAGTCGAAGGACATCGTGAGTGTTGGCTCGGTGAATCTCATCAACGTTTTTGACGATCGCGTTGTTGTCCCCTTTTCCGAGCGCATCACGGTTTACATTGTCGTGACTAAGCCATTCCGTACCGGGGCCTTTGAGGGTGCAGATGAGACGTTGGCGGTAGTAATCTTGGTGAAATAAGCGGCACATGTCGTGGCCCACAATCTCCAACTGGAGCTTGAAGTTTCCATCAACGGTGGTCGCTTCAAAGAGGGAAACCAACCGAAGAATGTCCTCGACCAGGTCCTCCTTTACACCTCGATCGGGCCCTTCCGGGAAATGTTGGAGGAGTGCTGTTCGCGTTGCATCAAGATCGTAGCCACCGGTGAACGAGCGCAGAAGTGGTTTGAGGTCATCAATCACCGCATCGATGTAGGCATCAAGAGCAGGATTCCCGCCACGAGCCTCAACAAGAACTTGATCGGGCCAAGGATGATTTTCGGCCACAAGAGAATCATAACTTTGCATGATTGTTAATCATTTGTAAAATTATATTAGACTATTCCTTTGCTTTCGTGAAGTCCAAGGCGGCAAAGCAACCCCAGAAGCAAAATCCTTGCAAACGAGCCTGCATTAAGCAGGTGATGAGGAGGCGCTGTCAAACTTCGGAGACTTCGCCTTCAGCCAAGGGCGGTAGTCCCTTCTTGGCTCGGACATAATCGGTGTAGTTGCCGTAGTACACGGTCACCACGCCGTCTTGCAACTCCCAAATGCGGTTGACAACCTGGTCGAGGAACCAACGGTCGTGGGAGACGGTGATGAGTGAGCCCGTGTAATTGATGAGCGCCTCTTCGAGGGTGGCTTTGGAATCCATGTCAAGGTGGTTGGTTGGCTCGTCCATCAACAAGAGGTTGTTTTCCTCGAGCAGGAGTTTGAGCAGCGCCACTCGCGCCCGCTCGCCGCCGGAAAGTTGGGAGAGCTTGGTTGAGACCTGTTCGTTGGAGAATTGGAATCGTCCCAGCGCCGCACGGATGTCGCCGTATTGGAAATCTGGGCG
>DAGF01000066.1:0-7436 GCA_002495645.1 Euryarchaeota archaeon UBA549
CCGATGACGGCTATGCCCAAACCGGTCGGGTCGGTCATGGCTGCGGCAACGCCGAAGGCGGTGATGATGAACCCCAACACCCAGAGTAACCATCCTCCGAAGGTGTATGGCAGGGTCAGTTTGAAGCCGCCGCCGATGAAATCAATTTCGTTCTGTGCCATGATGAAACCAACGCGCGATTGGTCATAATCCTTTTTCGCTGGAAAATCATGTCGTCACTTAATCTGGGCGGTCTGCGTGCCACCACTTCAGAAAAAAATCCAGAGATGCCCTCTTCAACCTTCATGTTCGCCTTTAAACGGTGTGCGATTTTTAGTTGTGCTATCGAAATAAATTGAACATGGCCTGCAATCCACCGTGCATTCGAATCTTGTTTGGTGCGAAATCCGAACAGGATGCCCTATAAATCTCCAAGCGATGGCCGGCTTATGGATGCAGCAGTACTTATCCACATGAAAGAAGGAAAGACCTACGAAGACTGGGAATCGTTGATGCTCAACGCCTACGACAACAAGAAGGAGGTTGACGATGGAAAAATTGTTTACGGCAAGGTTAACCACAGAACGGCCATCCTCATGCGTTTTGATTTTGACCCGGCTGAAATGGCACAAAGGCTCAACGATCTTGAATTCATGGAAAAGGTAGCGGCTGTTGTGGAGAAAAGAGAGATGTTCTCTCTCTCAGCGCTACGTCCACCAGAATGATGCATTCGCACCAGCTCACCAGCCCGCTAGGCGGGATGTTCCACGACTTGGATTTAAAGGCCAATCTCTCCTGAGGTCGCCTGTATTCTAAGAGTGAAGTTTGGCGCACATCATCTCGTGTTGTTTCAACGATTGAGAATCGGTAGGAAGGCGTTTGCCGATTTTTCACATGCGTTGGCAACATCGTCCAAACGTTGCAGGACACGGTACATGTGCATCGCTGCTAACGGCTCCTTTTCACCGTTTGAGAACACGTACGTTGCTGCTTCTGCCTCAACACCATCGGCCTCGTGCTCCTTGAGGTTGACCGCACGGATCATGCTGGCCAATCTCTCTTCAGCTGCCTTTGTTTGTCCGCTGATGGAGAAATCCCTCAACACTTCGACCGCATCCTCGTACTTTGCCACCGTCTCAGCGACGGCTTTTGCCATCATCTTCAGGTGTTCTTTGGCTACATCGTCATCGAACAGCGGTCGGAACGTGAGCTGCTCGGCAACATTCTGGGCGTAGTCTGCGATACGGTCTTGCCGGCTGACCATGTAGAGGAAATCATCCAGCCCCACACGAATCCCCATGCGCAAATCTTCTCTGACGAGTCGTCGAATCTCGCTCTTGATGTTGTCAGCTTTGAGTTCTGTTTCGATGGTGGACTTGATGGCCTCGCTCGCGTCCTCACCGTCACATGCTGCGTTTACCGCCCGAACCATGTGCTCTACCGTTTCTTCAACCGCTTGTGCGTGTTCGTGGAACAATTCGAACGGCGTGACTTCTTGACCATCCCCGCCGACGTCCGAGAGCGCATCCTCAATATGGACTTCCGAACCGCTCCTCCAAATCGCATAGCCAACGGCGATGAACGACAAGGGCAAGATCACGATCATGTTGAGGGCTTCACCTCCAGAGGCAACAAAGAGCACGACGGCGCCAAACGCAGCGGCTGGCACGCTGGCCACCCACGAGGCGGCGATTTTTCCAAACACGCGGAAATCAACGGCTTTGGCACCACCGGCGAGGCCCACACCGACCACGGCCCCCACCAGCGTGTGCGTTGTGGAGACGGGTACGGCCAAAAACGGCATGGAAAACACGAGAATGGTCGTTGCTGCGCCAAACTCTGCTGCGAACCCTCGGGTTGGCGTGATGTCGGTGATTTTCTTACCAATGGTTTCCATCACTCGCCAACCCCAAGTCATGACACCGATGGCGATACCGGCTGATCCGAGAAGGACAAGCCAGAGCGGGATCTCGGCCTTGGCCGCCAACTGTCCGGTTTCGCTGCTCAACACTTGCCAAACGGCCGCCATTGGACCGATAGCGTTCGAGCGGTCGTTAGCGCCGTGTGCGAAGGCTACGTAAGCAGCCGTGATGATTTGCAGCCAGACGAATATGCGTTCCACGCCTCTGAAACCTCTGACCTCCTCAGCGATGTCGATGCGCCTAAGGACCCAGTAGAGGACAAGGCTGGAAGCTGCACCGATGGCCGCTGCGAGCATGATGGAATTGATTGGAATCCAGGCGTTGGGAGCCCACGGGTCAAACACCCCGTCTTCTTTCACCGGCAGCCAATCGTTCTTGTTTTCAATCCAACCGTTTGAGGCGGCCTTGGAAATGAACCCCTTGAGCGCTTTGTACTGGAGAGCGAGGCCCAAGACAAAGAACGTCGGGAAGGCCAGTATGGGGGCTAACCACTGCGACCGTTTTATTGGATCTTCACTTTCAAAGATCAATTTTTGGATAATCACGAAAGAGAAGAAGCCGATGAGGCCTCCCATGAGTGGGCTGGCGACCCACGACATGACGACCTTTCTGACGACCTCCCAATCGATGAGGCTGGTGGAATATTTGACTTCTAAAATCAGGCCCACGCCGAGAATACCTCCTATGATGGAATGGGTCGTTGAAACCGGCAAACCGAGACGTGTGGCGACCGTCAACCACGTTGCCGCCGCCATCATGGCCGCGATGAAACCCAACGCTATGTCTGTGGAAAAAGCCTCGTCGATGAGAGGATCGGTGAAATCGACGCTCAGGATGCCTTTCCGAACGGTGTCGGTAACAGCATCACCGGCAAAGAAAGCTCCAGCGAATTCAAACACTGCTGCGATGATCACCGCTTGCTTGAGGGTTAAGGCGCGAGAACCCACCGATGTACCCATGGCGTTTGCGACATCGTTTGCACCGATGTTCCAGGCCATGTACGCACAGACAACCAGTGCCAAAGCGATCAGGATCATTGTTAGCGGTTCCATGCTTTCTCCACCGTAACTCAATACTTATACTAACGGGAGTATATTCTATATAGGTCTATATTGTATTAAAGTCATGGCTCTAGGACCCGGCGACCTCAACGTTCGAAAACTGCAAGTCACCGGTGGTAGCACGTTCACGCTTAGCTTGCCAAAACCTTGGGTTCTCCATCATCAATTGGGCTCCAGAGATTCGCTACGTGTGGACTGGCGGCCAAGTGGAGCGCTACGAATAACACCGCTGGACCAAGATCTGCAGGCGGTGCGAAAGGTCGACATTTCCCTCGCAAAAATTCCAGACAACAGCCTTCATGATCACCTCATGGGGGCCTACATATCGGGGGCCGACATCATCGTCGTCTCGCATACAGAAGCGGCGTTGTCACCCACCAAATCCATTCGTCATTTCTTGCGTTCGACCCGGGGATTTGAAATCGTGGAAGAGGAGGACGAGCGCACGGTCCTCCGCTGCTTGCTCAACCCTGGAGACATGCCGTTTCACGCCAGCCTGAAACGCATGTACCTCTTGCTTTCATCGCTGGTTCGGGACCTGTTGGAGGTTTTCAACGGTGGCGACATTGAATTTCTTTCGGACAACGAAGAGCGAGAAAGCGAGGTTGACAGCCTCCTCCATTTGGTTGAACGTCAAGTGAGGATCGTGTTTGAATCCTATCAGGCGGCAACAAAATTGAACATCACCCGAGGCCAGTCCATGGAATACGCTAACCTTGCACGCTGCTTGGAGCGAATGATGGACCACGCCAACAACATGACGCATTTCGTTGTTGCACACACCAATCACATTAACGAACTCCGCATCTCGCCGCCTGTATCGTCTTTACCTCTATGGCAGGAGGCCCTGAAAGAACTCATGATCAACATTCGAACACAAGATTCTCACCGCATCGAAACAGCGCGCCATCAATTGAAAACCCTCCAAACCGAATTGAAAGCGTTCGAATCATCTGTTTATGAGAGCGAAAAGAAAAGCCGCCTTCTTGCAGCTTCGCTCACCGTTTCTGAATCGGTCCGCCGCTTATGCGCCTATTCGAGGGATTTCGGCGAAATCCTCCTGAACATGAAACTCGCTTCGTTAATCAAAGAAGTAAAGGAAGCTTAGCGCAGTATTGAGAGTGCAGGAGGCAGGATTCGAACCTGCGAACCGTTACGGACTGGGACCTCATCCCAGCGCCTTTGACCAAGCTGGGCGACTCCTGCGCCGGTCTTCGCTCTCACCTCGCGTATATCAACACCGCGACCTTTCCTCAAGCCTGCTCGTCGTGGAACACGGCGACCTCGTCCAGCGTTTTCCGGTGAATGTCAGGAACTTCAGCATCATCTGCTGGATAGCCCACAGGCATCACGAGCATGGCTTCCTCGTGCTTTGGCCGACCAAGAATTTCTCGAAGGAACCCCATCGGTGAAGGTGTGTGTGTTAGGGTCACGAGGCCCATGTTGTGAACGGCCTGAATGAACATCCCGGCGGCGATGCCGCACGATTCGGTGGCGTAGTAGGTCGGCCCCCATTCTCCGTTGGGCCGTTGACGTTTCTTTTGCTTGAACAGCACCACCACCCAAGGTGCATCGGTCAGGTGAGGCTTGACCGCATCGGTTCCCAGTGGCGCCAGTACTTCCGACCAGGCTTCAGGCATGCGCTCCGAGTAGGTCCTCCGTTCCTCTTCTTCCGCCGCCTCTCGAATTTTCTGCTGCAGTTCAGCGTTACGAATAGCCACCCATGTCCACGGCTGAAGGTGAGCGCCGTTGGGCGCGGTTGAGCCCGAGAGAATCGCGAGTTCGACCAACCGACGAGGGACATCCCGCGTTGAGAAATGACGCGTCGTGCGACGCTCGGCAAGTTCAGCGTAATTTGCTTCGGCCAAGGCCAGCATGTCCTCTGAGGAACGCTCGATCCACTTTAGGGGGATGAACGGGTGGTCTTCCATGGCCCACACCCGTCAAATCCAATCGTATACGCCGTTAAGGAGGTAGAGACAAAACCCGACCGGAACGGCATAGAGCGAGAAACGCCACAGCGAGTACACCCAAGGGCGATCGCCAACAACCATGTCAACTTTCTCGCCCACGACCTCGCCCACACCGACAACGAGTTCCTCAACCAAGCGGTCTTCCATGAGGCTTTATTTTCGCAAGCCGTATCTATTCCTTTTCCTGCACAAACCACGCTCAATCAAGAATTTGAGGTGTTCTGTTCACTTGGCCAACGCCCACGCAAACGCAACCACGCTTCGCTGCAAAACATCAACCCGTACACCGAGGCGAGCCAAAGGGTTGGACGGCCCCAGGTGGAAAGCGAGGAGTCATCGGGCAACACGCCGCTTTGGAAAGCGAGCAAGCAGCACAGCCACACGAGCGTCGCTCCGTGAACAATCCAGCGTACAGCGCTCAGCAATTCGCGTGAGGTTGCCCTCATTTCGGTCAGTTCGGCCTTTGTTAGGAGCGCTGAAACGCCGACAATTTTGTCGAGCGCAGAGCCGCCGTTCCAGCGAATTCTACCCAATTGAAAACGCGTCAGGTACTCGATACTTGAGAACAGTGTGACCCACACGACCACCACTTCAAGGAAGGGTTCGGCGCCTCGTAAATCGAGTGATCCGAACACGACCCATCCCAACAGCACCCACAACCAAATGACCTGAAGCATCTGGAAGGTGTGAGCAAACCGACTCAATTTTTGCAAGAGTTCAGCATCGTGGCTCAGCACCCATTCCAGCACCAAAACGCCCACTGCTGCAAGGCACGTCGTGGCGCTCACCAGCAACCACCAACCCGAAAGATCAGCGTCTCGCCAGGCCAACATCAGCGCCGCCATGACCCAACCGAGCACGAGCACAGTCGCCACGTTGGTCGCCGCCTGCATGGTGTAGAGCGGGTCCCGACCGTCTCGGAGAACGGCGAAGCCACCCATGAGTTTCACCTCAAACGCAGAATCGTCAACGATGCCGTGCCCCGCAGCCGCCATACCTCCTGCGGATTTGATGCGGGCAGCCTCAACGATGCTTTCGGCTGCGCCGTGTTCCCACGAATCAGCGCTGCTCCAAGAAGAACCTCGACTGGCAGCGTGAGCCGCTCCTGCACCGCGGGAACGACCGCCCCCGGCTGAACGCGTCTTGGCCCATGCACGTATCTCGGGCGTGATGATTTCCTCCACTTGGTCTTCATTCAGCGGCGCACCGTGGTCGGTGTAGAGCCAGCGGCACTGGATGGGAACCGGATTGGCGTCCACATCGGGCGCGACCATCTGAAATTGGCCGGGCCCAAGCGTGGGGAGTTGGGCGACCAAATCTTGGTCTCCGCCGCTTTCCTTGAGCAGGTGGCGAACCTTCTCAACGTCTTGCGGTTGTGTGAATCGACCGATGAAGGTGGTGTTGGCTTGGGCCAGAATCTTGTAGTCAACGTCACTGACGTTTTGGGTCGCGAGCACGCAGGCTACGCCGTATTTTCTGGCCTGTTTGAAGATGAGCTTGATGAGGTCCTTCGCTGGGGGATTGCGTGGATGGGGCGGGAGGTAAGGCGCCACTTCATCCATGAAGAACAGCAACTTGAGTTCGCCGTCAGCAGGTTGTTGCGTCAGCATCCAATCGTAGAGTTCGCGAGATAATTCTTGGACGAAGTATTGCTTTTGGTTCTCGTCCTGAATGGTGTTGAGGTAGACGATGTTGAGCGGGATTTTCCCCGGTACGGCCGGTTCAACGAAGGCATCGATGTCGATGGGCACACCGTTGGAAAAGAGAAGTTGATTCACACCCGACGAAAAGGCTGCAAGTCGGCGAGCAAGGTCGTTGCGTGTTGATTTGGGAAGCCGCTCTTCAAAGTCCGTCAGCCGGTGTTCAATCATGACCTCATTCCATGTTGGCGGGTCCACCTTCTCTTCTTCTTCGTCCTGGTCAAAGCATCCGGGGTAGAGGTGGCGAATGAATTCTTGATGTGGCTCACGCACCACGCGAGCGAGGGCTTGGAAATCACCGACATTGAGCCCGCAACGGGTTCCTTCCACGAGAATTTCATAGAGAAAAGGCTTGACCGTTTTCCCCTGTGCCTTCTCCACGTCAAAACCTGCGAGGTTGGCAAATCCCGCAGCGACCATGTCCCACGCTGTGATGGCTTCTTCCGGGTCCAAATCTGCCGGAGGTGCCCGGAACGGGTCAATGCAGAGGGGCAAGCCCTTGCTCCGAAGCGGCGTCCAAATCCGAACTTCACAGCGGTCGAGCAATTGCTTGGCTCGGGCGACAATCCCGTCCTTTTCCTCGAGCTCGCCCATGTCGATGCCGAGGGCCAACCGAGCGAGATCACCTTGCGGGTCGATGATGAGGGACGGAATGCCAGCGAGCGCCGCTTCTTCGATGAGCGCTTTGGCCATGACGGTTTTTCCCGAACCGGTGGACCCCAGCATGGCGCCGTGGCGAGCGAGCACCTGTGGAGCGATGTCAATCGGTTCGCCCGTGTCCCTTCGGTTTCCCAAAAACAG
>DAGF01000066.1:7826-11847 GCA_002495645.1 Euryarchaeota archaeon UBA549
CCGGTTCTGCAGGCGTTTCCTCGGCGAATAAATCGTCAACCAGGCCACCAAATGGAAGACTTTCCAACATGTCTGGCTCGGACGAAGGCGACGGCTCACCACCCTTGTCCGGAGACACCATGGAAGGCCGAACTTGGTTGGGGGTCTTCAAAGGCGCGATGAGGAGGGTGGCGAAAACGCACACTCAAGGAGGAGAAGAGCCACGCCGAGGCATGGAACGTATCCCTATGGCTCGCCCGTCTTGGGACGACGACATGCGAGCAGCGGCCGTCGGTACGCTCGACTCCCTTCATTGGGTCAAGGGACCGCAAGGCAAAGCGTTTGGAAAGGAATTTTCTGAATACTGTGGCGCCGTCCAAGGAACGCCTTGCCAGAGTGGTTCAGTCGCTCTCTGGGGCGCGTTGCGCCTTCTTGACATCGGTCCGGGCGACGAAGTGTTGGTCCCCTCTTTGACCTACATCGCTACGGCAACGTGCGTTTCCCTCGTTGGTGCCACACCGGTCTTCGTTGACGTTGAGCCCGACCATTGGTGTGTGGACCTCGCTTCACTTGAAGCGGCACGAACGCCACGAACCAAAGCCGTCATCGCCGTCCACCTCTTCGGACAGATGTGCGATGATGCATTGGTTGGGTGGTGTAACGAGCACGGCATCGCCTACATCGAAGACGCCGCTCAAGCACACGGCGCTGTGGCAGCATCGGGCATCAAAGCGGGCGGCGTCGGCGATGTCGCTTGTTTCTCCTTCTTCCCCTCGAAAAACCTCGCCGTCGGCGGTGAGGGCGGGATGATGATGACGCGGCGAGATGACCTTGCTGCGAGGATGGACGCCTTGGTCAATCACGGCCGAGACGCTCGTTTAGAATCGCATGAACTCGGCTCAAACTTGCGCATGTCCGAGGTTACGGCGTCCATCGGGCGCGTGCAACTCCAACGGTTGGATGGGTGGTTGGCCCGCCGTCGTGCCATTGCCCAACGCTATCACGAAGCCTTCACCTCACTTCCAGGCTTGAACATCCCTGCTGTGCGAGAAGGAACCCATCATGCGTGGCACCAATACTGCCTTTTGGCTGAGGACCCGCAACACCTGCGAGATGCGCTTGAGCAAGCCGGTGTTGATTCCCGCATCTACTACGCGACCCCTTGCCATCGCCAACAGGTCTATGCAAACCATCCACAGCACGAGCAATCGTTTCCCGTGACCGACGACATCGCTCATCGTTTGGTGGCCATTCCTGTCTTTCACCAAATGACGGACGATGAGGTTGACCGCGTGATTGAGGCGGTCGTCGCCTCAATCGGTTCGTGATGCGAGGGTTTCGGCGAGGGCTCGGTTCGACCACGAACTCAGGCCCGTAATCTCATGTCCCGCCCAGGGAGGAAGTTCGTCAATCTCCTGCTCTGCTTTCAATTCAACCTCCACCAACACAAGCCCGGCAAGCTTGCCTTCGAATTCATCGGTTTCCCACTCCAGGCCTTGAGCGTCTTGCCAAACATATCGCGTCTTGTGGATATGCGGCACCTCTCTTCCATGGAGAATATTCCTGTACGTTTCCTGCGAAATATCACCTTCAATCTCATAGTTTGAAGCCTCGTCTTGAAGGTCACCTTTTGTTTTTGAAGTGAAGATGAATCGATCATTCTGCTTTCGCAATCGGGCCCCCCACCCTGAGTTGTTCCGGTAGCGAATGAGATTCTCATTTTCGAGGGCAAATAGCACCGTCCCGTCGTATTCCAGCACATCGCCATTGAGTGATAGCAATTCACGGTCCAGATAGTGTTGCACGATGTGTTTGGGGCCATCGTTTCGCCAAGGTTTTTCCTCACGCCCATCAACAAAAAACCGCTTTTCTCGCTCTATACTTCCCTCAGTTCCCATGGTATCAATCTCCAAATTTCCCCTCACCCATTGTGATTGGTTGAGTGGCGTACGCCACAGGTTGGGTCTGGACGGCAACAAATTGCACGTCCTCAATGAGTTCAGTCCCGGGCGGGCCCAGCGTGACCCGGTCAACATTGAACCGGTCATCGTTGATGAGGGACGCATCGCCCTGTGCAAGCCGTTGTTCAAGTTGACGTGATGTGGAAAAGGCTCGCCAAATCAACCATGCAGGAAAGAGGAGGCTAAGCGAAGCCAACGTCATCTCCAACAGCATGCCTTCACCCGTTTCGCTTTGTTAAACCGTCCCAAGAAGCCCGTGCATAGGCTGCCGCTGCTTGCTTTGGGTCGTCGGCTTTGTGGATGCCCGAACCCACGATGATACAGTCCGAACCGGCCATGACCGCTTCGGTAGGGTCGCCGTAACGCTGCCCCATTTCTCCATCACCTACAGCGAGGTTCACGCCTGGCGTCCAGATCATCTTTTCCTCACCAACAGCGGCACGCAACGCCTTCAATTCCTCAGGCCGTGAACCGTTTCCAATGAAGCCGAACACACCCGGGTGCGCAGCCCCCTTTCCGACCACCTCGGCCGTGTAGGCGGGGTGGAGCAGATTTCCGCGGCTCGACATTTGAGCAAGAAGGAGAACGCCACCGGTGCGACCGACGTCCGTCCAACCGGCCTGTAAACCGTTGACAACATCAGGCCCGCTGATGAGGTGGGCCGTGACCAAATCGGACCATGAGCGAATGTCGTAAATGCCGGCCATTTGTGCTCGGCTGATTTTTCCGATGTCTGCGAATTTTCGGTCTTCAAAAATGAGGAGATTTGCTTCGTGGGCTGCTTCACAAAATTCTGCCCATGCTTCCGGTGTCCAATCATCGACCAAATCCACATGCGTTTTGAGCGCTGCCACGTGTTCGCCCACATCATCGATGAGGTCGAACAAGCCCGCCATGGTGTTTCGGTCAGCGGCGAGGCAGACCAAGGATTGCTTGGCCGTGGCCACTTTCATGTAGCGCTTAGCCAGCGGCGAGGCCGAACTCTGCCAGCGCATCCCCCACGCATCACTTGGCTCCATGGTCGTGGCTGTGCGCCCCCCCTCCTCAATGCTTGTGGCGATTGGCAGTTCAAGATGCAAACATCATGTTCATGATGCACCCGTTCGTCCGAGGACCATGCGACAGGCGGTTCTTCTGGTCCTTCTGTTGTTGCTGATGCCGCTTTCCGGGTGCTTTGGCCAAACCGAGGCGACCCCTGAAAGCGAGGTTGAGAGCATGTACCCTGACATCTACGACCGCCACACCCTCGAGTGGAATTGGACCGGCTCTTATGCCCGAGTCCTGCAGGACGGCCCCCATCAACCGCTCCCCGTGCAGGAAGCCTTCATCGAAGTCGACACCTCCGGCACCTGGGAGGGTGGTCCAAACACCGCGGAAGTCCACCTCTCATACTGGCTCCCTTCCAACACCGAGGCTGGTGAACAAGTGCCCGTTATCGCCATCGTCAGCCCGTATTTCGATTACGGCTCACCCGGCAGCCAATCCACACCAACCAACGTCGTTGGCGCTGGGCGCGGGGAATTCATTTACGACAATTTCATTCCTCACGGCTACGCTTTGGCACAGGTGGCCGTGTTCGCAACCGAGGAAAGCACGGGGTGTTTCGATTATCGTGGCGACGGCGAGGGCCAAGGCATTCACGAAGCCGTGGAGTGGCTCGGTACCCAGAATTGGAGCAACGGCCACGTCGCCATCTACGGCAAATCCTACGAGGGCGCAACGGCCTGGGAAGCGGCCGCACAGGGCAGTGAGTACCTCAAGACCATCGTGCCCATTTCGGGGACGACGGCGCTCGGTCCGTTGCTCTACAAGAACGGCAGCGCCGAGGCGCGCAGCCAAGTCATGCACTCCAATTACGGCGGTTCCATTTTGGATTACGACAGCGACGACCTCGACAACATGTGCGGCGATGTGGTTGAAGGCTTCCTTGCTGGCCCCACGCGGTACGGCCTTGGAGAACTTGACCCCTACATGGACAATTACTACGACGAGCGAAGCCACATCGACAAGGCACTGGGCAAATACAGCGGGAGCATCTATTGGGTCCAAGGTATGCAAGATTGGAACGTTGACCCCCACCA
>DAGF01000081.1 GCA_002495645.1 Euryarchaeota archaeon UBA549
AGCGAAGTAGCCAAGCGTTCCGTCCACGCTGGCGAAATCGTTCAGCGTGGAGCCCCCGGCTTGAATGGCTTCATCAATCACGTCCTTGATGTGGTCCACCAAAACCTCCAATCGTTTGGTTGGGGCCCCGTTTTTGCGAACCAGACCACCGGCTTCACGCCGTGGGGAAATGCCCGCCCGAAAAAGCGATTCACACACGTAGATGTTGCCCACACCCACCACGACCTTCTGGTCGAGCAAGGCCAGTTTGATGGCGGTTTTTCGCCCCTTGAGGCGGGCGGCCAAATCCTTGGCATTCCACGGGTCAAAGGGTTCGGGGCCGAGGGATGCGAGCAATTTGTGCGTGGCCTCCTCGTGGTCGGCAAAGAGGTCGATGATGCCAAAGCGGCGCGGGTCGGTGTAGACGGCCCGTGAGCCGTCGGTGAAGATGAATTCCAAGTGGTCGTGCTTTCCACCATGACCCGTTTGGTCGCCAAAGGAGGAGACGGGCACCCCACCGTTGACCGTTTGGAGGAGGGGCTTGGCCGCAGCGGCCTCGTCGCTGTCAAACAAGGTGTATCGCCCACTCATGCCGAGATGAGAGAGCAGGACACGGCCGTCATCAAGGTCCACCAAGAGGTACTTTGCTCGGCGTCGGATGTTCACAACGGTGGTTCCTGCAAGGGTGGCAAGGTCCTCGGGAAAGGGGTAGCGCAAGCCTTCTCGTCGGATGAGGACATCGTCAAACGTCTTGCCCTGCATGCCCTTCATCAGGCCTTGGCGAACGGTCTCAACCTCTGGAAGTTCCGGCACGCTCAGGCCTCCGGCTTTCGTACCACGAACAGGCGATGATTGTCTTCGTAACCCGTCAACTCCACGACTTCCTCCACCACGTAATCGTGCTCTCGCAAGCGGTCTTCCACACCTTGGAAGAGGGCCGTTTCGCCCTCCCCCGTCCAGCGCTCGCTGGCGGCTTTGAGCGAGAGAAGACCGGTGCCGCCCGGTTGAAGAAAACGCTGACAGGCGGCGAGGAAGATGTCAACTTGTCCGGCCTGCGCCACGTCTTGGAAAAGCCAGGACACCTTGGTCGGTAGCAGAACCCCCCATGCACCGTGCTGGCGAGCATCGCCCAACACCGGCACCAAACCCGGTCGTCCCTTGGCCATGAAGGTCAAATCCCGCAGGCAACGCGGCGCCAAATCAACGCAGACCAATCGTCCAGCGAAGCGATTCTCGCCCCCGCAAAGGTGGTCGTAGAGGTGACTCACCGATGTTCCGTGGCCTGCACCGAGGTAGAGCACGGTCTCGCCTTGAGCCGGCAGGAGACGAGCAGGGTCGCCTTTGGTGCGCAACATGCCGGCCCCCAACTTGGAACGAGTAGGGTCCCAACGGCGGTGTTCCTTTCCGGAAAAACGCCGCAGCGACTCGCCGTACACCGCTTGGCCTGGAACGGCGTTGAGCGTCCACAGGGTTCGTCGGTCGAGACGCACCGCTGACGAGAGCTGTTGAGGCCCGCGTTGGCGTCGCTTCTTTCCCCCACCCATGGTGTCAACCCCTCAACGTCGGGACGGTGGTTGTTTGTTGGCTTCCCGGAGCGCTTCAACGCGCTCTTCGACCTTGGCCACCTCTGCTTCGCCCCAGGGCTCACCCTCAAAGGCGTCAATCTTCGCAGCGATGCTGATTTTTCCGGCCAGCATTCGAGCGATTTTCCCACGGACCCAACGAGGCGAACGGCTGATCCACGGGTGCATGAAGATATGACCGTGCTTTGGCGATGGTGCGCCGGTCTTGAGGTGGTGGAAGAACGCCTTCTCGGCGCCGAGGATTTGCACCGTACCCGATGGAAGTCGTGCAAGCCTGGCACGGCCGTGGGCTTCAACGCAAAGGCGAGCAGCGAGCAAGGGGCCGACAAGGGCCGAGACCGAAGGAAGGTGTTCCTCGGCCAACCAGCGAAGGGCGTTTTCCATGCGGTCGAGGCGACCGTTGGCCTCTGCAGCGTTTTCAGCCCATTCCACCAGCGACCTCCATTCTTTGTCCGAGGGCAGTTCGGCGGGAACCTCAATGCCCATGGCTTCAGCAAAAGCGGCAGGGTCCTCACTTCCGGCCACGGTGCGAACATAGGCGGCACGGTCGCTCACCGTGGTCATGGGGAAGAACAAGCCCGCCCACTCGATGAGACGAGATTCCATCGTAAGATGACTCGCACGAAGTTCATCGCTGCCACGTACCAGATGTTCGAGACGTCGGTCGGGGTCGTTGGCCGCTGCTTGCACACCTTCCACTGCAAGACGCAGAGCGGCTGCGTCGGCCACCGCCTGCTGTTCGCTCGTGGGCGTGGGCCAGTCGGCGTCGGGAAGTTGCGGGTCGCCATGGACACAAAGCACCGCTTCGGGGAAGCGTTGCTTGAGTTCTTCAGCCTCGCGAACGGGGCGCCCGGCAGCGATTTGACGAAGACGCTCAACAACGGCATGCTCGGTCATATGACCGTCCCACTCAAGGGAATCAACGATGTTGCCGTGCTCGTCAACGACGGCTGCGGCTCGCCAATCGTACCACAACCACATGGTTGGCCCTTGAAGCGGTTCATTTTGACCCTTGCCCTTTGAATTGAACCTCATGACATCGGTCAGGTGTAACAAAATATTGCAATCAACCTAATATAGGCGTATTTGCAGGGTTACCCATGTTTTGCCCAAAGTGTGGAACGCTATCGTTCCCTACTCCATCCGGAGACATCTCCTGCACCAATTACAAGTGCGGGTATAAGGGGCCGGCCAACGTCAAAACAAAGATTGGAGGAAAGGAGGTTGACCTCTCAAAAGCCACCTCCAGCACCAAGGTTGAATCACGTGATTTTGAAATCATCAAAGATTCTGACAACATGCAGGGCATCTTGACCACGGGCGATTACATGTGCCCCAAGTGCGATTGCGTCGAAGTCTACGCTTATCTGGAACAAACTCGTTCGTCGGATGAACCTGAAACTCGAATGTTGACCTGCAAGAATTGCGGCAACGGCTGGCGAGAGTACTGAAATCAGTAGTCCGATTCCACACGTGGAGCCAAGAAGTACAACACTTCAGCTGCACCATCGTTGAACGTGAACTCAAGGCTGAGCGGGAAACTCTCACCGAATCCCAACTTCACGGTGCCGAGTGAACCGAAGACCTTGGACAGCGGCACGAGGTAAGTCAAGGAGTATTGACTCCGTGCTGGCTTGTCGCAGGAAAGAGACTCCAGTTCGTCCTTAGAGAAACTGACGGTGACCGAGTCGGTTTGGCCCTGCACGTGAACGGTGAAGGAATTTCCGTCGATGCTGAAGTTGACCAGGTCGCCCACCTGCTTAGCAGCACGAAGGGCTTGTGCCAGCGAAGCACCGTTGATTTCAATCGTGGAGGGAATGTCAATGTTGGGCAG
>DAGF01000072.1 GCA_002495645.1 Euryarchaeota archaeon UBA549
TGAGCGCCATGAACCTTGACGAGACGGACCGTGCCTTGCTCCATCTGCTCGGCGAGGATGCCCGGGTCAGCCACCGACAACTCGCACGGGAACTTGGGCTCGCTCAAGGAACGGTGACCAATCGGATCCGGCGCCTTGAGCAAGAGGGTGTGATCGAAGGCTACCGTGTGGCGCTCAACGCTGATGAACTCGGATGGACGATGACCATCATGGCCGGACTTCGTATCCAGAAAGGACGGATGATCGACGTGCAGCAAAAGATCGCAGCGGACCCAAGGGTGTTCGCCGTCTACGACGTGACGGGCGACTGGGATTCCATCGTCCTTGCGAGGGTCAAGGACCGAGCGGATTTGGACAACTTGACCAAAACCGTGTTCACCCTTGATGGCGTTTCTCGCTCCTACACCCACGTGGTGCTCAACACGGTGAAAGAAGAGGCGTTTCCTTCTCTCTCAACCGATGAATGAGGCGTCGTCGTACATATCGACAAGCGGGCCAAGGGCGTCAATGAGGCCGGACAGGCCCTCCACCACCCGAGTTTCTGGTTTGAGGCAACGCATGAGTGTGGAGCGAAGGTCTTCCCCAAATCGAACATCAAGGGATTCCAAATTACGACGAATGGTGGTTTGTAATCGGCCTCCCGTACGGTCCCAATCCATCAACACGATGATGCTCGGGCCTCCATCGACGAGGCTCTTTCGGCCATATGTTTCGAGGAGATGAACAAGCACGTCATCCACCGGCCAGCCGCGATTCAACACTTCGATGGGGCCGCTGAATCCGAGTTTCTCGAGTGCGATACGATCGCGTCGACCTTCCACCAAGACAACCGCTCCTGCGTCCCGGTTTCGTTGTCGTTCATGCGCCAGGGCTTGAGCTGCCTTGTGCCATCGTTCCTCAGCGTTTGATGAGCCACGACCAACCCCGTGGAAGGGGTCATTTGACACGACATGTCCTCCTCGATTGAGATGTTTTCGCGCCCACAAATAACCTGTGCCGCGGGGGGTTCAAGTAGCATCGCACTCGTTGTATCGGTGAGGCAGAAAATGGCGTCCGAACCGTTCAATTTCAAGTCAAAAAAATCGCGAAAAAAACGCGCACAGGCTCGCCATGTGGCTTCGGAAATGAATGATGGTTCTAACCCTCATCAAGCAACGCTTAAGGGGGGGCTCCACGGCCGGTTAAACAGGGTGGTTGCATGGTAGCAGAAGACACAGTGTTTGCTGTACTCTATGATAAGTTCATGTTTTGGTCCATTCTGGTCGGTATCTTCACATTCGGCTGGATGTTTTTGGCCATGCTGCGCTACCGCGACGGCGTTGTGCCGGACACGACGCACATCGACCATATCGAAGTGGGGTCGTTCCCAGTTGACCGCCACCACACCACGCTTGAGGTCTTCTTTTACGTCCTGCCAACGGTCATTGTGGCCTGGCTGGTCGTCCTTGCCCTCTCCTCTAACACCGCCGTTTGGGTCATTCCCGACGAAGCCGAAGCCCACGACATGGAAATTGTCGGCAAGCAGTGGTTCTGGGAGTACAAATATCTCGACAGCCTCACATGGGAAGACGACCCATCGCTGACCGGCATTGATGTCGATTGGACGGGAACCGCGCTCACGGTTTCCAGCACGCCCGGTTTGGCAACCAACGTCTCCATCGTGAAGGGGGCCGATACCCTTGACCCCGTAACGGTTGACCAACTGACAGGGGATGCAAACGCAGCCGTCACCTTTGACCCGTACAAGCACGCTATGGTCGAAGTCACCGATGCCGACGGCGCTGTGCTTCACACCTGGATGCACATTCCCCGTGACCACGTGTTCTCCTCTGCGCTGGGCGAAGACATGATTCTGCCCTGCGACAAAGCCGTCGTGTTTGAGATGCACTCTCAGCCATCCGACGATTCCAACCCCAACTACATCGGCGTTCAGCACTCCTTCTGGCTCCCTGAATGGGGCGTCAAGGAAGACTTGGTTCCCGGCATCGAGGGCGGCACCTACATGACCATCACCGCTGATGACCCCGGCACCTTCCCCATTCGTTGCGCAGAATATTGCGGAAACCAGCACTCCATGATGATCGGTCAAGTCAAGATCGTCGCCGCTGAAGGCACCGATTGTTCGGTTGATACCGGCGTCAAGAAGAGCGGCGAGTCGCCGCCTGCTGGAGGTGCGTACTGATGCGAGGTCGCGTTGCTCTCCTCTTGGGCGTCCTCTTGGTCGCTTTGATGGCCGCACCCCAATTCACGGCCGCTCCCGGCGGTATTGGTTCAGCCGGCGATCAGGGTTGTACTTGTCACGGTGGAGCCTCTCCCGACACCACGGTGTTGGTTGATGGCCTTCCTGAAACCTACAACGCCAGCGAAACGTACACCTTCACCGTCACCGTTCAGAACGACGTGATGGAAATCAACGATGTTGACTGGAACGGTCGTGCAGGTGGATTCCGTATCCTCGCTTCGCATGGCGACATCACCGCCGTCCCTGAATCCCACAGCCAAATGATGGACGGTGGACTCACGCACACCGACGAGGCCAACACCCTCCGTTCGTGGACCTTTGAATGGACGGCTCCCGCCGCAGACGACCTCAACGTCGAGATGACCATTTATGGCAACGCCGTGAACGGTGGAAACGGTGCTGGCGGCGATCACTGGAACGTTGCCACGGCGTCCATTGCTGGCATCAACGCCGGAGCGGTAGCACCAAGTGCCAGCGCCCTGGTCATCTTCCTCACGTCGATTGGACTCGCTGCAGGGCTCATCTTCATGGGCATCCTCTGGGTGTTCTATCGACGCTCCCCCGAGACCTTCACCATGGAGCGTTTCTGGGGCTTCCTGAAGCCTTGGTTGACCACCACCGACCACAAAGAAGTCGGCATCATGTACTTCCTGTTCGGTTTCTTCTTCTTCCTCGTCGGTGGACTTCTGGCTCTGCTCTTCCGCGTCCAACTGGCTCTGCCGGAGAACGATTTCCTCACCTACGACGAGTACAACTCTTTCTTCACGCTGCACGGAACGACCATGATTTTCTTGGCCGCCATGCCGATGATTGCCGGTTTTATGAACTATGTTTTGCCGCTCCAAATCGGTGCCAAGGACTTGGCTTTCCCCCGCATCAACGCCATGGGCTTGTGGCTCCTCGTGTTCTCCGCACCACTCATCTTCACCGGTATTTGGTCCGGCGAAGGTGCTGACATCACCTGGGTCATGTACCCGCCTTATTCCTCGCTGAACGAGGCCAACCTCGGCTCAACCCTGGCCGACTACGGTTCAAACCCAGGAACAACAGCGTTCATCTCGGGCATGCTCATGCTCGGTGCTTCCTCGACGCTTGGTGGTGTGAACTTCATCACCACGGTGTTCACCATGCGCGCTCCCGGCGTGTCCTGGATGAAGATGCCCTTGTTCACCTGGTCGGTCTTCATCAGCGTGTTCATGCTCTTCATGTCCCTGCCTGCCCTCATCATCGGCGTGGCTTTCCTCTTGTTTGACCACACCATCGGTACGCAATTCTTCGTGGCCGGTGGCGACCCGTTGCTCTTCCAGCACCTGTTCTGGTTCTTTGGCCACCCTGAAGTGTACGTCGTTATCGTGCCCGCTTTCGGCATCGTCTCCGAAGTTCTGGCCACCTCGGCTCGCCGTTCCATCTTCGGCTACAAATCGATGGTCTTCGCCATGGCTGGCATCGGTATCGTCGGCTTCATCGTTTGGGGACACCACATGCTCACTTCGGGTATGGACCCGTTCTGGCGTGCTGCGTTCATGATCACCACCATGCTCGTCGCCATCCCGACCGGTGCGAAAATCTTCAACTGGTTGGCCACCCTTTGGGGTGGTTCGTTGGTCATGAAGACCCACACGCTGTGGTCTCTTGGCTTCCTCGTGACCTTCACGCTTGGCGGTATTTCGGGTATGTTCTTCCCCGTCGCTGGCCTTGATATCCACTTCCACGACTCTTACTTCGTCGTTGCTCACTTCCACTACGTGTTCATCGGCGGTACGGTCTTCGCCCTCTTCTCTGCGGTGTACTACTGGTACCCCAAGGCGACGGGACGCAAGCTCAACGAAACCCTCGGTCTGTGGCACTTCCTCATCGGCTTTGCCTCCTACAACGCTGCCTTCTGGCCCATGCACGCCTTGGGTATCATGGGCATGCCCCGACGCACCCACACCTACACCATCGAATCCGGCTTTGCTGAATACAACATGGCGGTCTCAACCTTCGCCTTCATCTTCGGTATCAGCCAACTCTTGCTGGTGTGGAACATCATCTACTCCGCTCGACGCGGAGAACCCGTGGGCAAGGATCCATGGGGTGGTTGGTCCCTTGAGTGGTCCACGACCTCGCCTCCACCAACGCCTTCCTTCCACGACATCCCCACACAGGGCGACATGAACATCGAACACGGCCATCACAAGGACGAGCCTTCGCTGATGGACCGATTGGTCAAAGCCGAGCCGAAAGGAATGGTCGCCGGCCACCTGGAGGGAGAAGAATGAGCGGTGGAGAAGCCCACGTTGAGAACAGCATCTGGATGCGCGCCGTATTGATCGGTGGCGTGTTCCTCGCCATCGGCATACTCGCCTTCGCCACCATGGGCGTTGGTGTCGCCAACGTCAAGCATCACGCTTACGAAGATGCCATTCACAAGTATGAGGATGCAAAGTACGCCTACGAGGATGCGAAAGCAGCCAACGCCAGCGAATCCGAAATCAAGGCCCTCAAAGAAGCAAAGGAAGAGGCACACCACCATGAAATCGAAGCCCACCTTTCCTACCTCACTTGGCGAACAGCGGGCATCACCATCTTGCTGATGTGCCTTACGTACGCTGCATTCATCGGCTTGGGTGGATTCCTCAATTCTATCTATCCGGATGACGCAGGCCACGATGACCATGGTTATGGTGGCGATGACCACGAACACCACGGCTCGGGTTCTCCCATCATTTTCTCGTTGGGTATCATGCTCTTCCTGATGGGTTTCCCTTCCTTCCAAGGTGCACTGGGCAACATGCTCTCCGGCGTTGAAGCCAACCTCGGCGATCTCGGTTTGAGCATGCTCGGTTTGGTCATCGTGACCGCAGGTGTTGCCAACTGGTGGCGAGAAGACCTGCCCTTCATTGGCAACCATGAGCAAATCGCTACTTCCGACCCCTTCGAAGGTCAGCACATCCGCAAGGCTGGACTTTGGGTCTTCATCATGTCCGAAGTGATGGTCTTCGCCACCTTCTTCTCGTCCTACCTCCGTATGCGCACTGAATGGTGTACGGGCTGGCAAGTCAACGCTGGAAACTGTGAAGAGGTCAACATGCTCACGGCTTCGGATTTCCTCCGACCCAACGGTGCCATGCTCGATGGCCTTGGTGGCCAGGGCGACTTCATGACCCTCCTGCCCGGTGCCATCAACACCTTTGCGCTGATCATTTCCTCCTACACCATCGTGCTGGCCCTCAAGACGGCCAAGGCCAAGGATTGGGAAGCCCCATCCGGCTTCATGGGCAAACTCCTGCCCGACCAGAAGAGTGCAGTTCGCAACTACCTCATCGCCACCTTCCTCTTGGGTTCGATGTTTATCGTGTTGAAGCTCATTGAGTGGAGCCACCTCGTCGCTGAAGGCTTCACCATCGGCACCCAAGCAGGTTCCATCTTCTACATCTCGACCGGCGCTCACGGTCTGCACGTCTTCATCGGCTTGCTCGTGATGCTGTACTTGATTTTCAAGGCCGACACGGTCGGCTACGACGAAAAGAACGGCCAAGGCATCGAGTATTTCGGTCTGTACTGGCACTTTGTCGACTTGGCTTGGGTGGTCATCTTCCCAGCCTTCTATCTGTATTGAGGTGAGATTATGGGAGAACACGAAACATCTGGAATCTTTGAATCGATTGTTGAAAAATTGCCTGGAGGCTACGACATTTACTTTTGGAACTTCATCATCTTGATGTTCTTCACGTTGTTCGAAGTCGCCGCCGTTTTCTTTGAGAAAATCCCCGGTACGGAAATTGAGATCACGCTCTATGCCGTTTGGGCCATCTTGATTGGCGTTGGTGTCATCAAAGGCTACGGCATCGCTGCCTACTTTATGCACTTGAAAGGCGACCCTCGTATCTACACCCGAACAGCGCTGTTCCCCGTGCTCTTTGTGCTGTTGATGCTCTGGGGCATCGGCCTGTCGAACCCCGGTTCCGTTCAAGCGCTGCCCGAGTGGTGCACCCCCAACTGGGAATTCGCCAGTCAACGGTGAGGAGGCTTCGTCATGAAAATCGCTCGGAAATCTTGGCTCGCTCTTTTACTCGCATCGTTGTTGCTCGCCCCGGCTTCGGCCTACATGGGAAAACAACTGGCGCGTGGCCCCGTTGATTCGTTCACCCTCACCGACCAAAGCGGTGAGAACTACACCTTCGGAACCGATACAGAAGGCGTGGTCGTCGTCTCCTTCATCTTCACCCGATGCCCCGATGTTTGTCCGGTTCTGACGCAAAGTTTGAGCGCCGTGGAAGCGGAGTTGAACGAAGATGAGCGCAAGGATGTGACCTTTGTCTCCATCACCGTCGACCCGGAACACGATACACCGGAAGCGCTCAAGGAGTACAGCGAACGCATGGGAGCTTCATGGCCTCACCTCACGGGGACGGCCGAAGAATTGCAGCCGATATGGGACATGTTTGCCGTGGTGGTTGAACAGAGCGTCATTGACATGCACGTGATGGATTACCAGCCAGGTGAAGCCTCCGTCACGCTTGTTGACACAAAGAACAACAACAGTCAACACATGTTTCAGTACGATGGCTGGGACGCCACTGCATTCGCTGCCGAGCAAGCAGGTTGGAGTTTGAATTCCTCTGGAGGCATGATCATCGGTATCAACGGGACGGAATCCCCCGATGATTGGGCATGGTGGTGGGAGTTGAACCTGTGGAACACCACGTCGGAAGCATGGGAGGTTTCTGGCGTTGGCATGAACGATGTTGATGCGCTGGATATACCGCACCTCGCTTGGATGCGTTCCGATACCAACCGTTCACTCCTTCCTCAACCCAATGTTGACATGGCTTCGAGCGTGACCGTCCAATGGTCCAACAATTCCACCGAAGTGGTCAACATTGAGCAATTTACAGGATACCACATCTCGCAAGGTGCGCTCATCGGTGCAGGCATGAACACCACGAATGAACTCGGTTCTTGGGGGCATCTCATGACCGATATCAACAATCAAACGTCTCCACCCGATTGGGAATGGTATTGGACGTTGTATGCTTGGAACGAAACCAGTGAAGCATGGGACTACTCCAATGTTGGCCAAGATGACCTTCTTGAGCCCACTCACATCGCTTGGGCACCAAATTACACCGACCCTTCAGCCATCCCTGCTCCAATCAGCGATGCCTCTGATGAAACGGTCTGCAACGGCCACGGCTGGGAAATGGGGAGCGGCGCCTCCAAGCATTGCATGTGCGACAGCGGCTACACCTGGGGCGAAAATGACAAATTGTCTTGTGTCCCCGAAACCACTGAAGAATACAACGTCGGCCATTCGACCATCACCTACATCCTCAATCCGGACCTTGAACCCACCGTGGCCTGGACCGGCGATAACTGGCGCGTGGAAGACTTCACGGCTGACGTGAGGGAACTCCTTGAGAAGGAACAATTGGGTGGCTACGAGGCAGGACTGATTCCTGCACTGCCTTTTGCCATGACGCTCTCCGCACTGCTTGCTGCCTTCGCTCTCGCAGGTGTGAGCCGAACCAAATCGGACAACGAGTAGGGGCGAAAGAAGAAAAAGCGGCGCCACTCACGGTGAAGCAAAGCAGTCGTCGCATAGCCTGGTATTGCGCCGGATTTGAAATCCGGTGTCCCCGTGACTCGGGAGTTCAAATCTCTCCGACTGCGCCAACTCCTCTTCCGAGATAATTTAGGGAAGACTTCTCAAACTCCGCCCTCCCTCAAAGGAGCATGCGCAGGGGTACGTTCGCCATCTGTCTCATCGCCAGCATGCTTCTGGCAGGCTGTCTCGGACCGTCAACCGCTGATTGGGGAAGCGGTTCTGGAGCGGTTCAGGTGAATTTCTCCATGGAAGAAACGACCGTGAAAAGCAGCCTGTCGGGCGGTTCAACCAGCAACAGCGTGATTCCAGTTGGATGTATTCCCGGAACCGCCGGTGGAGATTTGCAGCAAGGCAACGGAACGGCCATTTCCTTCACAGGCTACCTCGCCGCCAGCGCATTTTACGACAGCCATAACCAACAGAGCACACGTGGACTTGCGTTTGGCGTGACCACGGCTGTCGCCATCCAATCCATGTCGTTCAGCGACGCTGCCGCCGTGGTCGATGGTGATGGAGCGCGTATCGACCTCAAGGATTGGTCGGACCCGCTCTACCCCAAAACAGGGTCGGGTTCGGTGAATCTCGAACAATTGGATTCGGAAGCAGACACCAAATGGTTCGTTCTCGGGCTCATTCCCACCTCAGAAGACGTGCTCTACGGACTGACCTCCCTCAACGAATGGCACCAGCCCGTTTCCATCCACGGTTACATGGTCGCCACTGAAGGGGCCGGGTCCAACGCCGTAGGTGAGTTGAAATCTTGGCACGGCGCCACCAACGAGTGTTCCCTTAAAGTTGAATCAAACACCAACAGAGAGGACCTCTACGTCCTCGTCACCGGCATCACCCTTGAGGAAGCCACCGTTTCAGCCAACGGTGAAGCGGACGACGAATGGGTTCAGGGCGATGTACCGTTCCTGGGACGTGGAGGCTTCATCATGTTCTTCCTCGTTGGAGGCATCGGTGGTTCAGTTGGTCTCTTCATCGTCTCCAAAGGCATGATCATGAAATCTGCCGGACGCTCCATGCGCATCCTCATTGGCGAAGAAGGCATGAAGAAAGCTGCCAGCGTCAAGAAAGATGCAATAGCGGCTAAAGCAGCAGGGATGGAATCGCCTGAAGAACGGCAACGCCGCAAGGACCGAGAACGACGTGAAGCAGAAAAGGAGCGTCGTCAGGCGGAGAAAAAGAAAGACGCCCCTGCTGCGAAAGCATCCAAGAAGAAGGACGAAGGCGCGTTGGGCGGTTTTGACCTCGACAGTGTTCTTGCATCCACCTCCACGAGTGGGCCTGGCCGCTCTGCGCCTACCGGGCGAAAGAGTTCGGTGGTGGCAACCGAGGCCGCTGAAGAAATGGACAGAATGAGCGCTCAGCAAGAGGCGCCCACAACCTCATCTCTTCCTGCTTCGATCTCGCAGCAGCGCCGAAGTGCACCGCCAACGCAGACACGGTCCGAGCAACCCGCAGAAGCGCCCAGCAAGCCCAAGGTTCGACGCCGAAAGGCCGTGAAGAAGTCCGCACCCGAACCTGCAGAAGAGCGTGCTCCGCCTGCTCAACAGTATGATGAGGACGAGGATTTCTCTGATTTCTCGTTCTAATTTGGCCTCATGAGATAGGCTGCGTGTTTGAGCACTGTCATGCTCAACGGTGTTGAACCGATGTTCTCACCATCGATGTTGATGGCGGTTGGCTCTTCTGTGTCAATTCGCAACGAAGTGAATCGGTGGTAGTCCACCCTTGGATGGAACACGTGGCGTCCTTCTTTCTTGAGCATGCCAAAGGCCTTGAGCACGTCGCGCCGGCCCATTTTCTTCAAAATCCCGATATCCATCAGTCCATCGTCCGTGCTCGCACCGGGAGCGAGGGGGAGCATCGAGCCCCCTGTCTGTGTGTTTTGAACCAAGAAGAGCGTGAAATCATCGGTCGTGTAGCGGTCATCGAGGGTGAGGGTGGCCGTACGACGGCGGTTGGCCATGATGGCCAACAAAATCCCAACATCGTAGCGAATCGGCCCCATCCATCGCATCTTTTCGGCTTGAATCGTCGAATCAACGCCCAATCCCCACGTGACAAGGTTGTGGCTGTAGCGAACCATGGGCTCGCCGGTGGCCCCAGGCAGCCCTTCAGTCAACTCGACCCTCGCAAGGTCAAGGGCATGACGGCGACCCCGAAGCATGGCTTCAACCGCCTGCTCAACCGAAGAGAGTTTCAGGTCATGAGCATGGGAATTGCCCGTGCCTGCTGGGATGGCAGCAAAGGTCTCTTTGCCCTTCTTACCAAGGAGCATTCGTCCTGTAATCGCTTCGGAAAGTGAGCCATCGCCACCTACGACAGCAATGACTTCGTTCTTCCCAACCACCAAGGCAGAGGCCATGGTCACCAAATGGCCGCTATAGGCCGAATAGGAACTCTGAATCTCAACGCCGGCCTCCTTAACCAATTCAATCACGCGTTGGGCGACAGCACGACCTTTCTTCTTGCCAGAAAAGGGGTTGACCAAGAGATGGACTTTTTTGGGAAGGTCAACGCTTTCCCCTTCGAGTTGAAAGATTTCAGCAAAAACAGGGCGATGAGCGCCCTTCTTTTTGCGGCTTGAAGGATCATGCTCAAATTCCATCGGTTCCAGAAGCCCCTCCTGAGGTTTGCTGCCCATGTGTCGCTCAGGGGGCTGAAACGCTTCAATCCTTCTCAAGCAAACGGTTTTTACAATTATGCACAATGAATAATATATGCTCCAATATGAATATTTGATTGGTTTTACCTCCTTTTCGCCCGTGGAAACCATGCAAGCAGTCATGAACAAGAGGTTCCTCGGCGAGGTGTGGCTGAGGATTGGAGCGATGCAGACCGCATGTTCATGGAACATGCCCTGTTGGTTGCTGAGCGAGGTCGCGGAAAGGTCAGTCCCAACCCGCTGGTCGGCTGCGTGCTGGTCAAGGACGGCGAGGTCATCGCTGAAGGTTGGCACGACCATCTCGGCGGCTTGCACGCTGAACAGATGGCCATTCACGACGCTGAGGAAAAAGGGCATTCGCCCAACGGGTCCACCGCTTATGTCACGTTGGAACCGTGCAATCACTTCGGCAGGACACCGCCATGCACAGAAGCCCTGATGTGGGCAGGTGTGAGCAAAGTCATCATCGCTCACCACGACCCCAACCCAACGGTCAGAGGCGATGGATGTCGCGTGCTCGAAGCCGCCGGCATACCAACCCAGACCGGCCTCATGGAAGAGGAAGCCCACGACCAGATGCGGGCGTTCATGCATTGGTGCACCCACCGTCGACCCTTGGTCACGGTTAAGTTGGCCCTTGACGCTCAAGGGTCAGTCGACGACCGAAGCGCAGAAGCCCAGCGTTTCACATCGGCGGGATGCTTGGAGAAAGTTCACGAATTGCGAAGAGATTGTGACGCCGTCCTGGTGGGAGTGGAAACGGTCAACCGAGACGACCCCCAGCTCAACGTGCGTTTGGTTCCTTCAACTCGGCAACCTCTTCGGGTGGTCATCGACCCAAATCAGCGCATTGATGCCAAAGCCCAACTTCTTGCCGACGGAGGAGAAACACTGCTGATGCAAAACAACTTCACCGGTTTGAATTCGCTGCTTCATCAACTGGCCGACCGTGAAATCCAGCGCGTGCTCGTCGAGGGCGGACCGACCACCGTGCACCGATTTTTGGAGGAAGGGCTCGTGGACGAGGTGTTCTTGATTCACAGCAAAGTGATGCATCAAGAACCGGTAGAAGCGGGGCTTGATGCCCAATTGCTTGCCAAATCTGGATTGACGCTGGCTCAGGAATACGTTTGGGGCGAGGAACGGGTTGAACATTACCTGCGCACGCCTACTTCAGTGTGAGAATTTCGTCCCAGCGGTGTGATGATCCCTTGCGAAAAAGACCCTCGTGGAAGGCGCGCTGATGCATGTGGACGCAACGTGCGATACGCCCCCGATGATTGTAGCATCCCTGGCGTGTGTGCACCACAACCAGAAGTTCATCCAGTGAAATGAGCGGCCCGGTTGGTGCTGGAGCGGGCACCGAAACTCGCTCGTTCGCTCCGTCCCATTCAACGTCCTCAACGGTTGGCGCCTCAAGGGGAGCGTGTTCGAAACGGACGCTGCCCTCACCAAGTTTCACTGGGCGCCAAGTTGAGCGCACGCCGTTATCCAGCCACTCACGAATTCGCTTCAACTGGTCTTTGGTCGCCAGCCCAATATGGGAACGCTCCCACCAGCCCGGCGTTCGAGCGAGCGTAACGTGATGAACGCCAGGATAGGCGTCCCGAGGGTCCAAACCATCGGCCCACGTCCTGCAGAGACCTTCAAGTCGCACCGTCAAAACGGGAAGCGGGCCGATGTTAATGTCTTGAAGTCGGTACGGGTTGGCCAACTCTCCTTGGAGTAAAATTGGACGACGCTCGTCGATTGGCGGTGCGTTCTCACCAGCCAACAACTCGTCAAGCGAGGTGGATTGACCTCCAAATCGCTTGAAATAGGCGCTGAGGTCAGGACCTTGGAGAACTTCGTCGCTCATCTCGCCAGCGAAATCATCCAGAAGAACCACTTCCTTCGAGGTGAATAAAATCGGATGTTCCGGCAGGGCCAACGGCGAATTGTTGGCCGAATAAGGCCAACGTCGGGGTGAGCCTTCGTGCATGAGCGTACCTCCTCTCTTCCCGTACATGAACCCGCCTTTCAGTCGGTGTAGGTCGTTTCAAAGAGGCACGCAGGGCAGGTCACCTTGATGGGACGAATATCAGGAATGCCAAGGGCAACCCCACAAGCCGAACAAAGAATGGCTTGACTGACCTGCCCTCGTCGTTCTTCCGCTTCCCGGGTTGGGTCGTACTCAAATCGAAATTGGTCCTTGTTGACGAGGGTTGGGGCCGTTGAAGCAGGGGTTTGTTGCAAACTTGGGGGGTCTTTGTGGGAAGTATCCCACGATGAGACAGGGTTGTTCGCTGCTCGCGGGGGCGACGGTGATGTGCTTTGGAGCATGGTGCGGAGGCTTGCTTCGTCCACACCGTATTTTTTACACAGCCGATCAATTTCCAACATCTGGTCGTAGCCTGACAACGCTGCAAGTGCCGCCAACTCGTGCTGTGGAACCGTGCCCATGGCCTGTGGTGTGGTTTTCTCGCTTTATGCGTTGAGGGTGTTCGTGCAGCGGTGAACGGCCCGCCACGCTTCCTGTCGTCTGCTCAAATGCCCCAGTACCGGTCCGCTTGAGCCTGGCGGGTTTGGAGCGTTCGCACGATGGTTGTGACCATCCAGAGAACGGCCACCCAAATCAGGGGCGTCGTCAAATCATCGAGAATCATTTGGACGCTGAATTCGTAAGATGTTCCGCTGAGCACACGAATGGCGATGTCCAACGCGGCGTTCAGGAAGGAGTAGACCACCATGCCGAACACGCTCAGTACAATCAGGCTGCCAGAAAAGGAACCGCGCTTGAGACGTAGCAGCATGAAACCCGCAGTTGATGTCAAGAAGGCAATCACGGTCCACGCAAGCGAGGAATGAATCACGCTCAGCCACAGCACCGATTGTGAATTGGCCGTGGCTTCCGTCAGGCCGAACGCTCGCCAACCTTCCGCTACGGCAAAGATGGCGCTGAACAGCGTCGCCGTCCACAAAAGCGAGGAAAACATCGCTGCGTCGGCGTTTTCACGCATTTCCTGAATGACACGGTTCACGGTCGACTCAAGGCCGGCGCCCTTACTGAAAATGTAGAGGCCAAGCACGAGGGGCAAAGCGCCGATGACCACGCCTCCAATTTCGTTTGGAAGCATGATGCCCAAGCCAAAAATGGCCAACACAGCGCCAAATGGAATCATGATTCGAGAGCGCCATTTGGGGTCTTCAAGGGCCTTGACGATGTAATAGTAGGTCCCCTCAATGCCTTTGGATTGACGAACGATGATCTTCTCAACGTGGTCGATACGAACTTGGGACGTGATGATGGGAAGGACGCTTTCGTCCTCAGCACCGTCGGTGACCAAGATAGCCTGGTCGGGCTGGAAGGCCGAGACCACTTCATCAAGTTGGGCCGCAATGGCTCGGTCGGAACGAACGCCGACCTTTTCGTCTCCCGTTAGGATGGCGATTTCGACCTCGTCTTCCTCCGACTTTCCATCGATGAGTTTGTCGTTTTGAGAAAGGGCCCCGAGAATGGCGTTTGTGTCGCTTTCCTCTGGGTCGGCGATACCGAGTTTCAAGGCAGCCGTGAGGACGTTTCGGCGCCCGACAACGGGTCCGCGGATGGAGGTTTTGAGACCAAGGTCGTTGTCTCGGTCAACCGTCAACACCAGTGTTCGTGTCATCCGTGCACCCCCCGTTTGGTGAACCCACCACCGTCCTTTCATTCAAACCCTTGTGCGAAAATCCCCTCTCAATGTGGAGATTCAAGCTTGTGGTGTTGGTGCTCGGCGACGAACAGCAGCGACATCATCGTGCCCCGACGGGGGGTCTTGCCAATCCTCGTCTCCAGGTAAGACCAAGCCCGCACCAAGGTTCACGAGTTCGTGAGCAAGGCGGCGCTGTTCCTCGACCAATCGGTCCCAATCCTTTGAGGCGTCTTTCCAAATTTTCCAGCGCTGAAGGTTTCTCGAGCCACGGACCAACCGTGCGTAGAGTTTGAGGTGGAGTTTAGCAGAGACAGGCCACCAGACCATGAACACCAAAAACACGCCTAGGGCGGGTAATTTGGTGATGCCGAGGAGGAGCCAATGCTGGAGGAGGAGTTCGTTCACCGGGCTTGAAGCACTCAACAGTGACCACGTGATAAACAAGGAGGCCATCATCCACCACACTGGGAAAAAGACCACGGCCGAGAACACCTTGGTGGTCCCGACCACCGAGGAGTCCAGCGAACGGCGCTTGAGGAACCAACTGAGGAGGCCGTTGACCTTGTAGGGGACGTAATTCCCCGCAATGGCGCTCCATGTCACCAAGCCAAACATCCACACCAGTGCCCACAACCACTGGACGAAGTACTTCGCGTGGCCCATCAGCGAGAGCCGTTCGGGCCGTGCATCGACGTCATAGGGCGTGATGCCACGCTGGTCCAAGGTTGCGAAGTGGTGCTGGCAGGCATCGGCAAGGGCTTGCGTTTCCTTGGGTTGCTCCTGGCCCATGAATTCCCAACCCGCTCGCAAGCGGCGAGCCGCGAGAACGGATTCGGCGTAGGTTGGTTTCACCAGCGCCTCGCCGGCTTGCCGTTGTTTTTCGGCGTAGACCAAACTCCGTCCTTTCCAAATCATTGTCCGTTCCTTCCAAGATATTTTGGAATGGTTTACTCGCTCAAGTTCAATCGCAATCTGGCTGGTGACCGCCTTGACCCATGCTCTGTCAAGCCGGTCTAGTTCCTCCTCATCGTCGACCCTTTCTGGAACATCGGGAAGGTCCATCGTGCGTTCAATCACGACGGCAGCGCGTTCACGAAACCGTTGAGATTCAGAGTAATGAAGCCCGATAGGAACCAACTTCGGAAGCGGTCGTCCGTTCTCCTTTGCGTCACGGATCGCTGCCAAGAGGATACGTGCTGCCCCCGAACGGACGGTGCGAACCCCAGCGTCAGCGTGCGTCACACCTTCGGGGAAAATCAGGACGCTGGCTCCGTTTGAGATGAGGGATGAAAGGGAGGAAAGTCGGTCGGCATTTCGTTGCCTTGAGGCGGAAAGGTCCTTTGAATCGGAAGGGCGTTCAATGGGCACCACGCTTGAAGCCCGTAACAATCGACCGAGAACCGGAATGCGAAACAGCGTGTGCTTGGCGACCGTGGTCAATTGACCGGGAAGGACCGACATCATCAGCATCGGGTCAATCAATCCGCTGGGATGCCACGTGATGTAGAGGATGCCCCCTTCCTTGGGGAGGTTTTCATCGTCAACGATGTTGATTTCTCGGAACCAAATGTTGGTTAAAAAACGGTAAAACCGACGGCACAGGCGGTAGGAGAGCGGAAGTTTTGGCGGAACCGCCACACCTTCATCGGCGCTCACCATGTCATGACCTTGGTGGCCTCGGCATTTAGAGAAAACGCCTGCAATTAGGCCTCATCGGTGCGAGTTGTTTCATTTTCTTCGCTCTTGGGCGTTGAGGAAGGTGCATCGGAACGGTCGGTCAAACGCTTCCACCGTTGGGTCGCTCGAATGTACTTGAGCGGGTGGTCCATCCACGGTTGGTCACACGTTCGGTTATCACCTGGCAGCACCGGACAGTTGTGGTTCACCTTGAGCTTCCCGCAACCTGCGGGCGTGTATTCATGCTGGTAGACGTGTTGGACTTGATACGAGGTCGTCGCCTCGCTGAAATCGGGTGCCCCACGGAAGAAGTTCACGCAGGATTCCTCAGGCAGGGCCAGCGTGGCGGACATGGAGGCCAAAAACAAGCGGCCGAAGTGGTTCACGTTCACCCCACCAGCCAAATCGGCGATGATCTTCTGCATGCAAGGTGGCCAGTCGCTTTCCTCTGCCCCCACGAGAGCAATAGCTTCACTGGCCTTGTTGGCCATGAGATTTCGCACCATCCCCACCGGTTCTGCAAGTCGAACGGCGAGGTCGGTGGTAACCTCTGCCATCTTCTCAAGCGCTTCTGCTTCAATGCCCGCCTTGATGCGCTCTCTGAGGAGACGGGCGAGTTTGGCCGAGGAGGCATATTGCCGCTCCCCGTGCAATTTGACCCAACCTTTCTCCACATCGACGTTGGGCAGACGCCAGCGACTGCCCGTGATTTTCGGGCAGATTTCAATGAAATCCGCAAGCCCGACCCGCCATTCGGACGACGACGTCTGCCGAAGTTGTCGCATGCTCATGCCTGAGGCCGCCGAGGAAGATGCTGCGCGTCCGGTCGTTTCTTCCACTTCGGTCAGATATGTTCGGGCGACAGAAGGAAGGTTGGCAGCATCTTGAATCAAGAGTTGTTCGGCCCGAGCAGCCTCCGCTTGAGCCCATCTTGCGATGAGGCGCTCGTCTTCACTGGCGCACATGACCAGCCGAGCGTAGTAAAAGGAAAACGCCTCAATCAACCGCCCTTCTTCCGTGTGGATGTCGCCGCCGACCACCTGCACGCCTTCCTTTGACTGCACGGAATCGATGAGGCGAATGCGCGCCCGCTGGCGCGCCTGTTCCATCCATGGGCCTTCCAACAATTCATTCAGGTCGATGCTGTGGCGAACCGCCATGTTTCGAATCCAGTCCGATGCTTGAGGGAGGAACGGATAACGCGCCAGCGTGACTTCGTCCGCAAGGGGCGGCGGAGTCCGTGGCACGGGCATGGTGGGAGGAGAAGGCCACGGATTATGAAGTTCAACCTCGGGGTCGCTTTCTTGACCTTGGCCCGCACCGAGGGCATCATGCGACCCATGCGCGACGCAGCCCTGGTCGCGATTCAGCACGAGGTGCGAACCCACTACGGTTGGACTTACGCCGACGATGTCAACAGCGCCGAAGGTTTGCGAAGGGCATGCAATGAGCACCCCGAGGCCGAGGCCTTGGGCTGGTCGGCCGAAGGACGGAGGGCAACGCTGGAAGCCCTGGTTCAGCGGCTTGAGGAGGCACAAAACGTGGTGCTGGTTGGGGCGGCTGTTGTTGAGGAGGATTTGATCGGCAAATGGCCGGAAAAAACTGTCTTTCTTGCCGCTGACGGAGCGGTTGGGGCCTGCTTTGGCACGGTGGACGTGTTATGTGTGGTGACCGACCTCGACGGTGGCGACCATCTTCACGAGGCGGTGAGACAGGGTATTCCCCTCATCGTTCACGCCCACGGGGATAACGAAGAACGATGGCAAGCGTGCACAGCAGCCTGGGCAAAACAAGGCGGCGCGTCCCTCGTCTTGACGCACCAAACAGATGAGACCTATCCCGATATGCACAACGTTGGTGGTTTTACCGACGGGGACCGGGCTGCTTGTCTTCTCGCTGCCCTAGGAGTGCCGCTCGAACATGTGCAATTTGTGGGCTATGCGGTGGACCATGTGGGCCCGTGGTCGGGCGCAACCGACCCAGTACGGAAATTGGACAAATTGAAGTGGATGGAGCGCATTCTTGACCTGCTCAACGCTGGATGGAAAACGCAGCGTCAATCTTGAGGTTGATGCGTTGCGGCGAACATAAGCATAAGAAGACCAATCAGGAGTTCCGACTCATGAACGACCGCCGCTCCATGCAAAACACCCTTCTTTGGGTGGTGGCGGTGGTGCTCATCAATGCACTCTGGCTGAATGTGGCCAACCAGTCTGCTCCAAACGAAATCAACACGGTGAACCAGTTCCAAACCTATCGTGAGGTCGAGATTTCCGCCGTGTTCGGTTCCTCATCACCTATTCCTGCGGAATTGAACACGGAATTCGAAAGTTTGAGCGTTGACAACGCCAACGTCAGTTTCTCCATCAAGAAGGACAACCAAAGCGAGGTGTTCTCCTGGACTGGTACACTGAACGATGAGACACCTGTTTGGTCGGGCGAATTAACACCGGGCACGTACACGATTGAAACGGTGGTGGACCAGGGCGTTGATGTTGAACAGCGATTGAATCTCAAACCGTTTGCAGCCGTTCAAACGGCGGGGCATGTGGTGCTCACGTTGCTGCTCGTCGTCCTCGCATGGGGCGAGCAGGGCGTGCGGGCCCTCATCGCTCGCAGGTCGCAACGAGAACCCGAAAAACAAGCACCGGAGAAAACCCCATTCAAGACCAAGCAATTTGCCCCCGAAGAAGACCCAATAGCTTGGGATGAAAGCGATTCACCGTGGCGAGACCCTATTCGATGACTCACAAAAAGTCGGAAAGCGAGAGTTGCTTGGCACGGTCGTTATTGAACAGCGAATCGGCGCTGGAGGCCAACCAGTCTGCGTTTTGTCGGGTGTACAAATCGACGCCATAATGGTCCATGACGAAGCGCATGACCTCGATGTACTTGCGGACCGCACCCTCTGAAACGGTCAGGGCAAGATTGCCGTTGCACAGCCCACCTTCCGCCTTGGCAACGCCCATGCTTGAAAGTCCCCGTCCCGTTTCCTTTTTCGGTTGAATGCAAGTACCCGAAAGCGGCATGCGTCGGTAGGAATGGCCACACTTGAGGCAGCGAACTTTCTGGCGGCCGTAGGCGTTCAAGTTTCCACGCAAATCCGGAAGGAAGTGGGAACGAACCACGCTTGAGGCAACCTGCCGAACGTTGACGCCACGCAGACGATGGCCAAGCGCCAACTGCCCGTTCATCTTGTCGATCATCGTCTCGAGGGTTTTGTAGGCGGAGAGGGCTGGGCCTCGGTCGATGGCGAAACAATCGTGGGTGAACCCATAACCGCGAACAGCGGCCACGCTTCCAAGGCGGCGTTCAACGAAATCCATCCGGTTCTGAATGTCTTTTGGATGGGGTTGCTGCTGCGTGGCCTCGTAGAAATCCCGCTCGTAGAACCAAGCTGAGTCAACATTGAGCGCTTCCTTGTCGACCTCGGTCGGGTTGAGTCGCGTGGTCAACACCAACGGTGCGTCCATCTGTCCGCCTCGATTGGCCGGCAAAATATCACGGCTGAAGTTCAGCAAACCGTCCATCAAGAGCATGATGGCGTCTTCATCGCCGTCGCAATTTCGTCGCTTGGCCGCATGGAAAAGGGGATGCGCGTAGCCTCCGGAACAGTCTGCCCAACCAATAATTCGGGAGAGAACACCACCGCTCGTGTGGGGGGCGAGCGCACAGATGAGGTGGCCGATGAGGTCGTCGGCTTTGTCGGCGTTATAATACGGCTCCATCTTGTAAAAGCGAACCAGCAATTCGTCAATGTACTTCGCCGTTCGAAGCAAGAAATCGGCCGCCCCCTTAGCGACGATGAAATCCTGAGGGAAAATTTCCAGCGTTTGCTCGTCGTCCTCCAATGGACGACCGCGATAATCATGCGTGTAGCCCAAACCGTGGAGTTTTTTCCACGGCACACCAATCTCACGGGGCCTGAAATGGGTGATGGGAACATCGCTCATATCGTAGCGCACCGTACCGTCTCGGAAGACGGGGAGTGCGTGTCGGGCGCGAAGAATGCCTTTTTCGATGGCTTCTGGCGTTTGGTCTCGACTGTTGAGTTTCTTGGTGCACTTCACCTGCGCAGGAAGGCGGTCGATGCCCAAACGGATACGTGCGTCCTCAACCATCTCGTCCATGCGAACGGATTGGACTTCGCCTCGGCGGTAAGCGTTTGACTTCGTTTCTTTGGCTTGTGTTCGCCCACCGCAGGTCTCGCCTGCCTTACCCTCGCCGTGAGCGTCCAAGGCACGGTGATGGCACCGAAGATAGGGTGATTCTCGCTCGCAGACGGTGCACGTGCGGCGGCCCAACTGAACACGAATCGTGTGCTTGTCGATGGCGTGATTCAGCAGGCGCTGGTTGCCACCGTGCAACTCGATGGGGAACAAGGAGTGCGTCATCGGGTTCATGATACGAGGCGCCGCCTTCTCGGGTCGACCCATTCGACAGCCCACGCGAACCGGCGCACTGTGCTCCCAGCGAAGGTCGGACAGTTGCCGCACGACGACCATGATACCCTCGATGGCGTGTTCGTCCTCCAGGCGTTGCGCCGCAAGGTAGGCAGCGGGGTCGCTTGGGCCTTCATCGGGGACCGAAGCCGCAGCGTCTCGTCCGACACGGTCGGTCTCAGCGATGCCAAGACCTCGTTGCCTCGCACCGGTTTCCGCTGCGATGCGAATCGTCGCTCGCTCTTTTTCGAGTTCGCCTTTGCGAGCCCGTTCTTCATCGAGCACCAACTTCGCTTTGCG
>DAGF01000039.1 GCA_002495645.1 Euryarchaeota archaeon UBA549
ACCAGCCTTGCGAGCAGCACGAGCAATCATGTCGCCGGTGAGGATTTCGCGAAGGTGTCCAATGTGAAACTCGCCGCTTGGTGTGATGCCGGTGGCGACGATGTGCTTGTCGCCTCGCTGTGCGAGGCGCTGCGCCATCACGTCGCTCCAGTGCATTGTATCGCCTCAAACAGCTACGGCACGAATCAGGCCACGAAGGGGAACATCGTCGATTTCATTGCGTGTTGTCTTGTTGACCAAAACGATGGCCAAGGCGACGTCTCCACCAGCGGCGCGAATGGTCTGGATGGTTTTGGACAATGTTTTGCCAGAGGAAAGAACATCGTCGATGATGACCACGCGCTTGCCGGCCACTTGACCGTATTTATTGGACAACGAACCGCTCCCTTCGCCCTCATCGGTGGTTCGGAAGACCGTCATGTCGGATTCCAAAACACGAGCCACTTCGTAGGCAAAGGCGATGCCGTTGATGGATATGCCAACGACCGTGTCGATGTTATCGTAGCCGATTTCCTCATCTGCAACATCGGCCATGATGGAGCCTACAGCAGCAAGGCGCTGCGGGCGAACGCCAAGGGTGCGCCAACCGATGCGAACATCGCTGGGTCGGTCGCTCTCGCCGGTGCCGGAAAGAAGCCAGGTGATCGTGTCTTGGGAAAGGGAGAGTTCATCAGCAATTTGCTGGGTGTTCAACCCTTCTTTCATGAGGCTGGATGCAAGCGCTTTGAGTTCTTCGATGCTCAGGACCATGGTGCTCACTTCATGCCTGCCGTGGAACACTCATCAATGCTTTCCTGCGAACAAGCCCAAAGGGAAAGTCTTGAAGGGAGGGAGGGCCGGGGGAAAATCATGGCCGACTTTGATTACGAGAGCCTCCTTGACCGGGCCCGTGAAAACATTCCCGAGGAAATCTCCTCGCGTTCTCGTTGGAGACTCCCTGCTCCTCAAATCATGATTGAAGGTTCCAACACCATCTTCCGAAATTTCAACGAGGTCGTTTCAATGATGGACCGAGATGAAAACCACGTCTACCAGTTTATCCTGAACGAATTGGGTACCTCGGGCTCGCGGGATGGGCCTCGTGCACGATTCAAGGGCCGAATTCCCCCCAAGCGAATCAAGGGCACCATCGCCAATTACGTGAACACGTACATCAAGTGCAGCCAGTGCGGCGCGCCGGATACCCACTTTGTGAAGGAAGACCGAACGACGTTGCTCAAGTGCCAAGCTTGCGGTGCGACCCGTCCAGTCAAACTCTGATCATTCCAATTTCAGGGTTTGCTCTTCATCAATTTCCCCGGTGAGCAGGTGCTGAAGCAACGCCTCAATGCTTTCTTCTGAGGTCAGTCCGTACCAAACGCCTTCTGGATACACCACGCAGGTCGGGCCGAATTCACAATGGTCAAGGCACCCTGATTTTTGCACCCTGATGTTTTCATCGGTTTCTTGGCGAACACGCTGCTTGATTTGACGCATGAGGTCGAGACTTTCCTGTGGTCCACAGGACGGTCGAGCCGCCCCTTCTGCTCGCTCATGGCCACAGATGAAGGCGTGCCGAGTGAAACCCGGCTCGCTTCTTCCTTTCGGGTCAACGGGCATGGTCATCCCTCAAGTTCGTTGATGGCGGTGGCCAAATCCACATCCCGCTGGGTGATGCTGTTGGTGTCGTGTGAATAGGTCTCGACCACTGCATAGCCCCAGCCAAAATGGAGTTCAGCGTGGTGCTGATGAGCCTCACACAGGACACTGACCTCGTCAATGAAGGCCTTGGCCTGCAGAAAGTCATCAAAGGTGAATTCTCTCATCAAACGGCCTTCAAGTTCTGTCCAGCCGTCCGGATAGGCCACGAAATCAGCCCCAAAGATGGGAGTCGTCGTTGCCCTTGGTTTCCTTCTCAACCTTTTCGTGCAACTTGGAGCGGCGCTTCATGTCCTCTCGCTCAAAAGCAAGCAATTCTTCATCATCGATGTAAGCCGGGCGGGTGTGGGCAACCAGAACCATCTTGACGATGACGTCCCTTGAGATGAATTCGCAACGGCCGTCCTCGGTGAGGATTTCCAAACTGGTTTTCCCTGAGGAAATCAATCGTCCTCGAACAAAGGCATCCTCTGGGTTAGCAAAGGCTTGAACGTCCAGGTGAACTTCAACAAAGTCGTCCCTTCGCAGGCCTTGGCGACGCTCAAGGAGGTCCCCGTGGTGGATTGATTTGAGCCCCTCCAACTTGGGTGAGCCCATTTCTTCCCACATCGATTTCGCCCAGTCGGGGAGGTCAACGGATTTCTTCTTCGCCATGTTTGAACCAATCGGCGAGCGTACATGAACCTCACCTTTCTGTCTTCAACCCCTTTCCCGACGGGATACTTCATCAAGGGATGACGGCGGGCCACGGTTGAGGAGTAGGCATGAAGGTCTCCTGGCGCACCCTTGGTACGGTTTTGTTGGAGGAAGAGGTCCTCGACAAAGCGTTCTCTCGGGCCAAAAAGGCGGCTGACCGTGTGGATGACCCCGACCGAGTGTTTCGGGTGCGCAAGCAAATGACGCGCATGGTCCAAACAGCGGCTGACATCATTGCGACGGAATTTCAGGAACTTGTGGCTGCTTGGCCTTCACTTGACCAATCGCCCTTGTTCGATGTGGCCATGATCGATGCCTGCGTAGGTTGCGATGAGTATCGCAAGAACCTCGCAACCCTGCAGTGGGCCTCAAAACAAGTGCTCAACATCGCCTCTCAGAACGCGAAAAAGATCATCCGAACCGGTCGTACAGATTTGATGCACGAAGCCCGCCGTGAAGCCTACGGGCGAATTTCATCCATCATGCGCCAGGTGGGGCCATCCCTCACCTGGTTGAGCGAAGCTCGCGAGACCTTGAAGCGGCTGCCCAAGGTGGACCCTGTCTCGCCGTGTATTGTGGTCTGCGGCGCACCCAACGTCGGTAAATCGGCGTTCATCTCCGCCCTCAGCACGGGGAAAATGGAAGTGAACCACTACCCGTTCACCACCAAACAAATTCACGTCGGACACTTCACCCATCGCCGTCTTCAGTACCAAATGGTGGATACACCGGGGTTGCTTGACCGACCGATGGAGGAGCGCAACCACATCGAAATGCAGGCCATTGCCGCCCTCGAGCACATCGGTTCTTTGGTGTTGTTCCTCGTGGACGAAAGTGAATCCTGCGGTACGCCCTATGAAGAACAGATGAATCTCCTTGAGGAAGTCCAAACGCTCTTGCCCGAAACGGAATTGATGCTGGTCAGTTCCAAGGCCGATTTGCTTCAACCCCTTCCGCCGATGTGGGGCGAAGTCAAGGCCTCAGAAGAGGCATGGCGAGGCGAAGGGAGCGAGGGTGAACCTGAACTGCCTCTGCTGATGGACGGCGAGGGGCGCGTGTGTTTGTCCGCCACCGAGAATGTTGGGCTGGACGCCATGCGCTTGGAAATCGTGCGCAAAGTGAAAGCAGCTCGGCCAAACAACCCCATGGAATTACCAGAGGGTTGGTACCGGCAAGATGTGTGATCACATCGTTTCGATGGGTACGATGCCCAAACCGACCATGCCTTCGCGCAATGTGGTTCGTGCAAGTTCGGAAACGGCGAAATAAAACGGGTTCACGTTGCCCTCATCAATGATGTAGCAGTCTCTATAGAACGAGTTGTAGGCCGTGGATAATTGCAACATGTACTCGGCGTAGAGGTTGGGTCGATGTTCTCGGACAACCTTGGCCAATCGGTCGTCGTGAACAGCGAGCATCCGGAGGAGCTGGACCAAACCATCGGGCATGGCCTGGTCGGGAATGGAGGGTGTAGGCTTCCCGTCGGCAAACGAGCCATCGGCCTCCAGAACTTTTCGTTGAATCGAGCAAGCGCGGGTGTGGCTGTACATGATGAAGGGTGCCGAACCGGCTTCGAAACTCAATGCGTCTTCCCAGCGGAAGGTGAAGCCTTTCTCGGGGCTGACGCTGATGATGTTGAACCGGACGGCCGAGGTGCCAACAGCTTCGGCGATGGTGGCCATGGCATCGGCGCTCAAGTCGGGCCTTCGTTCTTTGAGGACCTCCACGGCATGTGCGTGAGCCTCTTCCAGCAGGTCGTCCATGAAGACGACATTACCTCGACGGGTGGACATTTTTCCTTCGGGGAGTTTGATGAAGGAATAAAACATGACTTCAGGGCGACGTTCACCAAGTTCCTCAAGGGTGAGCCCGACCTGCTGGGCTTGCAGTTTGTGGTCCTCGCCCAGCACGTTGATCAGTTCGTTGCATTGCGTCCATTTCCACTGGTGGTAAGCGATGTCTCGCGTAGCATAAAGGGAGGAGCCGTCGCCTCGGCGGTAGAAGAATTCAGTCTTACCTTTGAGGCCACGTTGCCCCAAATCCAAGAACTGAGCACCGTTGTCAGCGACGCCATTGATGTCCAACGAGCCCAGTGTTTCCATGAGTCTGGCAACATCACCGTTGGTGACAAACACCGACTCTTTGGTAAACCGGTCAAAGCCAATCCCCAGCCGCCCTAGTGTCTCAAGCATGCCGTCAAGAACGGGTTGGTAGGCGTTTTGAAAGGAATCAAGGACGGCTTCGTCGCCGTGCTCGCTGGCATGAACAAGGTCGCCGATGGCCTTCTCGATGGTCTCGCTCTGGCCACTTTCCTTTCGCATCAATTGAGCGGCTTGGTACCAACGTACACGTTGATGGTCGGCTTTGTCCACCCATTGGGGGTTCGCAGGTTCTCGCTCAGCGAGCAAGTTTTCCACATCCTCGCCGGACATGTTCTCAAGCGCCCATGCGAGCACAGCCACTTGTTTGCCCATGTCATCAACGTAATACTCCGCTGTGACGCTGTCCCCCCACAATCGATGCAAGCGGACGAGGGTGTCGCCAAGGATGGCGTTTCGGGCTCGCCCCACATGGAACGGGCCGTTGGGGTTGGCCGAAGTATGCTCGATGAGGACTTCTCTTCGGGAGCCGTTGGCCATGTGGCGAACATCACCGCTGAGCAAGCGACCTGCCAGCCAAACGGGGTTGGCTCGGATGTTGAGATAACCGTTGACGGCGTTGACTTCGAGAATGGCTTCGTGTTCTGTCATGGCCTGTTTGACCTGCTCTGCAATGGCGACGGGCGCCATGCCGAGGGCCTTGGCAAACGGGAAGCAGGGCAGAGAAAGGTCGCCTTGGTCAGTCTCCCGAGCAGGTTGCAACATGCGTTCGACCAGGCTTGCGTCAACGCCAAAGGACTCCACTGCGGCCTCAACAAGGGGTTGAATTTCGGATTTCAGCAACTCCATGACATCACCTCACATCATTGGATAGCGCAGAATGGCAGCAAGCCCGCCGAAGCCATGCATCAGTTGTGAGCCCTCTTCGGTATCAACAGAAATATACGTAACTTGTGAGTTACTCTCTTCTGCGAGTTGGCTGAGAGCATCAATAATGGAATAACTGGCCAGTTCACGAATGGGATCTCCAGATACACCGCACGAGGGGCAGGAAGGCAATTCTTGTTGGCGCGTGAGGCGTGCTTCCCATTTTTCATCCGAGCCATGGCCGCACTTCTTACAACTCAACTCAACGACGTTACCTCGAAGACCTTCTGAAATCAAAAGGGTGTCCACTGCGCCTTGGGTCAAGGCTTGCTTGATCATCATCTCACCATAGGTGGCTTTGGGATGGGCTCGAATCAATTCCTCGAGGAAGCGATTCATCACCTGTCGTTCTGCGTCAAGTTCGATTTCGCCCATCAACTGTCCAGCGTTTTCAACCAGTTCCCGAACACCGGATTCGTTAGAATAGCCGACATCAAACGTGGTTTTGGCGATTTTCTTCGCGATTTCATGGTGGAAATATTCGTTCTTGACAACGAAGTCTTTGGTGGCACCCGGCCCACCCACGATGACGGCCTGGATGTTCTCCAAATGAGGCAGCCAGTAGGATGAGGCGTGTTCTGTGGCCCGCTTGAAGAAGTTGTGCGCCGCTTCTTCGATGAGCCGCTCGAAACGCTGGGCGGATTGACCACCTTGGCGGTGCTTGCCCATGATGTTGGAGACAAGATGCTCTTGGACATGTATTCGCTTTCCTGTGGCGATGCCGTAAGCGGCTTCTGCTCGGTCAATCACGAACAAGGCGTAGGATTTCTTGTCGACCAGCATTTCTTCAAGTTGTGTCAATTCAAACCTTGAATCGCAACGGTACCGGAAAGAAACCAGCGATTGAGGTGGGTCTTCCACCACGATGTTGACCATCCGGCTCTTGTTGTTTCCAATGATGATGGAACCCACGAAGATGGCCAAACCGTTCTCTCCGGGAGTTTTGTAGCGTGAGAGCGTTGAAATGGCGGATTCAATCGCACCTTGAACGTTCTTCCGTGTGCCTTTTGACTTGATGTTTGCAGCTTGTCCGTGCTCGTTTTGGAGCATGCTCCGTGCATCAGAAATCTGCCGGTCGGGTGGAATGATCAAAGTGACCAGTTCGGTTCCGAACCCCTTCATTTCACGGAGTTCCTCAAGGGCAAGTTTCAGGCGCAAACGGCGCGCTGACAACTTGGCATCGTCCGACATGGCCTTCCCCTTTTGTCCGGCTGTGGCAAGGCACTTCAAATCTCCCTCCAAGCCTCGTGTTTTCCGTCGGTGTCTCTCGCCGTGAGGGATAGGATGAAAACATGGCCGCGCCGCAGGATGAACAATGAGCATCACTCATGTCGTCGCCCTCGGTGGAAGCCTCCTCCGTCCAGAGGAAGCAGCTTCCCGTTCGATGTGGATGGGCCAGTTGCGCCAGTTGATGGTCCACCTCGAAGGCAACGGTCGTCGCATCGGTCTCGTGGTTGGCGGTGGGCATCCTGCACGAGAGGCCATTGAATTAGTCAAGGATTCGGTGAGTGATTTGACAAGGCTTGACCGCATTGGCATTGCCGCCACGCGCTTAAACGCCACCCTCATCCAGCAGATGCTTCTCGAGATTGGTTGCGATGTTTCTCCTTCCATCCCGGAAACCATTGAGGATGCACGCTCAATGCTTGAACAACATCACATTGTGGTGATGGGCGGTACGGTTCCTGGCCACACGACGGATACGGTTGCGGTTAAGCTTGCAGCCGTGGCTCATGCTCGTCATTGTATCATCGCCACCAACGTATCGCACGTCTACACAAAAGACCCGAGAAAGCACGACGATGCGGAAGCATTGACCGAAATAACACTCCAAGAACTTTCAGATATTGTGGGAGGGAATGTGCGAATGAAACCCGGTTCGTCCGCAGTGGTTGGTCCCGTGGCCGTTCAAGTGGCAATCGATTCAGGCGTCAACCTCGCCGTCCTTGATGGACGGGATATTCGCCGTCTTGACGACGCCCTCGAAGGCAACCTCTTCGAAGGCACCATAATCAGAGCATGAGGTGTTGAAATGGTGGATGCGAAAAAAGTGAAAGAGATGGTCGCTAAGAAATCAAGCAAGTTTGTTGGCAACATCGCTGGCGGTGGAAAAGTATCTCCTCACAAGCATTGTCGTATTTGTCACGAACCCATTTCCGTCAAGGCAGAGCCACGTGTTTGTAAGGAGCAGGCCTGCATTGAGCAAAACGAGAAGGACGAGAAAAACCAGAGGACCGTTCGTATTGCCATGTTTGTCTTCTTTGGATTTTTTGTCGTCTCAACCGTAGTCCCCTTGCTGTTGCAGGGGATGGGCTGATCAGTCCAGTCCAAATTCACGGACGAGGAGGAGGCGAAGGAAGCGCTGTGCGCTTTGCAAGACAAGTCCTGTGGCCATGAGGGCAAGGCCGAGGAGGCCAATCCACACCGCAGATATACCCGAGCCGATGATGCTGTCAACTTGCATGGTGAAGCCTTGAGCGGTGTTGAAGCCCATGGCCGCTCCAGCGGCAAGGAGTCCAAAGCCAGGAATACCTAGCACCAGCAAGGGTTTCTTCTGAGAGAGCGAGAGCAGCGCCCAGGTCATGACCGTGAAGCCGTGTGATACGGCAGTGAAGTTGGAGCCTTTTGGAACATCATAGCGGATAACGGTGGGCACCTCGAGCACCCTGAGTTGCTTTTCGTGTGCGTCCTCAAGCATTTCAAGGGAGAGTTCCATCCCTTCGGAATCAAAACGAAGGCGCTCAAGAGCGGTGCGTGAAAAGGCACGGAAGCCGGATTGGGTGTCTCGAATACCGAGCTCGCTGGAGAGGTTTGAGGCGGCCGTGATGACCTTGATGCCGAGTCGGCGGTAGGCGGGCATGTCGGTTCCACCGCCGCCGTCCACAAATCGGGAACCAATCGCGAAGTCGGCCTCGCCAGCCAAGATGGGGGCGAGGAGTTTTGGAATATCTGAGGTTTCATGCTGGCCGTCAGAGTCCAAAAGAACGAGAGCGTCGGCTTCGAGTTCGGCTGCACGCAGAAAGAGGGTCTTCAGGGCACCACCGTAGCCGCGGTTGACCCGGTGGCGAATCACGGTGGCGCCACAGGCCTCGGCGATGCGGGCGGAAGCGTCGGATGAACCGTCGTCGATGCAAATGACCTCGTCCACGTAGCGAAGCGCCCGGGTTACAACCGACCCAATGGTCTCCTCCTCGTTGTACATTGGCATGCCTGCGATGATGTGAGGTTTCGCCGCACTGGGCGGCACTTCACCTTGAGGCATGGGTTCCCGTCGCTGAGGTTCTATATATGGATATTTAAAAAATTCAAGTGGGATGACAAGAATGGCTGTGAGGTTGGCCGTGGTCAACCACGCAGCGTTGTACTTCTCAGAGAGAAGGAACTGCACGAAGCGCCTTGGAGGCTTCAGTCGTGGAGTTGGGTGACGGTGGTCACAGCACGCTCGCCCGAGAGCACCTTTTGCAAGGCTCCCATCGAGATCACCAGCGGGACGTAGGCTTGTCCATCACTGGTCATGTAGGTGCTGCAGTCTGCGAACGCCGCAGTGTTGATGGAGAGCTTGAGTGCTCCACCGGCGTTGCTCCGACGAACATAGCCCACCAGGATGTTGTTGTCCAAGGTTTCCGTCTTCTTTTCTGTTTCAGATTTCTTCATGTATTCACCTCCTCCGAGTCCTGTTCCTCAGGACCAGAACGAAAAACATCAACCGATTTCAAGCCTATCTCCGGTGAGTGCCCTGAAACCATTTCCCTTATACGAGCGGTTTTGGTGGTCGGTCCATGCGAGCCTTGGTCACTGGTGGCGCAGGCTTCATCGGGTCGCATCTCATTGACCGCTTGGTTGCGAGAGGCGACAGCGTCGTGGTCATCGATAACCTCTCCAGTGGCCATGTTTCCTTCATCCAACACCACATTGATTCAGGTCATGTGATCTTGGTCGAGGGCGATATATGTCATCCAGAGGACGTTGACAAGGCCATGGCCATGGACATTGATTGTGTCTTCCATCTCGCTGCCAACCCCGACATTCGCCTCGGCACCCGCATCACCGACACCGACCTCAAGCAGGGGACGGTGGCAACCTACAACATCCTCGAAGCCATGCGAGTTGCAGGCGTGAAGAAAATTGCCTTTGCCTCCAGTTCGGTCGTTTACGGAGAAGATGCGCCGCTTCCAACGCCGGAAGACCACGGGCCATGCATGCCCATTTCGCTTTACGGTGCCAGCAAGCAGGCAGGCGAAGGCCTCATCAGCAGTTGGGTCGGAACCTTCGGGCTGCAGGCATGGATATTCCGTTTCGCCAACATCATCGGCGCACGTGGTACGCACGGTGTCATATTCGATTTCATCCACAAACTCAAGAACGACCCGTCCCGTTTGGAAGTGCTGGGCAACGGACTTCAGGAAAAGTCCTACATGGAAGTGGGCGATTGCGCCGATGCCATTCTCCACGTCATGAGTCAAGCGGACGAGCCATTGAATCTGTACAACCTCGGCAGCCACGACACCGCTTCAGTTCGCCGAATTGCCGAGATTGTTGTGGATGTGACCGGTTGTCATGGCGCCAGTATCGAATACACTGGAGGAGACCGTGGATGGGCCGGGGACATTCCTCGTGCACGTCTTGGAATTGAGAAAATGCTCAAAGCAGGCTTTGATGTGAAGATGAACAGCGAAGAGGCCATTCGGTACACAGCCGAGTGCCTGCTTGAAGAAATTGGATTGGAGTGAACCCGATGAAGACCAACACCGAAGCCGATGTACGCACCGATACCGCCATCAAAGTCATGGCGCTTTTCTTTGTGGCCATCATTTTCCTCGCCTTGACCACTGACCCCATCAAAGTGGGAACCAAAGAGGGCGACCGAGCCCCCATGTTGGAAGGGAAGGCCTACAACGGCAGTTCATGGTACGAATTTGACATGGACAGCTACCTGACAAAGAACTGGACAGCAGGGGACGCGGACGGCGAGTGGATGGTTGTTGAGTTCATGGACACGGATTGCCCGTTTTGTGTTCGCTCAGCCGATGACATGGGTTACGATGCTGAGTACTTCATGAAACTCCGAACCTCGCACCAAACCAACCCTGGCATGGGTCCATGGGATGGCCCCATCGTGAATTTCATCGCCAGCGCCACGGAGCTTGACATCCCTGGCCACGAAACAAGCCGAGATGAAATCGTTGCTTT